>QCJW01000005.1 GCA_003215775.1 Prochlorococcus sp. AG-409-G20
ATATAATCTTTTTAATTGCTTTGTTGAAGAGCTTATCTTTAACAAGTTCCTTTATTTCTGAAAAGTCTGAATCTAATTTCTCTAGATTACTTAATATTTGCTTGCTATATAGAAAGCTAAATACTTGGAATAATTCTATGTGAGATACATCTTGACGTTCTAGTAAAAGATTTAATATATTTTCTAATTTTGATTTATTCAGATTAGATAGGTCTGCATTTTTTAAAAAGTAAGTTATTGAGACATAAATATTAGGAAGTGATGGGCTAATTTCAATCGCTTTAAGATAGCTATCAAATGCTTCTCTAGAATTGCCAAGATTACTCAATATGTTCCCCAGATTGTAATGAGCATTTGCGAAACTAGGATTGAGTTGAATTGCCTTGCGAGTAGATAATTCTGCTTCTTTTAATTTGCCAAGATCATTTAATATGTTGCCTAGATTGTAATGAGCATTTGCGAAACTAGGGTTGAGTTGAATTGCCGTGCGAGTAGATAATTCTGCTTCTTTTAATTTACCAATATCTCTCAATATGTTCCCTAGGTTGGAATGTGCCTGTGCAAAATCTGGATTAAGTTTAATTGCTTTCTTATAGAGCTTTATTGCCTTTGTTGTTTCACCTATTTGCTTATAGATTGCTCCATAGTTTGTATAAACCATTGCATTAGAAAAACCTTTATCAATTATCAGCTGATAATATTTTACTGCCTCTCTAATATTTCCCTGAGAATGATACTTTATTGCTGTTGATATCATCTGTTCTGAAGAGGAAATACTCTTTTTATTTTCAACTCTTTCTTTTTTAGGTTTTTGCGATTCTCCGAAACCTTTCATGCTTTTCCCCTCTTAAGGGTCTATGGAAATTGCGTGAATATTTAATGCATTTTTGGAAGAAGGAGATCGACCTAAGAAAGCTTCCTCCGTTAGTAATCTAATAGAAGTAATTGATCTCCGCAGAAAATAGTATGTTTTGGATATGGGAAATATACATATTTGATATTTTAATGATATAAGGGCAAATGCTTTAAGCAAGAATAGGAAGTAGATCTATTTCTATCGATGTTTGCCATTGACCTTGATTCAGGCAAGAAGAAGGGGGTTTTCTATAACTTCCTTTTCACAGATGCACTAAAAGCTCTTGCACTGCAGTCGATTATAGCATTTGGTTGACCGTAGACTGTTGTAATTCTAAATGAGTGTTGCCTATTCAAATATAATTTGGATAGAAACCAAAATTGAGAGTATCAATTGAAAGTATTGGGAATTAATGTCGGACATGATTCAGCCGCAGCCTTGGTTATCAATGGTCAATTAATCACTGCCCTATCTGAAGAGAGGGTAAGTAGAATTAAACATGATAGCTCCTTCCCTTTGAATGCGATAAATTGCATACTATCTAACAATAACTTAACAATAGATGATATTGATTCTATTGGGATGAATATGGATATTAATTATTTATCAAAGCGTTTTAGTATTTGCAGTAAATATCCTGTTACGAATACTGAAGCACAAAGAGATCATGTAAGTAAACAGTTAAAAATCAAGGAAGATATCAAGACTCAATTAAAATATAAAGGTCCTATTGTCGAACAATTGCATCATTATTGCCATTTAAGGGCGACACAATATCAAAGTGGCTTTAAGAATGCTTTATTGTGCTCCTTCGATGGCCTTGGAGAGCTAAGTTCTGCCTCCTCAGCAATCTTTTTAGATGGTCTAATTCAAGAGTATAAAGAATATGATTTTTTCCCTAATTCTTTAGGTTTAGTTTATGCTGGAATCACCAACTTTCTAGGATGGAGAAATCACTGTGATGAAGGCATTGTAATGGGTTTAGCTCCTTATGGAGACCCAAACAGCGAAGTTAAAGGTACAGGTAGAACTTATATAGATTTATTCAGAGAAATAATTCAACTTGACCATTGCCAAGAAACAAAATTAAACCTTGATTATTTTGAATTTCAAAATAAAAGAGATGCTTGGGTATCAGATAAGTTTAAATCCTTTTTTGGTCTGAAAAGAATACCCGAGTCAGAAATATCAATGAACACTCGAAATATAGCAGCTGGTTTGCAAGCAAGAATAGAAGAAGTTGTGCATCAAAAAATTCTTTCCCTTAGAAGATTGTATCCTGATCTACACTCATTATGTCTTAGCGGAGGATTGGCTCTAAATTGCTCAAACAATGGTAAGTTGCTTGACTCAGGCATATTTAATGAAATCTTTGTACAGCCAGCAAGTTCTGATGATGGCACTGCAATTGGTGCTGCCTTGTTAACATCTGATCTTAATAAGAAAGGGCCACTCTCAATACGCGATAAGGATGAATCTGTAGCATATCTTGGCCCATCTTATGCAAGAAAATATATAGCAGACGTTGTTGAGAATGAGTTTGATATTATTAATAAATCAGTGGATATGGTTGATCAAATTTCCGATCTACTTATTGAAAATAAGATAATAGGCTGGTATCAGGGTAGATCTGAATTTGGTCCACGTGCATTAGGTCATAGAAGTATATTAGCAAAACCATATCCTGCTTCAAATAAAGATATTATCAATAATAGAATTAAGTTTAGAGAGGAGTTTCGCCCTTTTGCACCAGTTGTTATCCTAGAGTATGCCTCTGAATATTTTAAAATTAAACAACCTTCGCCTCATATGTTATACGCTATTCAAGCTACTGATCTTGGCTCAGAAAAATGCCCGGCGACAGTTCATGTTGATAATTCTGCTAGGGTTCAAACTGTAACTTCTTATGAGAACAATAGACTGCATAAACTTATTACTTCTTTTCATATAAAAACTGGTGTACCAGTATTATTAAATACCTCCTTTAATGTAAAAGGTCAACCTATTGTTGAAACTCCTAGGCAAGCTATAGATACTTTTATAAACACATCATTAGATTGCTTGGTTATAGATAATTACCTGTTGTTAAAAGAAGAAAGCTTTGTCAAGGCTTATCATTTCGAGAATGAATGTGAAAAAAACTAACCTTCTTGAATAACTCAACATTGAATTTATCAAGATCTTTTTTTAAACCTTTATTGACTATTTAATCTAAAACCAAGAAACCACCTAGTAAAACTTATAACGATTCAACAAGAAGTATCTTATAATTCAAAACAGAAAGCATTCTTCTGCTTTCAATAAATAAACATCAATACAATAATAAGGCTCTACTTATTTAAACTATTTGATAGTTATTTATAAAGTTCTGGTTTTTAAATATACTGGTAAATTTTAATCTTTTACCATCAAGACTCTAAATCCACAAGTAATCAAGTTGCTAACATTTTTGTTTGACCTTCTTATCTGATTAAACTCTTTTGGATAATTTTTTGATAGATTTAGACTATCCAAACGCTCTAGATCAATTACACTAAAAGGAGATTCAGTTAGGATCCTTTCATACTCTTCATATTTGAGTCTATTAGGTATTCTGTTGAAGTTTATTCTCCCAAGAATGTCCTGAATTTCATTTGGACTATTGATTCCAGCTTCTTGCAACGCCTTCCTCTGGTCAATGCTTGAAAGAAGGTGTAATCCAATGGGTTTATTTGGTAACGATTTATGTTTTGGGATAACACCATGATCTCCTTTTGTTAAGTAAGAATAAATTGGAGCAAAATATGAATATAGTGTTCCACCTTCTTTTAAGCAATTATAGCAACTATTTAAAGCTGTTTCTAAATCATATATATGCTCAAAGCAAGCAACGGAAAAAATATGATCTATAGATTCCTTCTGCACGAATGATTCGATTTCTTCTGCATTTGTAAAGATAGTCTTTCTTTTCTGGTGTGATGAATGTTGCTCTGAATATGTTGATTTATCTTGAGAATCAATATAGTCTGGTGATTCAATATTAATATATTCATTTACTCCTAAAGTATCGAATATCAGATTAGTATTAGTTGAACCTCCAATCTCTAATAGACTTTTGTTGTAAAGATCGGCCCTAGCATGGAAAAGTATTAATTCTCTGAATTGATAAGGACTATTGTATATATTCTGACCCCATCCATTTATTAAAGCAATTTGGAGTTCGAAAACTTCTTCTTTTAGATGAATGGCAGTTGGTCTATACCATGCCGAACCATAACCAGTGTCTAGTTTAAAATGCCAGTCAAATAGCAATCTAAAAGTGATATCATTATTATATATATAAGGTAATTTTCTTAAATAATAATTATATGAATTATTATGAATCAAAGGAGGTTTGAGATCCTTTTTTACGAAATCTAGAAAATCTAAGGTTTCTTCCTTCATTGACTTCTCTGCTTGATTAAGGATCTTAATGGTTTTATCTAACTATTTTCTCCCAATAAACTTCTTTTAGCAAGTCAATAAGAAATCATACCCTAATTATTCAGAGTTAATACTGACATGGTTTTTCCAGGAGTGTGATTTTATGTTCAGGAGCTTTAGCTTTCCTGGAGCGTGATAAGCAATAAGAGGTTTTTTCTTCTCTGCACTATGAAACCCTTTAGTTTATCCCGTTTTCTTGATACTAGTGCGTTTAATAAACTTTACACCTTCAACAACTTATCAAGACTTGAATTACTTGTTCAGTTGAGAGCGAAGAACTAACTGACGCTTTAGTTTATCGTTCTGATGTTTTAGTTCTTCCATTTCCTTCTGGTACTCATTAATCAAATCCAGGGTCCACTTCCAGTTCTTTTCAATGCAGTGTTTTCTTGCTGTGTCCCAATCCATAGTTATAACTCCAGATTTATTCTTCAGTAGTGTGGGCAAGTACAGTGATCGGATACAGGTGCATCTAATCAATATTCTATTTTTATGCCAGTGTGCTATCAAACAAGTAATACTACTAATTTGTAAAGCATTTCTTTGCGACTCCACCTGGCTACTCTCATACACGAGAGAAAATTTCCTTACTGTGATCAACCATCCTTTTTGATAAGTAGGGAAAGATCTCATTCGAATAGCTATCCAATAGTGATTCTGAAACCTCTCGTTTCTGCTTTTGTAATTTGCACTTGTTTGTTCCAAAAAGTAAGGCAGCTTAGACAGTACTTTTACTATATAAACTAGAACACTTAATGGAACGCATAATTTCAAAATTATATTAGATTCTTAGGCAAGCTGGCTTTGTAGCTTGGTGATCGTTTACACATCACTTTTTGGAACGATTGGTCTAACGTTATAGGGTGCCATTGTAGGAGGAGGTTATAACTGCGTGAATCCTTGAAAAAGTTTGTCGATATGGTCTCTGTTCTATGAGTGCAACTTTTAGTTCTCTAATTAGCTACCTCTCCAAAAGATCTACCTTTCATTGATTGCCGAACATATGTTCAAGTAATATAAGTATCTTCTCGAAGCATCAACCAAATAGCTGTCTGAACTTAGCCAATACAGTATTTTTTATCTTTAGGAGATCTTTTTCTTTTTAACACGATTATTTTAAGTTCTTATCCCTAAAGGATTTGAAGATGGATTAATTAATATCTTATCCAGTATTATTAGTTAGGCTGTTAGGTTCAATTATTTTTTAATAACCATTTTAATGTCCAATAACCTAACAAAGTGACAATAACCAATGGGATTAGACTTCTGATTACCCAAATTGAAAGAAGAAGTAAAACAGCAGAAACAATAATCCGCTTGGTCTTATCTCTAGCTTCATCTGTCATAAGTTCCCAGCGAGGCAGTAAAGACATTGACAAGCAAATAATCTGGTATCTTTTTAACAGATTTCTATGTAACAAGAAATCCTAATTAAGGACAAAGGTAAAAGAACTGCACTTTACAAGGTGGTTTTGCAGTATTGACTCTGCTCTATGAGGAAACCTGCCTCTGATTTGTTTGCGAATTTATCCATATGCTATAAATTTAATAGTAGTCGAGGTTACGGTGGTCCTTGAAGAAAGCAACTCTTGATTTTCTCGATTTCATTGATAGAGAATTAATACTTTCTAAAATCGATATCGATTTATATAAGACTTATCTAGAAAACCTGCCTTCTATCTACAAGAATGATATCAATTTTAGGTTATTATTCGATTGGCACTTTAAGCTAAAATCAAGGTTTGGTAATTGTGGAATAGATTTTGAGGGAGAAGACAAAGAGGACAAGCTCTTTGCTAAGCAAGTGGATTTAATATATGGGATTGGAGAATTATATGGATTAGGTTATCAATATAGAGAGATAGTGCTACTTCATTCAAGAATTGGTTTAAGAGACAAGCATCTTCTTGAAATTGGGGGTGCATTACCAAATGATCTTATATTTGATCACCTAGGAATTGCTAAATATACCAATATTGAGTCTCCGGAATATATTGAAGTGACTAAAGAAAAATATTATGAGAAATACTCTGATCACCCACATAAAAGAACTATTTTAACAAATGCAGAGTTTATTTATGAACATATAGAGAAGCAATCAGTAGATGTTATATTTTCTGTTGCTTGTTTTGAGCATATACATGATTTATCTAAAGCAATTCGTTCGTGTTATTCTGTCTTAAAAGAGAATGGATATCTATATTCCTACTTCGCGCCAATTTATTCTTATTTAACTGAAGGTGACCATGGAGTTATTCCAAGTCATAAATCCTTATCAGAAAAACCAGTTGGATTCCACCTACTCTCTCAGGATGACCAATATCTTAAACTAATTGAATTAGGTATAAAAGATCAACATGAAATAGATCATTTCCTTGATAATGTAAATTCGAATAGATATGTTAATAGAAAATTATCAGAAAACTATATTCAGATTCTCACCGAATCTCCTTTTTGGGTTGTTGATATAGAGCGAGAAGAGTCATTCAATATTTCTAAATCCTATCCATCACAAATAGAAGAAATTAGGAAATCTAATAAGAATATCTCTGACCTAATGACTTCAGGTTTTAGAGTGATGCTAGTAAAATTTTAAATTAAATTAATTAAAATTTGCTTTTAATTAAGAATATATCTGAGTATATAAAATGTATTTTCTATATTTGATTTTCTTGGGGCCCATGTTTTATATCTGACTAAAATATTCTAATAAGGTAGAAACGTATAAAGATTATTTTTCGTCAATTTTGAATCATTTATATTTTTGCAGTTAATTGATCGAAATGCTAAGTACTTTTCATTGAATTCTAGAAAGAAAATTATATTTTCTTTGTTATCAGTTTTAGTAAAATATTGAAGATAAGAATCGCCTTATCCCTATAAAATTGGCGAGCACTATGTAGAGATCGATAGAGCTAATTAGTCAGTTTATAAAGGAAATGCCGACGAAATGTAATTTTCCAACGGGCCTCTAAACTTTTTTAATATACAGAAGCAAGAGATTCTATTGTATGTCACGGTAGTCGTTCTAGTGAGTAAGCTTATGTCAGTTTGGTTAAAATCTTGTACCGCAAGAGTGAGGAGTAAAATGTATCAATAACATGTTATTAATTTTTACCTCTAGAATTGTCTTAATGATTTTCTTTTTAGCAATAAATATTATTATTACCATGTATTTAATAAATTATCAAGGACTAAGATGATAGATTCATATACACTTCAGCAATGTAAGAAAGATAAAGTGATTAGAGAACTTAAAATTAAGAACTTGGAACATGCTATCAATCAGTTAGAGCAGATAATAGTTGAATCGCAAATGGATAGAGATGATTTAACTTTTTTGAGACGTAAGATTGCTGAGTCAAGATTAGATTTACAAGTTCTTTATTTAATGAATGAAAAGGATTAAATTGGATTATCTTTTATCATCCTATTACTTACCCTTTTTAAAGCTTGTCACAGAAAGGAGGTAATTCGAATTTCAAAGTTAATCAATCAAATTTCTTGTTGTTTCTAATAAGCGCAAACCTGATTGATTACACCCACAATTAGTTTGTCTCCATTGGGTCTTTTCCATTCTGAATCTTTATTCTTGAACTCATTAAATCTATTTACTCCTACGGCAATATCTTTGAATTCATGCTTTACGCAATTGATATCCATAGTGTATAGAATCTCTTGGGTAATTTGAGTATTACTTTTGGGAATAAATTTACTAAATACTCTTATAGAACCATCTCTATTTTTATGAAAACTATTCTTGTCCCATAGCTGCTCTCCATATTCACTCTTTGGTACCTCAAGCCAATCATAGGAAATTGCAAATGTTTTTTCTAGAGGATAAAAGGTAACTAGAATTACTAAAAGTAGAGAAACGATATTTTTAATGAAGTTGTCTTTCATGTAAAATCTTCAATATAAAAGGCAGCATTATCAATATTTCTTGGTACTGAATTGATAACTTGTTTATTATAACTAAACCTGGCTGTTAATGATTTCTTGCTTATTGGTTTTTTATATTTATTTTAACTTTTAAAATTCTACTTATTTATATGTTCATAATCTGTGAATATGATATTGAACATCTTCTTGACTGGTGTTAATCCTCTGCTAAAAATAGATTGTCTTATCTCTTCTACGGAAAATAACACTAGAGGTGCTACCATTAATAAGATCTAAGTTCTTTTTGTGAAAATGTTGATATAAAATTTCATAGTCGTCATTGTTAAAAAACATACTAGCTATAGCTTCAGGTTGAATCCCCTTAAATCCTTTTCTAATTAATTCTGGTTCAATAGATCTGCTTCCTACATCGAACATAAAAGCAAACAGTGCTTCTGGTTTTGCAACTCTTTTCATCTCTTTAATGGCTTGATAAGGATTTGGACTGTAAACTAAAGTGCAAGCACTAAATATTACATCAAATGAATTATCTTCATATTCTAGTGAGTGCATATCACCTAGATCAACCATCCTAGAATACGATATTAGATCTACAGATGTAATACTTTCAAGTTTAAATCCATAGCTCCATAGGAGTATAGGTTCTGCCTCTGTTCTTGGCCCTATAGATAAAAGTTTTATATCTAATTCATGGTCTAAATCATATAGAGCACCCTTATCCCTATGGTTTATCTGAAGAGGACGTATTGCTTCACATATAGAAAGAGGTCTAATTAACCTTGAACTTCTTGCTCCACTCAAGTCATCAAGAAGACTATTAGCATTACCAGTAATAACCTCATCCATGTGTTTTTGGTTATGCTCTGGTCTATATGCTCTGAATTGATTTTCTTTTTTAGCCTTTTGGAATCTTTTTTGGCAGATTCTACATCTTACTGGATCTATTTTGTAGGCCTGCCGCAAGATCTCTGAGGTATATGGTTGAGTGAGATCAGGTTTATCTATTCCAAAAAGGTCAATACTTATATCCCTATACAGTTCTTCTCTTAAATTCATGAGGCAATTGCTAATCTGTTTTGCAGAAGGCTTTAACTGAAAAGAAACTATCTTTGATTTTATCCTACCACAGATAGGTATACTTTGAAGTATTAAAATATTAAAAAATATTGCACTAAGGTAATTCCATATGGTTATTAATTAGACATGCCAAAATTACAGTAGCAATATCTTTTTTAACTCTAATGATTAAAGTAAAAACTCTTACACTTGAAGACTAAGATTTCTTAATTAATATGCTTTCAGAGCCAGGTTACTAAAATTAAGTTAGTATATCTACATTGAGATAAAGACATGTTTTCAAAACAAGCAAAACTTGATGAGCCTTGGAATCATGAAAATTCTTTCTATTGGACTAGTGATCCTCAGCGTTTGTCTAAGGTTTTCGCTCAGTATGAAATATATAAAAAAATAATATATCTTCCTGGAGACATTGTTGAGTTAGGAGTATTTAAATTGTGTTCACTTATACGACTGGCAACTTGCCGCAGGTTTTTGGAAAATGATCACTCTAGGAAGATTTATGGCTTTGATATGTTTGGACCATTCCCGGTTCCAAATCAAAGTAGTAATCTTGACAAGGATTTCACACGAGCGCATGATGCTATCGGCGACATTCTTTCATTAGAAGAAGCTCAACAGGTATTGTTAAACAAAAACTTTGAAAATATACAGCTAGTAAAAGGTGATATTTTCGAAACTATTCCTTCGATACTCTCTAAGAAAAAAGAGAGTTTAAGAATATCTTTGTTACATCTAGATTTGGATTTGAAATCTCCTACTTTATTTGCATTAGAGCAGTTATGGGATTTAGTCGTTCCTGGTGGTGTGGTTATGATTGATGACTACGCCTGTGTAGGAAGTGCTTCAGTTGCAGTAGACAACTTCTTTAGAGAGAAGAGTCTTCTAAATCTAATGCAAAAATTGCCTTACAATCCTAATCCTACTTACATAGTTAAGCCATGATATAAACAAATCTTTTATAGTAGGTAATATATCTAAATTTTATATTTTATTTCTTATACAATTACTAAATACTAGAATCTACTATTTATAAAAGAACTTAGAAGTTATGTTCACCAGAAGAATGTCCTGTTCTCTTGTGTTTATGAAATGTGTATAAGCTAAATCCCCCTCTAATAGATGACTCGGCTGTAACCCAGACAAATGGATCATTTAAAGATGAGTTATACATTATTGAATATGAATCTCTTGGTAAAAGATTTATATTTTGCTCTGAAATAAGTCCTTTAGAGGAATATATCTTTATTTTTATTGGTATTTCTACAGACTGTACACCTTTGCAAATGGCATCATTAAAACATATTGATGTGTAGGTATTGTAATCACTGTGATTCACAACTTGTATCCAAGACATATATACATTCTTTTTATATGTAGGAACTAAATCATTGCAGAGTGTATTGTTAACAGAACTCTTTAATCCTTTTTTTAGATCTCCATAACACAACTGTATGCTAAATCTAGCAGGGATTTTGTATCCTTGTTCAGCATTAAATATAACAGAGAAGGTTTTCACTGTAGAAACATTATATCTCTTCACTAACTTATCAATATCGAAATGGTAGATTTTATTTTGATTAAAATAACTCTCTGTACATATGATCTTTGATTTAATCTTTCCCTGTGAACAATAATTTGCCATTATAATTATTTTACCTTTTGACGGAGAGTTTACTGGATGAATAGTAATCTCATTAGAATTTCCTTGAAAAAATGGAAATGTTCTGTATGATTCCTGATTATCTAAATATTCTTCATAACATGAGTTGTCATAATATGAATGATTTGCGCTAATCGCATTATCTTTCTTGGAGAGCAACCCAGCAAGAATTCTACCGTAAAAGAAGAACTGTTTAGGTTGCTTAACCTTAAGTGAATAAATATTTTTATCATCACATAATGGTAAGTCATCGAAATATTTATCTAAGCGAATAAAGTCAGATGTCATAGACTTGTTTCTTGTATTAATTTCTAATGATGATTTCCATACTGCCTCAGATGATTCCTTACTGATCAATTCAAATTCCAAGGATTCCTTGTCAATGTTGTTATGGAAACCTCTTTGAAAAACTATAAAACTAGTATTTTGTTCGTTGTTTAGATATTCAAAACTTGCTTCCTTAACATCTACAGATGAAATCTTTTTACTTTCTCTTATATCATTAAGTGTTCTATTATAGGAATGTACAGAGTTGATGCAATGTTCCGAAATGTGGTTTATGATTACTGCTGGGAATGGAATGAATAAATTATTTGCACTAAAGAACTCTATCTCATAACAGCTTGTTTGCTTGCTTTTATTTATCTTCTCAAGGTTAAATGTATATACTATTGCCTGGTTTATCTCAAAAGACTTACTATCAAGTGGATCTCCATTAACATCATAAGGTGTTATTCTTAACGTTACTGACTTGTAACCTCTTTTGATTAGGAAATGGTTTAAAAATGATATATATGTATCAAATCCCAAAATTCTTGGAGCTATAAGTGCACTTCTGTGAACTGTATTGATTGTAGGATCGTCGTGATACAACTTTTGGTCATTAATGACTTCCTTGAGAGGTTTCAATCCCTATCCCTATTGCTAGAATTGTTTGTATCATAGCAATTTTTGTATTTTTACCCATATCGTGGTCGATTAACCTTACACATTTAAGAAGAAGCATCTCGCAATATTCATCTCCATTCATGCAAGGATTCTTCTGCTACTCCTATCTTTTTCCTGATTATACCTTCCTTTCTCTGATCTATAAGAATTTTATATTAGTCTGTATTTTATATGTCGATAATAAAAACATTTGTCTTAGTAATTAGATAGGAAGGCTTTCTCACCTTTTGACTCTATATCCTTCGGTGTTAGTTTTATAGACAATAATATAGGTGATTCTTTTTCATTTAATAAAGATAAGATTTTTTTATATAAATTTTACTATTCCTAGATCAGTAGATAAATCTCATCTTTAATAGATGCTTTGTAATATTTGATTCTTCCTATCATCTTAATCCCAATATTGTCTCCTATATATAATTGCTGTCACATCTAACCATATCTAGTATAATTATTGAAAATATAAGATTAGTTTTATCTAATGGCAACTTTCATATATACTAAGGATTATTCTGAATTTAAAATACCTTATTTCGAATCAAGTAAGGAAGAAATTCCTAAAAGTTTATATGCTTCTATGTTAGAAGCATATATTGAGCAAGGATGTTTTGCGTTTCAAAGCTCTTTATCTACGAAGCAGGATATATATAGCCAGTTTATGTCTCTATGTAGTTCTTTTGGTTCAGAAGCTATTACTGATGCCTCAAGAAGGCTGACAAGTAAATTGGGTACATCAACTAAATACAAACTTTCTAGTGTTGATATGGAGTTTCCGCATGTTAACCCACATTCAGAGACATCTTTTAGCCCAGCCAAACCTTCACTTATCGCTTTTACTTGTTTAGAAATTTCTAAAGAAGCTGCCTCACATGCTCCAACAACACTAATCGATGGAAACTCGCTTTGGGATTCACTTGAACTCAATCATCGCAAAGAGTTATCAAGCATTCTGATCTCATATAGGTTGGCAATAGACATACCAGTTAAAAAGCGTAAATCAAAAATAAGGGATTGGTATTTAGATTATAGTTCTATTTCTAATTCGATATTAGATTATGAGAATGGTAAGATTATGTTTGATTATTACGTACCATTTGTTACTGAGCATCCAATAACAAGAAAATTATCTATAGCTAATCACGCGTTTATTGATCTTAAGACAGAACCTCAGATTCTTTCAAGAAAATTTTTTCAATTACGAAATGATATTCTCAAAGAGGTAACGATACCCAGTCAGGTTCTTGTTAAATTAGATCAGCAAATTAAAACTTTTTACTGGAGGAATGGATTATCACTTTTCATAGACAACCACAGATTTATGCACGGAAGACTAAGTTATGATATGAATCAAATAAGAAATATTTTTATTAGGCAATACAAAACATTGAATTTCAATCATTTCTCATGATGATGTATATCTTTAATTTAAGATCTTGTCTGTATAGAACTGATCTTTTGCAAAAAGTTCTTTTGGATCTGCGGGATCAAATATTGTAGTACCTTCCTTAGCCATGTATTTTTTAATAAAGTCCATATCTTCTCCCGCTAAACATTTTTGACTATTATCTCTAAAGTATTTAATTTTAAAACCTTCATTAGAGATATCTTTTAAACAACTTTCGTAGACATTTCCGATTTTTATATGAATGTAAGGACAAGGTAGTACATCACCATGTGGTGTTATATACAAACGGTTTACTGTATTACATCCTATTACTGATTCGCGGTTTCGATCAAAAGGATCCCATAGGTTTCTGAGGATATTCTTGTATTCCTTCCTAAGGGCAATTAGGTGATCTGTATCAGCTTCATTAACACAAATGCTTTCCATCTCTTTCCACATTCCACCAGGAGTTGCTACGTTAATAAGGGTCGTGTACCTATTATCTTTGGAATAATCTAGTAGTAGTCTCAAATCTTCTGAATCGATATTCCATCGTCCAACAGTTATATTTAAATAAGGTGTTATGCCAGCTTCCTGAACATACTTGAGTGCCTTGATTGCTCTTTCCCATGTTCCTTTCTTCCCTCTAAACTTGTCATGCTCATCTGGATTCATGCTATCTATGCTTACTGAGCATCTGTCAACACCAAGTTCTTTTAGTCTTTTTGCTACTTCCTGATTCATATAAAAACCGTTAGTTGTTACGTATACGTAGAATCTTTCTGTTCCCAAGGCAATTAAAGAGTCGTATAAATACTCTTTATCAAGGAGCACTTCACCACCTTGTATATCTAGTTCGAAAATGCCTAATTCATGAGCTTCATTACCTATTCTTTTGAGTGTTTTTATATCAAGTCTCTCCTTTGCACCTAAACCCAGTGGAGACATAGTAAAGCAATGCTCGCAAGTGAGATTGCAGGCGTTCCTCAAATTTATATCTAATCCTCGCTGCTTTGTTCCAATCTTCCCATCGTTGTTTTTGATGTATTTGTGAAAATCTCTGAATTTGTCAACTACCAATGGTTTGTCTATTAGCATTTAACACCTTCGCTGATCTTTTTGATTAAAGTATGCTTCAGAAAAGTGTGAATAATCCATTCTCTAAAACATATTTATACTATTATAGCATACAATCTATTTTGTTAAATAAATGTGAATACTTTTTAGGTATAATTTGTTCACCATAGTTCATATCTTATTTCTTATACTATTAACAAACTGGTCAATTAATTGTTTGAAACTATGTTTCTGAAATTATAGTCGCTATTTTTCTTGCCCCTATTAAACTAGGCCTATTGTTGAATAGTTTTATTGACTCCTTCTCAATATGATCCGGGTTTTTTGCTAATTTCTCCACCCTTTCTCCTATCAAGTTAATAATAGTCTCATTGTTACCTATGATAGGAAATCCAATATTTTCTTTAGTAGCATATTTCATTACTTGCTTTTGATTATCTGCTAATTCAAAATATATTGAAGGAAGGCATATTGAAATTCTTTCCCAAAATGAAACACCACATGAACCTATGCATAGATCAGCCCATTTGTAGGCATCTATTATCTCTGTGATCTTATCTTTGTTTTCTTTGCTAAAGTCACCAACTAATTTTATTTCTATTTGATGAGCATGTTTTCCAATCCTTATATAAGAAATAATTTCCTGAGTTAGATCATTAAATATTTCCGCTGCTGATAAATAGACTAATACTTTAATTTTTTCTCCTTTGCTTACCTTTCTAATCTGAATATTCTTTTGGATCCTATTTCGGACGCTAATAAAATCCAAACCACCCCATATCTTTGGACCGCTAAGCTTTACTTGTGGACTAGGATGAAAAATTACTGTTTCAGTACTATGAGGTCTTTCATGTAAATCTTCAAAACAATAAATCTGAGCATTACAATTATCCCGAATATAAATCTCTGTTTGAATATTGTTTTTATAGCTATCTATAAATATAAATTTTACAAGATCTATATTGACTTTATCGAATAACTTCCCAACCCTTAATAAATAAGGAGTGTTTCCTAACTCATCACAAAAAAGAGACTGAATTTCTTTCTTGATGGGTTTTGGTAGAGCAATTATTATATCAATAATACCTGTCAATTCTATATAACTTCCTATTACTTCTAGAGATCTTGTTAGATGACCTAACCCCACCTCCTCAGAGTTGTCAATGACAAATATAGCTTTAGCTTTGTTGCAACACTTAGGTATAGTATAGCAGTAGAAAGATATACTTTTGATCCAATTAGAACCATTTTCATTCTCATTGAGATTTTTATAGATCTTCATGCTGATTGATGTTCTTAACTCCGCTAAATAAATAATATACTAGATTGTCATTTTTTTGAATACCATTAGCAAATCTTTAAACTCAAAATATATATTATACTTTGAAAACTACTGTTTATTTACATGTTTTTTAAAGCAAATAATTTCTCGGCGATTTCAAAATCCTCAAGAGTATCAATATCTAGGCAATTGCTTCTAGGTAGTTCGTATCCAACTCTATTGGAATTCTTATTGTATAAATCTAGATTGAAGAAATAACATTGCCCAGCATCATGAAGGAATTCTGGTAAATCTTGACTTCTCGAAACGCTATATTCTTCCCAGGCAAAGACTAAATGGTTGTTATTATCTTTCTTCAATGCTCTAAGTACTGGGTAATCATATTTTGAAACTGTAAGAACTTCTCTAGCATTAGTATTTTCTAATAATCTATTGCATTCTTTTAGAGTTTGAATAGTAATAAAAGGCGCTGTAGGATACAAGTAACATAAAGTATCTACCCTCATTCCACTTTTACTGCTCCAATCTAAAAAATGATCTATTACTTCCTTGTCAATTGCATAATCATCTGATATATCTTTTGGCCTCAAGAATGGAACAATTGCTCCATGATTTACTGCTATATCTGCTATTTCATTATCATCAGTTGAAACATATACATTTTGAAAAAGATTGCTAGATAACGCACATTCAATTGACCAACCAATTAACGGCTTTCCATGAAATATTTTTATATTCTTCCGAGGGATACGTTTTGAACCACCTCTGGCTGGTATTAGGCAAATTCTTTGCATGGTTTGGCATGGGCATCTCTTATACATATATACTATCTATTGCTTTGTCATATTAATATTCTCTTAATCTACCAATAGCAATTTAAATTCAATTCAACTCAATTCTGAGATATTATCAATCATAATTAGTTTCTGACTGCTAAAATTGTTCAATGGTGCTAAATTTGCATTAGACTCTATATTTTATAGGTTAGATGGACTTGGAGATTAGCCAATACTCGAAACCCGTATATATAGCAGAATTGTCTGGAAATCACGGCGGAGACATTAAGAGGGCTAAAACCCTTATTCAAAATGCAAAGCTCTCAGGAGCAGATTTTGTCAAGATTCAAACTTATAAGCCTTCTACAATCACTGTTCAATCCGATAGATCTGAATTTGTTATTTCAGAGCATGATTCACCCTGGAAAGGTAGATCTTTATGGGATGTTTATCAAGAAGCGCATACCCCCTGGGATTGGCATCCAGAATTATTTGACTATGCTCGTTCTATAGGAATTACTCTTTTTAGCTCTCCTTTTGATTTGACAGCTATTGAATTATTAGAAAAATGCAAATGTCCAATCTATAAGGTAGCATCTTTTGAAATAACAGAGAAGGAGATTCTCCAATCCATAGGAGCTACTAAGAAGCCTGTAATTATGTCTACAGGTATGGCTGATATTGCCGAGATATCTAACGCAATAAATACACTTAGATCTTCAGGTTCTACTCAAATCATCCTCTTAAAATGTACAAGTAGCTATCCAGCTCCTATAGAGGATGCAAATATTAAAACAATTCCACATTTACACAAAATCTTTGGCTTGCCTTGTGGGTTGAGCGATCATTGTAATAATCATGCCGTTGCTGCCTCCGCTGTAGCCTTGGGCGCACCGATTATTGAGAAACATTTTCGCTTGGAAGGCGACTTTGACTCCATAGACTCCTCATTTTCCTTTGATAATAAAGAATTCTCAAACATGGTGAATATGTGTAACTCAGTTTTTAAAGCATTAGGTAAGCCTATTTATGGAGGCTCATCCAGTGATAAACGGTTTAGAAAAGATAGGCGTTCTATATATATTATTAAGGATGTAAAGGAAGGTGAAACTGTTACTAGAAATAATGTTAGATCAATTCGACCAGGTTACGGTCTACCAGTTAATATGATGTCAATTGTTTTAGGTAAGAAATTCTTGAAAGATATAAAAAAAGGCGAGCCCCTGACTTTTGATCATTTAATGAAGCAATAGCCAAGTAAAAAAAGATGACTAATAATAGACAGTTTATAACAGCTAAAGCATTGGTTGATTTACCCTTAACTCTATATGGATGTGGTCCTCTTTCATTAGAACTGGTAGAAAATATATTGGAAAGTTTGCATAATTATAATTTACCAATTCCACTTATTAAGCTTGTTGATAAATCAGGTCCTAATGTAAATACTTACCAAATCAAGACTTTATTGGAAAGCAACGGTTATATGAGTGAACCTCTAATATGTAAAGAATTACCATTTGCTAGGCATCAAGAGAATCTTTTAATTACAGCTGCATCTGACCCTGTTGTTCGCCATACACTTTATTTAGAGTCAAAGCAAAAGAGTTATAATATACCCAACTATTTTCATCAAACCTCCTATATTTCACCTTCTGCTACTCTGTTTGAAGGTGTTATATTATTTCGTAATACTTATATCGGAGCAAATTCTATTATCAAGTCGAATTGTTTTATTAATAATGAAGCCTCTATAGCTCATGATTCAGTTCTTATGGAAAGTAGTGTGATTTGCCCTAGAGTTAATATTTCTGGCAAGTCAACTGTAGGTCAGAGTTGTTTTATTGCTACCGGAGCTATTTTAGATAATAACTCTGTTCTAGGAGATCGATCAAAAGTTTCGGCATTATCTTTCTATACCAAGAGAGGTGGAAAGACAGACCATATTTACATGGGTAATCCAGCCAAAGGGATTCCTACGCTAAATAAAAAAGATCAAAGCTGAACAATCTTTTCTTTTCATTACTAGTTATAATTAGATGAAGAATTGTCTCTTAAATTTATGGATGACAATCTATTAGCACAAATAAATCAACTATACCACTCAGGCCAGATCTTATATGGGAATAATTCTTATGGCTCCTCTGTATTCTTAGAAGCACAAAGAATTATTTTAGAAAATACGAATGAAGGAGAATTATTGCTAATTATCGATGATAGATCAATCGATTCATTGTTGGCATATATAGGAGCATATAATGCAGGAAGATCTATTTTATTGTTAGAGTTTCAAACAGCAAACAAACAGATCCAGTCTTTCATTACTTATTTTAAAATAGATCATATATTAGGAAG
This sequence comes from Prochlorococcus sp. AG-409-G20, assembly GCA_003215775.1. Taxonomy (GTDB): domain Bacteria; phylum Cyanobacteriota; class Cyanobacteriia; order PCC-6307; family Cyanobiaceae; genus AG-409-G20. The sequence goes on from QCJW01000005.1 coordinate 18,781, forward strand.
TCAAGATTCTATTCAAAAGATAAAACTAGATAATATAAATTATTTAAAATATTTCTGTCATACAAGAACTTCTATAAACTATCCAAAGCAACTTATCTCTGATCAAATAATACTGTTACCGACTTCAGGATCCTCAGGTAATCCGAAGATGGTTGGCCTTTCATCCAATAATATTATGGCGAATTGTATTTCTATAAATCAATATCTACAGTCTAACGAAACCACTATATCAATTAATAACTTGCCATTTACTTATTCATATGGTCTTTCTATTTTAAATACTACGTTATTCGCAGGAGGAACATATATTTGCTCACCTGAAACTTCTTATTTGCAGGATATTTTCTGGAAAACAGTACAAAACTATCAGATTACTTGTTTTAGTGGAGTACCTACAACATATAGAGACTTGTTAAGATTAAATCTTTTACAGAAACTGCCAAACTCAGTTAAATATATAACTCAGGCAGGTGGTAAACTTGAGATATCTCTTCAAAGAAAACTTTTGGAATGGTGCCAAGAATTTTCTAAAAAACTTTATATTATGTATGGACAGACAGAAGCTACAGCTCGACTAACTTATCTTGAACTAACAAAAGAGCCACATAAACTCGGATCTGTTGGTCGTCCAATCCCTGGGGTGGAACTAGTAGGACTAGGTCAATATTACATAAGTCAAAATGAACTTATTTTTAAAGGCGAAAATATTAGTTTGGGCTACTTTTCTAATAGAGATCAATTAACAGTTCTAAAAAACGAAAATCAGGGTATCCTTAAGACCGGCGATCTTGGTCGGCTAGATAAGGATGGATGTATTTTTATTGAAGGTCGTATGTCAAGATTTGCCAAAATAGATGGCAAGAGAATTTCTCTAGAAGATATTGAAAACTCTCTTCGCGAGCAAGGCCATGATTTAGTAGTGATCTCCAATGATATAGATATTATTCTAGTGGCAGAAGATCTTGCTACCTATGATCAAACATTAATTAAACAACTAATTAAAAAATGTTGCGGAATTAGGAGGAATAGAGTACATTTTAAGGAAAGTCCAATCATAAGAACTAATAATGGTAAAATTAATTATAATCAGATTAAAAAAAATATATTAAACACATATGATTGACAGCTTGAATATGTTAACTGATTCTAAAAGGGAATTGTTAACTATGCTTCATAGGCATCATTATAGTAATTGTCGAGAATTTCAGCTAACAATAGATGCTCTGAATCTTTATGATCAATTTGAAGAGAATCCCGAGGAAATATTTCTTCATAGCTCACTATTTAAGTCTAATATCTTAAGATCCAATACAGCTATCAATTCTGATTCATCTATTTTGGTTTCATCAGGAACTTCAGGTCAACGCAGTCGAATCTTTGCAGACAGAGAAACCAGGGTTAGTCAGCAAAGAGCACTTTTAAAAATAGTAGGAGAAAGGCTATCTCTTTCACCCCGACATAGGATCCCATATTATGTTATAGATACCAAGGATATATTGGTAGATAAGTCACAGGGTATACAAGCAAGACAAGCAGCTATCATGGGCTTTAATATGTTTGGAAAATCACCAAACTATTTATTGAATTCAGACTTTTCAATCGATTTAAAAGTACTTGAAAAACTAATTTCTGACGATCAACCTAAACTTTTATTTGGTTTTACATGGGTTGTCTATAAATACTTTCTTATGGAGCTTATTAAGCAAGGAATAAACTTTACTATTCCAAATTCATATCTTGTTCATGGAGGAGGTTGGAAAAAAACTTTAAAAGAAGGTGTTTCTAATGACAAGTTTAAATCATTAGTAACCCAACTCCTATCTATCACCCACTGTATAAATTACTATGGAATGATTGAGCAAACTGGCTCTATATTTATGGAATGTAGCCATGGTTACTTACATGTAAATCAATTTAGTGATATTATTTTTCGTACCAATACATTAGAATTATCATCTATCAATAATCCTGGAATAGTTCAATCTATTTCCTTGTTGCCAAAAAGTTATCCAGGTCATTCTTTGTTAACTGAAGACTTTGGTGTTTTAAGAGGTTATGATGGATGTAAATGTGGAGCTAATGGTAAGTATTTCGAAATCTTAGGTAGACTCAATAAAACTATCGTAAGAGGTTGTAGCGATGTTTATTGATACTCCAGACAAAAGTGAGCAACTACTGGCTAATTTGTTAGAAGCAAAAAATATTACAAATCACGGATTAAATGTCAGATCTGAGTTATTAAATAAATTAGGAATGCTTATCCGTAAAAAAGCTATTGATCATAAAGATAAGGAACTCTTGGCCTTGTCTAACTACTTTCTAGAAGTCTCAGATTATAAGAAAATAATAGGAAATAAAATCCTCCAACCTCGCGGTTTGGTTTTTCACATACCTTCAAGCAATATTACCTATATGCCTTTTTATTCTTGGGCTACATCATTTCTTGTAGGTAACATTAATGTTGTCAGACTAAGTCGAAGAGCTAACCTTAACTCTCTCAGATTAATATTAAATTTTTTCTCCTCTGTATCTAGCAAACTCTATGTGAATCAATATTTTGTACTTCCAGATTATTTTAATTCAATTATGAATGGATGTCTTGGTTCCATAGATCTTCGTTTGATTTGGGGCAATAGAGACACTATATCAACTATTCGCAAAGATAGTCCCCTATCGATTGGCTTAGACTTGTCTTTCCCGGATCGCTATTCTGCCTGCTTAATCTCTTCAAATTATTATAAAGTTGCTTCCGATACACAAATTTCACAGATATGTAAATTATTCCAGAATGATAGTTTAGATGGTTCTTTTGGAGCATGTTCTTCTCCTCATCTGTTAATATGGATCAGCGAAGAGAGTCCATCTTCTGATAATTTTCCATTGCTTTATGATTTAAATACCTTTATTAAGAATGATGTTCAGGAATATGGTTCCATTTCGACAGAAAATATCCGTAAATTTCAGGAATCTATTATTACTAATGACTTTAGCTTTAAGTATTTAGCTTTAGGCAAATATAAAGGTAGACCTTTTCTTTTATACCAAGATGACCTTAAACTACTCCCAACCTTTTTACAGAATGCCTCTCAATCGGCAACAATAGTACTTTACATTAAATCTATATCAGAAATTAAAAATGTACTACCCAAAAACATTCAAAGTATGACATATTCACCTGGTATTTCTTCTGAAGAACTATCCTCTTTAGTTGCAGATCTAGATTCGAACTTACCAGATAGAATTATTCCATTGGGCAGAGCTTTAGACTTTGATGTTGTATGGGATGGCTATAATCTTCTCGAAATATTTGGGAGGTTGGTCACTTTTAAATGAAGAACCTAAATCACCTAATCGAGATTCAGCCAAATAGATCTCCATTCCTTTTTGTAGATAAGATAGTTAGCCTTGAACCAATGAAGAATGTAACAACATTAAAGTACCTAAGAGACGACGAATGGTTCTTTAAATGTCATTGGAAAGGAGACCCTAATATGCCTGGTATGCTTCAATTAGAAGCAATGAGTCAAACAGCATCATTGATTCTTTTTGCAAAAGACAATCCACCAGTCAAATTGTACCTTGCTTCCGTTAGCAATGCTATGTTCAAAAGAAAAGTCTTACCAGGTGATTGTATTGAGGTTTTTGCGGAACTTACTGAACAAATTAGAAACATCTACAGATTTAAATGTAAGGTAGTTTTTGAAGATACACGCAAAACTATATCTAAATCCCAGATTCAACTTGTATGGCCCAATCAAAAAGAATAGTCAATAAAACTATAGTTATTCTTGAATCTAGTCTAATCTTTTAAGATAAAACTCTAACTACTTGTTCTTTAATATTTTCAACACCTAGATTTATTTGAGAGAGCATGAAATCATGTGAGCCACATTCTATGTAATTGTTTGGATGTATATTTAGTAATAACTTAGGCTTAGACTTACAATCTAAAAGTGCTTTTGTGACTAGTGATGCTATTCCTCCATATAATGCTTCTTCGTTGAAAATGATATTTTTATATTTCCCTACAAGCTGAGTTATTTCTCCTTGTGTTTTTTCTTGATCTATAAATGGAAGTATGTAGTGTGAAAGTCTTTTGGTGTAACTTTCGTCTAATTGCTTAAGCGCTTCATTAACATTACCTGAGACAATACCTGTCGATAAAATCAAAAGGTCATCTCCTCCCTTATGAATAGGTATAGGACTAAAAAAGTCCGTTTCGAACTCAGATTTGTGAACTGCTTTGGTCTTAGATGAACCAGTTAATCTTATGTAGCATGGACGCTTCATTTTTATTATGTACGGCAAAATAGATTTAAGTTCATATGAATCACTTGGGGTGTATAAAAATATATTAGGAATCGATAGTGCTAGAGCAGTGTCTTCAATACAGCAATGAGTATAGCCTAAATAACCCAGTGCTAATCCACTTGCAAGACCAGTAACTATTAATGGTAGTTTCATATATCCCAGAGAAAGTCTAATTTGTTCTGCACCTCTAAGCATTAAGAAAGGAGCAAATGTTGAAGCAATCGCTGTCCCTCCATTTGCCACATATCCAGCTGCTATAGCTATCATTGCTTGCTCGGCTATCCCTACATCGAAGAATGAATCAGGATATGATTGCCTGAATCTATCTAACCCTGCTGAAGTTGATGTGTCAGCTGTAAATACAGCTAAATCATTAAACTCTTCTTTTAGTTTCATCAGCGTAAGTCCGTATGTAGCTCTTAACCCAATAATATTGAGCTTCCTTGATTCTTTGGGATTGTACTCAATTAAGTATTTGCTAATCATTAGGTTATATTATTAATTAGGTTTTGATATTGATGGTCTGTTAGAATTCCATGATGCCAATCATTATTGTCTTCAAACAAGTCAAAACCTTTACCTTTTTTCGTAATACCTAAGATTACTTTGGCTTTTTCTTCTTGTTTGTTTAGTACTGATAGCAACGCATTATGATCGTTGCCGTCCACAAAGTGAAGATCAAAATTGTAAGTGTTAAGTCTTTGGTATAAAGATCTATATTTGTCACTAGCATATAAAGAAGGTTGTGTTTGTTGCCATCCATTACAATCTATAAAAACTATCATATTACTTATATTTTTATTACTTATGAATTCAAATGTTTCCCAAACTATACCTTCATTGCACTCACCATCACCAACTATACATATAGTTGGTGATGATTTATTTCTATTAGATAGTCTATTCTCAAGTGCCATTCCAGCTGCATGAGCCATTCCATTACCTAGACTTCCAGTGGAGAAAACTATCCCAAGATCTTCGTTTCTACATGGATGGCCAAGAAATTTGGATCCATCCAATTCAAAAGTGTTTTTTATAGACTGAAGATCTATAATTCCAGAGTCTGCCAAAAGGGCATATAAAGAAAGACATGCATGGCCTTTAGATAATATAAATGATTTCAAATTCTCTTTTGAGGAAGAGAACTTCCATAAATAATCAGCAGTAACAATAAAATCTATGCAAGATAGTGCACCTCCTATATGAGCAGCTTTATCCCCTGCATGATTTGCTATTTCTAAGCAATGAAGTCTTAATTTAGAAGAGCGATCTTTCAGATAATCTACTTCTTTTGACTTCATCTAATACCTCCATCACATGAAATCACTTGTCCAGTTAGATATTTTGAATTTTCAGAGCATAAAAATAATATTAGATCAGCAATTTCCTCTGGTAAACCTATTCTATTGATCGATATTGAATTAATGAATTTTTCAATTTCTTCTTTTTGAGTAGAATCATGCATTAATCCTGTATCTGTAAGACCTGGAGCTACAATATTACATCTAATATTTAGTTTACCAAACTCTTTTGACATGACTCTTATTGCTGTTGAAAGTGCTGATTTTGAAGCTGCATAGGCTAATCGACCAGGGTTTGCATCAATAGCTGCTGAACTACTTATGGCAACTAAACTTCCTGCCTTCTTTTTTAGGAAAAACGACTTGACTATTAACTGAGCAAGTAAAACCTGATTTGTGTAGTTAACTAATAAATGATCATTTATATTTTCTTTAGTTGTCATCAAGGAAGGAGCTGTTTTAATAAAACCAGCATTTAAGACTGCATAGTCAATGGTAATTCTTTCTTTCTTTAATTTAGTGATAAGACCATATATTGAATCTTCATCGCGCATATCTAATTTCGCTATTAGGTGATCTTCTTCTTTTAGATTCTTATGTTTAATAACTTCACTCATTGAGTTGGGATCTCTTACTGCAGCTATTGCTAAATAACCCTTTTTAATTGATTTTTCAAAGGCTTTCAAACCTATTCCTGAATTTGCACCTGTTATTAATATGTGTTTCTTCATGATATGATACTTGTTATATATTTGATCAATGTGTTGTCAATATTTGAGTGAATATTAATATACGCAATGGTTCTCTTATTTGTGAATCTGATCATAATTATAATGTTACAGTGATATTGTATCTCGAAAGTATTTCAACGCCTTGTTTGTAAGATTCAAACTGAATTAAATCTTCTGTTTTTATTGTTATGTCAAAACCTGCTTCTAATTCTGCCATTAAGGACATATGGCCAATCGAGTCCCATTCTTCAATACTTTGATATTTAAGCTCTTCAAGATTGCTAGATTCTTCTAGCTCGAATGCCTCAATAAAGGCTTCCCGATAAATTTTCAGATTGTCGTCCATGAACCCATTAACTCAACCTTACAATACTTTATTTATCCTGCCTTTGTCAAATTTAATCACCACCTATTAAGATAAAATGACTACTGAGAGGTTATTATTTGGCTAGTAATATTATTTTTTGATGTTAGTTTTGTTCTAACAATGAAATTAAAGTAGGAGTTAATAGTATTGGATTGGCTAATTGACTTCTTAGTAGATGTTTATCTTTAAGAGGAACAACACCAGCAAATGCATGAACTATATAAGATTTTGCTGCTTCATTATAATCAATCACTTCATTGCTGTAATTAGTTTTAATTGATCCATCTAAATTCTTTAAAATCTTATCTAATCTATAAAAATAATTTGAAGTCGATGCAAGAGCTGGAGTTGACAAATGGACAGCTATTCCTGGCGCTCCGCCTAATGCGCACTTATAGAATGCATTAGTCACAAGTTTATGACTTAAAGCAAATTCCAATCCTATAGTTGACCATCCATTTAGGATCAGATCTGATTTAAAACCAAGCCAATATGATGAAATTGCTATTGAAGGATGAATTAGTTTGACATTATTGGATTTACTTGCTCTTTCTAGAATTGTTTCCCAAAATTGTTTAAGGTAAGGACTTTCTGGCAGACCTCTTTTGTCAGCTGCAAGTCTAGGGTGAAATCTTATTATTAGCAAATCATTCTTTCGATTATTTTCAAAATATTCAATTACGTCAAGTATCCAGTTCTCTTGATCAGGAAATGGAGGCTTATTTAGATAGCTTAGGTCTATATAGTCATGTCGAATGCCCATCTCTTGGCCAACAACCTCATCTGGGCTAGATGTATATAGCGATACCACCTGACCTTTATTTTCCTTTGTCTTGTTAATGAAGGATTCCACGATTTTAGTACTATCGTTTGTTGTTTCAGTAGAAACAGAATAAGTATGCGTTCCAATTCCTTGAAACCTTTCTCCTAAGTACATATCAAGCTTATTTATTATTTTTGGAGAAATAGTAATTGAATCTAATTGCGTTGTATTTGATGGGTGTGTTAAAAATACAGTGGAATTAGGAGATTCAGTAAAATTCATCACATCGATATTACCAAATACTAATTCTTTCAACTCAGGAATTGCAGGGTTAAACATTCGAACTGTTCTACCAGTTTGATTGCAGAAAAACCTAAATACATTAGTTGCAGTGTAGTTAGACATGGCAATACATAATTGTCCTATTGAATCTTCCTGAATCAATAGGCTTAGTAGCCATATATTCGCTAGACACGAGATTGTATAAATTTTATAGAACGAAGATTTTGGGTCTAGTGCTAATTCAGGACTGCATTTATATGTGAGAGATAGGTCTCTTAATGCTAGCTCGTGAAATGGGAATTTATTTATGTGGAAACTTTTCCAGCATATTGGATTTAATTTGATATATAATTCGGTTAACTTATTTGAAATATTAAACATATTATCTTGATGACTAATTAACTTCTCTACGTTTAGACTTTGATTTGTCTGAACATCAACTAGTTCCCTATTTATCCTGATAATATTGTTTGTATTTGCTATATTGAGGAACTCTTTCTGATTTGGAAAAGCAGTTATGTAATGTGATGCAGGTAAATTTAAAAAATTAACTTTTTTTATCCCAAGTTCTTTAATTGCTTTCAAGGCATCAAGTTGCCATGCAAGGTGTTTCTCGCAGAATGAATCACAACTGAAAAGTGTGCTCGAGTTATGACTTGGATTTGGGAGTAATCTCAATGCAAGCGCAAAAGATCGAAGCAGTGGTGTCAAGGAATCTCGTTTTATAGATGCTTCAATTCCTGAAATAATAAGTGATTCTGATTGCGACAATAGAAGGAACTATATCCACACAAAAATTATTATACCTTTTATAAGCATTTTAAAATATCTTGTCATAATTATCAATGAAGAGTTTTATCTAAATCTTTAAGACCTTAAATTACTAGCTGGTAAGCTCATTAGAGACCTTAAATGATTTTAACCATCTTTAACCACTCTCTTTGGTCAGTTTATTACTAAGCTTTAGTTATTCCTTAAATGAATTGGTATCATAATTGCTTTATTATATAGTTGATAAAATATCATGGCTTTATGATTCATCATGTTCTCCATATCTCAAAACTGAGTTTTTTTGCCAAGCTTTTAAATGTTTTAATTGCTTTCTTCTCTAGATATATTGAGTGAAGAATCTAAATATCTTAAAATATAAGATTACAACTATTTGCAGGATATTTATCTCTATTAGACATTTACTTATGTTCTTTACATGTAATCCAGTGTTTAATTAACATCCACATTGGTTCATAGGCAATGTTGTCAATATTTTAGCTATTCTTAGGTTTTATATAGAACTTGTATCTTTGATTCATAAAGAGGATGGTAATGTAAATCACTTTATTAATATTGTTCGCAAACCTACATTTTGAATTCGATTCTATTCGAATTGGAATTATATCGTTTGTTTATCTTTGCTAATCATCTGTTTCTATGTTTTTAAAATTTCATTGCGATGAACATTTAAGCTTCGCATAAGTTTGTTATTTTAAAAAATCTGAATACGCGCTGAATTGTCTTTATTTAATCTCGCTAAGATATTTACTGCGCTTAATTTCTGTAAGATGTAACACCTGTTATTCTGATCTTTCTTTAGGAATTTAATTAATCATCAAATAACTGACTAATAGTGAAATCTTTTTCCCTATAAGCTGGCATCTCTTTAATTTATCTTTATAGAATTGCCTTCCACCTTACTTTATTCTCCTTGGCTTTTGCAAGTCTACCTAGCTTTATGTTGCTTATTGCTTTTGTTAACTTCTCACCTTTATACCTTTCAGCCTCTATGAGCTTTCTTTGGTATCTTGCATTTCGTTTGATTTCCATTCTAGTCAACCAAATCAAGCTTTAACAACTCTCTATATATAGCTGAATCTAAATCTAATATCAAGTAATTATGATTTACTTTTCTTTTCATTGTATACATAAAATATTAACTTGCCTGGTTCAAATATCTACTCCCCACTCTATATCAGCATTTGAAATGAGAGAATATTAGTTGATCCATTTACTACAACTATTAGATACCCTATTGAATATAATCTTTTCATTTACTTTCTTAACTTAATCCAGGGATTTCATCTTTAAGTTGATTGCACCATTTTGATAGTCGGTCATCAGTCATGTCAGACTCACTATCTTCATCAATAGCTAGTCCACAGAACTTTTCGCCAACAACACTTTTGGATTCATCGAAGGTGTAACTACTTTTATCTACATATCCCACCATTGTTGCCCCTGCTTTTTTGAAGTATGAATGAAGTTCTTCCATTGCATCACAGAAATTTTCTGTGTACGTAGACGAATCACCTAAACCAAAAATCGCAACTTTCTTACCATTTAAGTTTAGTGCTCCAATATCTTCGAGCATGGAATCCCATACAGTTCCAGATCTTTCACTATCTGCTCCTGTATTCCATGTTGGTATTCCGCAAATAATTCCATCTAGTGAAGAGAATTCTGTTAGATCTTCTAGATCAGATAAATCCTTCGGAGGATTCGCACCACTTAGCAATCCGTGCAACCTTTCAGCAATGTCTTCTGTTTTACCTGTTGTAGTTGCAAAGTAAATTCCTATAGCCATTGATAAAAAGAGATTAGAGATCTCTTATTAAACATATGGTTTGGAATATTAAGAAGTTAAATAGTTACTGATTGCCGTTTGATATGTTACTCATTGGTTGAAATCTTTCTATTAGTATTTTTAGAGACAACTCAATGAGTAATTTTATACACACGTTAATCTAATTCAAAGGTTCTCACCATCTTGTAAGTCCTGCTGGAGGTGGAGCCATCCCTTTTTTTGCCATACTTCTTGCACGCATAACACTAATAATGAGAGGGACCCCTATTAGGAAGTGGAATAGGGTTATCAGTGAGATGTCAATGCTGTATTGACTCATGAGATCCAATTGCAATGTATTTGCATAAACATCATCCGCCTAATTTTGTTCTTTTATAAATCATGCGTAAACATTGATAAGTGAACGTAAAATACGTCACTGAATTATGAATTATTTGTATTGGGTTAGGCTTGAATAATCTTATAACTACAAGAAATTACATGCTTATGTGATCAATGACATGTCCTTGATTCGTATATAGAACAGTCCTAATAAGCGATATGAAGAGGGGATTAAATACTAGCTAATCCGTTAATAAGTTCTTATTGTCCTACATATTTTTCTATCTCGTGCAAACCTACGGAAACCCAAACGTTACCTATGACTGGTACGCGGGAAACTCTGGAGTGACTAACCGTTCAGGCAAATTCATAGCAGCTCACGCAGCTCATGCAGGTTTGATGATGTTCTGGGCTGGTTCATTCACCCTTTTCGAGTTGGCGCGATATGACGCCTCTTTGCCTATGGGTAATCAGGGTTTGATTTGTTTACCGCATTTAGCAAGTCTTGGTATTGGTGGAATTGAAGGCGGTGTTATTACTGACCTTTATGACTGCACAGTAATAGCAGTTTTACATTTGATTTTTTCAGGTGTTTTAGCTGCAGGAGGACTTCTCCATTCTTTGAAATTTGAAGGTGACTTGGGAGATGCAACAGGGCGGCCAAAGAAATTTGATTTTTCTTGGGATGACCCTGAAAGATTGACTTCAATCCTGGGTCATCATTTGATTTTCCTTGGTTTGGGAGCTATTCAATTTGTTGAATGGGCCAAATACCATGGCATTTGGGATAGTGCTCAAGGTATTACTCGAAGAGTTGAGCCCAATCTAAGTTTTGCTCAAGTTTGGAATCACCAAGTTGATTTCTTATCTATTAGCAGCCTAGAAGATGTCATGGGTGGTCACGGAATTTTAGCTTTTTTGCTTATTAGTGGAGGAGCATTCCATATAGTTACCAAACAATTTGGTGAATACACAAGCTTTAAAGGTAAAGGTTTGCTATCAGCAGAATCTGTACTTTCTTATTCTCTTGCAGGAGTTGGATATATGGCTTTTGTTGCAGCTTTCTGGTGTTCTACTAACACCACTGTTTACCCAACAGAATTCTATGGAGAGGTTTTGAAGATTAATTTTGAGTTCTTCCCTTACTTCACTGACACTAATGCAAGTCTTCCGGCTGATGTTCACACTGCAAGGGCGTGGTTATCAAATGCCCATTTCTTTTTGGGATTTTTCTTTTTACAAGGACATCTATGGCATGCTTTAAGAGGTATGGGTTTCGATTTCAGAAGGATTCAAAATGCTTTTGATAATATGGAAGATGCAAAGATAACATCAGGTAATTAATTTTTAGTAATTTGCCCTGATTTCCCATTTATCTTCAAATAAGAAAAGCCCCAATTTAATGGGGCTTTTCTTATTTGAATTAAAAAGTATTATTCAAATTTTTTTAAAAAATACCTCTAGCTTTTGTTTGAATCTGAAGTAGCTTTTTGAGATGATGCTGAATTCTGGAGATAAGGGGAACTATTTGTCCCTTGACCATCATTATCCTGCTTTCCACCTATTGCAAAAACTGCAAATGCAATAATACCAAGGACTCCAAATATTGGTGCAGAAAGCTCTGTAATAACAGAAGGAGAACCTGTTGTTAATGAAGCAAGAATCATTTGAATAAATTTGAATATGACCAGTTAACCTTGAAACAAAAATCTGAGCTTTTCATTGAATCGAATCGAATTGAATTGAATTGAAAAGCTTCTGTGATCTTTAATACAGAACATTGTTATTTTTGTCTATATTAGCATTTATTTTCAGGTGTCTTCTATATAAAAATAATTGTCTATTAATCATAAATAAGGTATTAGACTTTTAGGAATAAGTAATATTAGAATGAATATAATATCGAAAAAAGACAATACTTTTTCGTCAAAATTATCTATAAATAATTCAAAATCAAATCTTATCTGCCTATAAATCTCAATTCAAATTTTTATATGGCTGGGATCTTTATTCAGAGTTCATAAAAATTTAAATAAGTTGGTTAAATATAAATTTTCGTACTTAAAAGGAGATAGCTGGCTTGCAAAGAGATTCTCTGTATTATATTAGTGTAGTTATTTACTACTTTTAAATAAAATTTAAAAGAGTTTATATATAACAGAAATGAATATCTATAAGAAACTACATTCTTCCTAATAAGACTCTAAACCCAATGGATATCATGTTTCCTATCAAAGGGTTTGATTCTCTAATCTCCTTTATCTCCAAAGAATATTTTTTTGATAAATTTAAGAAATCTAGGCGTTTAAGCTCGAAAACAAAAAAAGGAGATTCAGTTAAGATTTTCTCATAATCTTCATATAGAAGTCTATTAGGGCATCGATTAAAGTTTATATTTGCCAGTAAATCTTGAATTTCTCTAGGATCTCTTATGCCATTTTTAATCAATCTTTTACGCTGATCATTTGCAGAAAGAAGATGTAAACCAATTGGCTTAGTCTCAAATAATTTGTGATCTGGTATTACACCATGGTCGCCTTCTTCGAGAGATGAATAAATAGGAGCAAAATATGAATATAAATACCCATTATTTTTTAAGCAACTATGGCAAGAAATAAGTGCTTTTTCTAAGTCGTATATATGTTCAAAACATGCAACTGAAAAAATGAAATCTTGCGATTCATTCTCTATATAACTATTTATATCCTCTGCATTACATAAAATAGTTTTCTTTTTTTCATGAGGCTTAAATTTTTCTGAGTAACTAATACCATCCTCTAAATCAATATAGTCAGGTGATTCAATATTTATGTATTCTGAGATTCCCAACAAGTCAAACAAGATATCATTTGGACTTACTCCACCAATTTCTAAAAGTTTCTTGCCTTTTAAATTAGATTTTGCATGATAGTAGATTAACTCCCTGATTTGGTAAGGAGAATTGTATAAATGAGCTATTTCATCAATGACTTCAATTTGTTTAGAGAATATGGGTTCGCTAGCTTTACTCATCGCCGTTTCTCCTACATTATATTGTAAATCAGAATGCCAGTCGAAAAGTAATCTAAAAGAGAGGTCTTGCTGATAAATGTTGGGTAAGTTATCAATATATGCTTTCCAGTCACTTGGATCTATGGGTTTAGTTGATAGTTTTTTATCGAAGAAATCTAAGAAAGATTTAGTTTCTTTTAGCATGACTCATTATTTTAGGCTAATTTAATAATTCTACAATAGCTTAGGAGGTGATTTTACTTTATTTTCAGAAAAAATTTCCTTCAAATTTCTTTGGATATTGTATATTACTTTATGATCAGTTTTATAAACGTGAAATCTAGCATCAAATTTGGTTTGGTTAATTTTATAGAGGTTCCTTAAGGGCATTAGGCTACTAATTCTTTCTTTTGACAGGTTATCCACTCATAGATCTCAAGTTTAACATCTAAATAGTTTTGATATCTTCATTATGTTGTTTAAACAACAGAAAGGAAATTTAAGTATGATTGCATTTTCCCATCATACTCATCTGGAACCCGACGAACTTGAAAAACACTGCCTACTTCATAATTGTTCCAATGAGTAATGCCTGTTAAAACAGCAAATAATGCCTTTGATTCAATAAATAAATGAGCATGAATTCTACATTCACCTGTTACCTTTAATGGGTTTGAATCTTTTCTACAGTTAAACGTAATAATGGGTGTTTTCCCCTCGTATGGTTTAATCGATGACCAAATAACTTTTATATTCTTTGGGTCATCATATGTGTAAATTGAATAAATGCAATTTGAAGTGCATTCTGACTTTGCATGTGCTCTTTTAATACTTTGTAGAAGTAATCTTTTCAGTAATGATTGAGTAGGTGTAAATGATATAGCAGTTCTCCATAAATAATCACTTTTTGATTTGATTGTTTCTGGATACTCATAAAATTCTGTTCTTTCTCTAGAAGCATATTTGTTTTCGATATCAAAAAATGCATCACCACCATCATCTAGGATTACTGCGTCCTTATCAAATTCTTTCACTTCTAATGCATCGGCTACTCCTCTAAATTTATTTAGTACAGATAGGTCACCCTGAAGCAAGTATTTTCCAGCAAAAGGCAATCTCTTTATGGATGGAATTTCTTTAACTGCTTTTTTGTATCTATCAAAAAAACTATTTTTCTTTTCATTAGATTTTTTAAATAGAATCTCTCTTTCTATTTCTGGTGAGTGATATGTTTGTGGGTAGGGACCGGCACCTGTATAGCCAAGGCAAAATAAAGTAAATTCTATTTTTAGTTTATGCTTTAATTCTAGTATTTGTTGAAAATGTGATTTATTATAAATGCAATCATTGATATTTAGAACTCCTTTCCTTTTGGATTTTGATGAGACAATTATTGCACTATCAATATCACTAACCGAATTAGTAATATTGGGAATGATATTGATTTCTGTATCATTAAAGATTGTATTATTCTTGACAACAAGCAAGTGACCAAAACCATCACTAGTTATCTTTCTTGAGAGGTAGTTAGTCTTTCCCTCTCCCCAATCTGCGATTATGATCTTCTTCTCACCATAAGATTTAAATAAAACTCTTAAGGTCTCTGGGCAGTAATGATCTGGATGTATATGACTTATATAAATCATGTCAAAACGACCAACAAAATTAGCAACGTCCTTTGTATATGGATACTGTGTCCATGTTCCATCATAGGCATTCCCTCCAAACCATGGGTCACATAAGATTCTTAAATCATTGGTGCAAATCTTTATGCATGCAGAGTATTTATAAAAAACCTTAAACATTGACTTTCAGATCTTTCAAAACTTTAGTACGTTATAAAAAAACTTATACATCCAATCTTAGCTCCTAATGGCATTTGATAGAGCATCTATTACTCTATTTTGCTCTTCGACAGTTAGATCCTCATATATTGGTATAGTTATTGCTGATTCTGCATATTTTTTTGCTTCTGGAAAGCTATTTTCCCTAAAACCTAATTCCCTAAAGTATGGTTGCATGTGTACAGGGCTATAGTGTAATTGTACGCCAATGCCTTGTTTGAGCATGCTCTCAAATATTTTTTTATGCTCAGCTGCACTCTTATTTGTTAACCTTATTATTGCTAGATGCACTGAGGATTTAACATTTAATGGTATCTCTAACATTTGAATATTCTCTTCTTTGATTGCTTTTTGATAATAATCACGTTGTTTATTCCTCTTGTGAATGATCGAGTTTAGTCTTTTTAGTTGACTTATCCCAAGAGCAGCTTGTATATCATTCATTTTGTAATTGTAGCCTAGCTCTTGTTGTTCATATGTCCATGGACCAGATGGTTTGTACTTAAAACTATTTACTTCTTTTGTAATTCCGTGACTTCTTAGAACCCTCATTTTGCTAGCAATTTCTTGTTTATTCGTGCAGGCCACTCCTCCCTCGGCTGTTGTTATTATCTTTACTGGATGAAAACTAAAAACTGTTACATCACTATATTGGCAACTTCCTACTTTAACCCCGTTATATTTACCACCAATTGCATGACTTGCATCTTCTATTATTTTAAATCCAAATTGTTTTGAGAGTTCATCAATTCGTTTCATATTGCAGCTTGAACCTGACAAGTGAACAGGTATTATTATCTTTGGTAGCCTTCCATTTTTTTCTGAATAAATTAGTTTTTCTTCTAACTTGTCTACATCTATTAGTCCGTTATTTATATTTATATCGATAAAATCTATATTAGCTCCACAATATAATGCACAGTTAGCAGAGGCTACAAATGTAATAGGTGAAGTCCAAACCCAATCTCCTTGGGCTAGGTTAAGTGCTTTACAGGCTATATGTAGAGCACTTGTTGCACTGTTTACAGCAATAGCATAGCTTGCTCCAACTTCAGATGAAATAGCTTTCTCAAACTGTGGGACCATCGGTCCTTGGGTTAACATTGTACTTTGTAGGACTTTTACCACCGCCTTGATATCATCTTGAGTGATTTTCTGGCGTCCGTATGGAATAAAAATTTCGTCTTCTTTCTTCATACTGGTTGAAAATTTGAATCTATATTTTTACGTATAAGCTCTCGCAAACTCTCTATATTTAGGAATTCTGGATTGGTTCCAGAATTGTATGAGAAACCATTTTTAACTGGTTTTAGATCGATTCCTGCATGTCTATATCGACGTGTTATAGATCCATCGCTTGGAAGAATGGAGTAGTACTTCCCTAAATCGAATGTACTTGTGCTATCAGCAGAAGTGATCATCTCTTCATGTATTTTTTCGCCTGGACGAATTCCAATGACAGGCTTAACACAACTCGGACCTATTGCTTCTGCAAGATCTGTAATGCGGTAGCTGGGGATTTTGGGAACAAATATTTCCCCTCCTAAACTATTTTTTAAGGCCCAAAAAACCATTTCGACACCTTCAGTTAGTGAAATGTTGAAGCGAGTCATAGCCTTATCAGTAATCGGAATACTCCCTTGTTTGGCCTGCTCTAAGAAGAAAGGTATAACTGACCCTCTTGATCCCATTACATTTCCATACCGTACAACACTGAAAGCAAGATCCCTTTTCCCTTTTATATTGTTGGCAGCTATTATAAGTTTGTCTGAACATAGTTTTGTAGCTCCATAAAGATTTATGGGTGCTGCTGCCTTGTCAGTACTTAAGGCAACCACACGCTTTATATTTGTATCTAGAGAGGCTTCTACAATATTCTGAGCCCCAAGTACATTTGTTTTGATAAATTCAATTGGGTTGTACTCAGCTGCGGGAACTTGTTTCAAAGCTGCAGCATGAACAACCGTATCCACTTGTTCTAATGCTCTGCGCAGTCGATCGGGCTCTCTAATATCTCCAATAAAGAATCTAAGTTGACTATACTGATCTGCTGGGAATTCTTGCTGTAATTCCCATTGTTTCAACTCATCGCGACTGTAAATTACAAGACGCTCTATTTCAGGATGACTGGAAACCACCCTGCTAATAAATGCTTTACCGAAACTACCCGTACCGCCAGTAATCAGAATTCGCATTGATACTTCTTATTATCCTTTTAATATTAGCCAACCAGTCAACATTTTAAAATAAATTTGAGCTTTTTGATAACAGATTTAATTATTTAATTGCTTTTTATTGTCATTATCAATGTACGTTGTACTTTTATTTTAAAAATGAATAATTTTCCTTTTAAACTCAGTCATCTAAGGACTAATTGTTGATATATAAAAATTTGTTTGGAAGGACAATTTCTTCTAGAGTTATGAGATTATACTTATTGAAATACTAGCCTCATGAAGGGAAAGGCTATCCTTGGATGAAATCTGTAACTTTTTAATTTGATAAAAGCTGTTTTTTGGGATGTAGATGGGACTCTTGCTGATACAGAAATGGAAGGCCATCGCAATGCTTTTAACAAAGCTTTTTTTGAGGCTGGTTTGCCTTGGATTTGGGACCCTATGTCCTACAAGAATCTTCTTTCTATAACTGGTGGCAAATCTCGTATTCGTTTTTATGCTCAACAAAGAAGAATTAATCTTGATTTAGATTTTATAGAATTTATCCATAAACGTAAACAGTTTTTTTATAAAGAGATTGTCACTTCAGGAGAGATCAACTTGCGAGTAGGTGTTAAAAGGCTTTTACTGGAGCTTCAGAGCATGAGTGTGCAACAGTGGATAGTCACAGCAAGTACACGCAATTCTGTCCAAATTCTTTTAGATAACACTTTTAAAGATCTTGACTTTCTTTTCGATGGTTGGATAACTGGAGATGATGTACTACGCCATAAACCAGATCCTCAAGGTTATCTAAATGCTTTAGAAGCTAGTGGGATTTCTTCTAAAGAAACAATTGTGATAGAAGACTCATTGCCTGGATTGAGATCAGCTAGAGATGCTAACATTTCTTGCCTAATTACATTGCCAACTTGGTACTCTAAAGTTTCTGATGAGTACAAGAATGCATCTGCAGTAATCAATCACCTTGGAGAAGGTGATAAAGCTTCTGTAGTGTTAGATGGACCAAAGTGTTCAAAAGGTTTTGTCGACTTTGATTATCTAAATCTTATTCTAGAGCAAGATAGTTTTTAAATTAGCATCTTAAATATTAATAAGATAATCTGTATTATAGAATTTCTAGATTTGTTAAATAGTTATATAGTTTATTATTTAATGACTCTTTCTAGCTAGCTATTAGAGTAGATTGTCTAAGAATAGTGGAATATTCGTATCAAGTGATATAGAATAGAATTTATTGAAAGAATGCCTGTTACATGGAAAATGATTTTCAAACAAAGATAACAAATGTATTAGTTGTCGGAAGTGGAGGAGCTGGCTTGAGAGCTGCAATAGAAGTTTGTTTGTCTGGCCTTTCTGTAATAGTTTTAGGAAAAAGAACAGTAAATGATGTTCATACTTCACTTGCAGCAGGAGGAGTTAACGCAGCGTTTGCTAATATAGATATACAGGACTCATGGCAGCAACATTATGCAGATACCTACATTGAAGGCTATGGAATCGGTGATCCAAAGACCATTGAAATTATGTGTAAGGAAGCTCCATTTCTAGTCAATGAAATTGATAAATGGGGAGCAAACTTCGAGAAACTTGATAATGGAATGATAGATCAGAGATTCTTTGGAGCTCATACATATAGACGTACTTGCTATTGTGGTGACTCTACAGGCAAATCTATATTAGATGCATTACTATCTAAGTCTAAATCTTTGCAAATACCAATAAATGAT
Source organism: Prochlorococcus sp. AG-409-G20 (assembly GCA_003215775.1). Classification (GTDB taxonomy): domain Bacteria; phylum Cyanobacteriota; class Cyanobacteriia; order PCC-6307; family Cyanobiaceae; genus AG-409-G20. The sequence goes on from QCJW01000005.1 coordinate 38,177, forward strand.
TCTCAATATGTAACAGAGATATTAATTCAAAATAACAGATGTTTTGGAGCCTTTTCATTTGATATATATAATGGAAAAAAAACACTTTATCTTGCAGATTCCGTTATTCTTGCTACCGGAGGAAATACAAGAATCTGGAGAAGGAGTTCATCTAGAAAAGATGAAAACAATGGAGATGGTATAAGACTTGCATTGAAGGCCGGATGTAAGTTAACTGATATGGAAATGGTTCAATTTCATCCTACTGGAATGCTTTCCCCAGAAGAGATTGCAGGAACTTTGGTAACAGAAGCTGTTAGAGGTGAAGGAGGTCGATTGTTTAATATAAGAGGAGAAAGGTTTATGGTTAATTATGACCCTGAAAGAATGGAGCTATCAACTAGGGATAGAGTTGCACTTGCAAACTATACTGAAATAATGAATGGCAGAGGAACCTCTAATGGAGGAGTTCTACTAGATATATCACATATAAACAAAGATTTGATTTTAAAGAAATTACCAACAATTTATAGACAATTTATCGAGTATCAAATGTTAGACATAACGAAGGAACCTATGGAGGTTGCTCCAACAGCTCATTATTCAATGGGAGGAGTACTTGTTACTCCTGAAGATCATCAAACAGGAGTTATAGGTTTATATGCATGTGGAGAAGTTGCTGGAGGTTTGCATGGAGCAAATCGTTTGGGAGGAAACTCTCTCGCTGAGATCTTAATATTTGGAAGAAGAGCTGGAATTTCAGCTTCAAATTACTCCAAGCAATTATCAACTCATATAAGAGCTTCTTCAGTAATAGATGTTGCTAATAAGAAAGTTAATCATTTTATAAAAGACGGTAAAGAGATTGGCAGGAAATTAGAAAATGAAATTCAGAATTTAATGTGGAATTTTTGTGGAGTTTTGAGAAATAAAGATAATTTAGAAAGAGGATTACAAGACTTAAATGCAATAAAGAAACGGTTTAAAAATCTTGATGTAAGAGTTGGCTATAATGATTATAAAGATTTAGTAGTTGCTTTTAATTTAGAATCGTCAATTTACTCTGCTGAAGCCACAATACGCTCGGCTATGGCTAGGTTGGAAAGCCGCGGTTCACATCAACGAGATGATTATCCAGAGATTAATAATTTTAAGAAATTTAATTATCATATCAGCTTACAAGAATATGATCAATTTAGAATAGAAGAAATAGAAACATTGGAGTTATCTGAAGAGCTTGAGCACATAGTTAATTCTACTAATAAAATAAAATCTTTCAAAGGCAAATTATTGGAGTAACCATTAACATGAATACTTAGCTAAATAGAGATATATTCTATATAATAAAAAATTAAAGCTTATTGATTTATTTGACTTTTCTTATTGGGAACCTTCTAGAATGAGACAGATTCATAATCTTTAATTGTCACGTCTCAAGAGGTTCATTCATACATGTGATAACTCATTGCCTCTTATAATGAGTTTTTCTACTAGAAGATCAGGTTCAACTAAATTATTTAATTTATTTAGGGCATCAGCTGATTTGATTGATTTAAAAAGATATGAATTAAAAACTCATCCATATAGCTATTCAATTAATGACATCGATTTATCTGGAATTAGTAAAAAGATTATTGTTCTTATATCCCAACGAGAATTAATATCACAGGCTTATTCATTTGACAGAGTTATAAATAATGAAGGTTACGAGGGAAAACTATCTAGTAGTTATATTAAATCAATTAGTGAGGTCTTGAAAGAAAGAAAAGCTGAGTTGGAAATTCTCAAGAAAACTATGATAGGTAAAATTAATGTATTTTATACAAATTACAAATATATAACTACAAAAGAAGTTGCTGAACAGCTTCAGACATGCTTAATGTTTATAGGAAAATGTTTTGACCTGACAATAAGTAAGCAACAAATTTGTAACTTATTAAGTGGAGAATCAATAGTACAGAATCTAATTATAAAATATGGCTTAACTAAGGAAAGTGCATGCAATATTCAACAAAGATTAAATAATGATTTCTCTTTACGAGACAATTATACGCAGCTTCATGGTAATCATATTGATTTGATAAAAGATAGTGAAAAGAATCGTCTAAATAATATTTATAAACAAAACTATTTTGATATCTATTCAAGGGAGATAGATAAAAGATACAATCAATTTACATTGGATCTCCTTAGAGGAAGATTAGATGACCTGTCTATATCGAACCTCGAAACTAGGCTTTTATGATCTTATTATCCTTCAAATTAATCGGATAATAATAAATTTCTTAATAATTTTGCAAATTCAGCCCCTCCTTTCCTAATCTTTATGAAATACATTTTCTTTATGTCAAAAAACAAGAAATCGAAGAAGTGTTCAACCTCTAAAAGGATACTTTGGTACATCTTAAGTTCTGCTAGCCTGGCTTCAAGGTTTCTGACAGCAATAGCTCTAATAGTAATTGCTATCAAAATGCATCCTTTAAAATATCAGGCAAGCTATTTTAATGATTGTGTTGAAGAAGTAATTAGAAAGGGACAGTCAAAGAACACTGCTGTGAATTACTGTAATGGAGGTAATTGAGACAGATTATCAGCGTCTAGTTATTTAGATGAAATTCTAATAATAGTTAAACATTATACTAAATAATTATAAATTTATTTTATTTTTTCACCAAATATTTTTAGTATAGATTATATGTTTAATAATTACTCAATAGAATCTATTATTCCTTCAGTTATATATCTTGCCATCTGCATTAGATTCTTATCAATTTCTCTTTTTGTTGTATTCCATCTTTTTGAAATTATATCTGAGAGTCCTTCTTCCTTTGCATAATTTAGCATAGCGTTTGCTAAGAATGGAGGAAGTTCAGCCTTTTTATCTTCTGCCATTTCCTTCCATTCTTCCTTACTAATATTACCTATGGCTTCAATATTGTCGTGTTCAGAATATTCATATAGTTTCATTATTCCTATATAAATAAATTTTTCCCCTAGTTGATGAAGGGCACTTTCAGAGTGTTCTGAATCTTTATATGCTATAAGAATTTCTTCTAGTTCTACTTTTTTTTCTCCTTCTCCTTCTTTGACAGCATTTAGCAGTTTGTAAAATTTGCTGAATTCAACTGGTTTCGTATTCATGGCATTGAAATTTATTTTAGGATAGGCAGATTTTGTATTCTTTACAACATAATCTTAATTGATTTCATCTATTTCCTATTTAATGATAGCTTTCTAACATGCAGTTTGATACTCTCTTTAAAGTAATTATTGCAGCCTGTGATTCTCTTTGATTTATAAAGTTATGACCCTCATTTTATAATATCAATTATGCCCTCGTTAACATAATCAATTAGGTTCTCAAGATTATTTTCTAACTCTTCCTTTTCTACATTCCATTTGCTACATAGATTAGCTAGTAGGTCTTTGTTGTTTACATGTGATTTCATTATGCTTGCAAGGTAGTCTTCTAAGCTTTCTCCGGTCCTTATTTTCAAATAGTCCCAGACATCTCTCTTTAATCTACAAATCAATTCTATTTCTTTAAGTCCTGTGTATTCATTTACACCTCTTAAGCTAACTGTGCATAGAATTTTCCCTAGCTCTTCGTATGGAGTTTCACTATCTAGACCAATCTTATAATCTTCAATGAGTGAGGTTAAGACTTCTTTCTTAGATAAATCTCCTCTCTTGACTTCTTTAACTAATTGATAAAACTTGCTGAACTCTATTGGTTTAGGCATGCAAAATCTCCTATCCACATGATAATGATACCTGATTATTTGCAGAAGTTGATCTTTAGTGAACTTTTTTACATTTAATCTCAGCTGTGGTTTTATTTATGATCAATTAAGATACTTGCTCTCACTCTTTGCATCAGTAGTAAAGCTTTGAAATAAAGTACTTACTTATTTACTCTATTCTTTGATAATATATAGTGTATTCTAAGAAACACTTGTTATGGATTAATGTGAATTCCCTTCTGCTCTCTAATTTGAAGTTGTTTTCATTGAAAACTGATTGTTTTTAACAGTTTCACCTCTTAGGTAATTATTGGTAATTCTTTGTTGGACTTTAAGTTTTTCTTTAACCAATGCATACGAGTAAAAGTTCTTTAAGTAGGTCAGTAAAGAGATTGGGTGATCTCCTTTTTTCGGTATTGGTAATAATACTGGGACTGCCATTGTTCGTGATTCTTGCTTTACTGGTCAAATTCAGTTCACCAGGGCCTATATTTTATGTTCAAGAAAGAATTGGTAAAGATTACTCTAGATTTGGTTGTATAAAATTCCGAACAATGAGAGCCGATGCAGATGATGCTCTTCTGAATGTACTTGCTGACTCTCCTTCTATGCGCAAAGAGTTTGAGAGAGATTTTAAACTCAAGAAGGATCCAAGAATAACATTTATTGGACGTATACTTCGTAGGTCAAGTCTTGATGAACTACCACAATTTTTCAATGTCCTCCTAGGTCAAATGAGTGTAGTAGGTCCACGACCTATTGTAGATAAAGAACTAATACGATATGGAACATTAATGGATGAGGTGGTTAAAGTCAGACCCGGTTTGACAGGTTTATGGCAGGTAAGTGGTCGAAATAACTTAAGTTATGAGAAGAGAGTAGAACTTGATTTGTTCTATGCAAATGGTCGCTCTTTTTTAATGGATTTAAATATTATATTTCGTACATTTGGAGTTTTATTTCTTCCTAGAGATAGAGGTGCATATTGATTAAATTAATATTCCAATGATTCCTATTGTGAACGTCCAAAGAATTTGAAGTCTTAAGCTAAGATTTAAGATTTCTTTGACTGATTTGTTAGATGCTATAGATAATTTCTTTCCAAGGATTGGTTTGTTTACTATCTTATTTCCATATTTATTTTGGCCACCCATCTGTACATTGGCGCAATAAGCAAATGCAGCTTCTGAATATCCCGAGTTGGGTGATTCATCAAACCTTCCATCTCTCAATGTATTTAAAACTATTTGATAGTAGTTTTTGATATTGCTGCTAACTATAGGTAATGTCAATATTACTATTCTGCAAGGAAGCCAAGTTAAAATATCATCTGCTTTTGCACCTGCAGTTCCTAACCATTTAAGTTGTCCTGTTTTGTATCCAATCATTGAATCTATAGTGCTAATTGATTTGAAAATCCATGTAAAACATAGAGGACCTGGTAAGTATGGGAAAGAATTCCAAACAATTGCACCTATTGTCATCCAGAAAAGGGGTGCGTAGATTCCATCTACCGCATTTTCACTGCCCGTCTCAGCTAGGGCTCTGAAGATTTCATGTTGCTCTAAATCAGAAACATCACGACCTACAATTAGTTCGAGTTTTTTTCTGGCTTCTATTATCTTAGAATCTTTCATACTTCTCAGTGTATCTTTAATCCGTAGCCTTAAACTTCCTGCTGCAAGAGAACTTGTAAGTCCAGTTAATAACAGTAAATTACCAATAGAGCTAAATAGAATAGAGTCAGATCTTGCTACTTTCTCGATAATCATCCCTACACATAGGCTGCAAAGAGATATGAATACTGTTATGAAAATTCCCCATATTCTTAGTAATTTCTTGTTGTCTTTAGATAAATATTCAGCTAACTCTCTTAGCTTACCTATCATTGCTCCAATTACTTCTACTGGATGAAGCAACCTAGTTGGATCACCAATCCAAAGGTCTAGAAGTACTGAAGCAATTATTAGTGAGAATGAAAAATTCAGTTTGTCTTAAGCCAACTAAACATTGATCGCAGACTCTTCCCTACTTTTTCAATAGGGAGGGATGCATCTCTATCTCTACATTTTTTCATTTCAGGTTTTCCTGCTTCACATTCAGCGACAAAGTTATTTGCAAAAGTACCATCTTGAATATCGCTAAGAATTTTCCTCATTTCAGCTTTTGTATCAGAAGTGATCAGTCTTGGGCCACTTACATAGTCACCATATTCGGCTGTATTCGATATTGAATCACGCATAGCAGTTAATCCTCCTTTGACCATTAGATCAACAATCAATTTAACTTCGTGGAGGCATTCGAAATAAGCCAGTTCTGGTTGGTATCCAGCATCTACAAGAGTTTCAAAACCTGCTTTTACGAGTTCTGATAGGCCTCCGCATAGAACTGCCTGCTCTCCAAATAAGTCTGTTTCAGTTTCTTCTTTGAAATTTGTTTCCAGTATTCCAGCGCGAGTACCGCCTATCCCTTTGGCGTATGCCATTGCAAGTTTTCTGGCTTGCCCAGAAGAATCTTGTTCAATTGCAAATAGAGCAGGGACACCCTGACCATTTTGGTACTCCCATCGAACAGTGTGGCCTGGTCCCTTAGGAGCAATCATTACAACATCAACGAATGCAGGTGGTTTGATCAGTCCAAAGCGAATATTGAAACCATGGGCAAAACTTAGTACTTTGCCAGGAGATAAATGTTGAGCAATCTCTCTTTCATAAACATCTTTTTGAAATTCATCTGGCAATAAAACCATTATCCAGTCAGCTTTTGCAGATGCATTGGCAACATTCAAGACCTCTAGGCCATCTTTAGAGGCTTTGTCTGCTGAGCGACTTCCTTCATAAAGTCCAACTACAACATCTATCCCACTGTCTTTGAGATTCAGAGCATGAGCATGGCCTTGGGAGCCATAGCCAATGATTGCAACTGTTTTATCTTGGAGAAGGCTGAGATCAGCATCAGAATCGTAGAAAAGCTGGGCCATTCGTTTTTGTATTTCGATGCATGGATAGCGCTGAGCTTAAGCAATAGAGGTATCTCAAGTAGTAGTTTTTTCTAATTCATTTAAATCTGCAAATTATCTCCATTAGGATTAGGCCTCATTTGGATGTGCGATAACCCTATCTATCAGGCCATAATCTTTTGCCTCTAAAGCACTTAGAAAGTAGTCACGGTCGGTATCTTTCTCAATTTTCTCAAATGTCTGTCCTGTCATTTCTGCCATTGATTGATTAAGCATGTCTTTAATTCTTAGGATTTCTTTTGCTTCGATCTCAATATCACTTGCTTGCCTTTGAGCGGTTCCTCCAAGGGGTTGATGAATCATAATTCTGCTATGAGGCAAGGCTAATCTTTTGCCTTTTGAGCCAGCTGTTAGCAAGAAAGCACCCATCGATGCGGCCAGGCCTACACAAATGGTTACTACATCGCTTTTTACATATTTCATAGTGTCATAGATAGCTAGACCAGCCGTTACAGATCCTCCTGGACTATTTATGTAGAGATATATTGGTTTTGTGCTGTCTTCGGAGTCTAGGTAGAGCATTTGGGCAACAAGGTTATTTGCAACTCCATCATTTACTTCTTGGCCTAAGAAAAGAATCCTCTCTGCACCAAGTCTTGTGTAAATATCTACCCAACGTTCTAATTGACTGCCAGGGAGGCGATACGGGACACTTGGAGTTCCAATTGGCATGGCTGAGATTTAATATAGAAGTAAACAGGGAAGGTTTAAAAAGAAAATAAAGTGTTTATTGCATTTGTTTTGTATTAAATCGGGGGTTGATTCGGTAACTCTTTTCGACTATTTAGAACACGGTCTATTATTCCATACTCTAATGCTTCTTGAGGATTTAAATAACTCATTCGATCTGAGTCTCTTGATAATTGATCTATAGTTTTACCAGTATTCTGAGCAAGTATTTCAAGCATTGCATGTTTGTTATGAATTACTTCATTTGCTCTAATTTGTATATCAGTAGCTTGACCTCTTGCACCACTTCTGGGTTGATGAAGAACAATTGAAGCATGTGGCAAAGCAGCTCTTTGACCTTTTGTTCCTGCAGATAGTATTACTGCTGCTGTTCCCATAGCTTGTCCAATACAAATTGTGTGAACAGGTGGTTTGATATAACTAAGGGTATCGCAAATTGCGAAAGCTTCTGTTTCAAAACCAATAGCGTCTCCTGTATACCAACTAGTTCCTGTTGAGTTTATATAGAAATAAATTGGTTTTTCAGCGTTGTCAAACTCTAAATAAAGTAATTGAGCAATGATCAGTTCAGTTACATCTACACCTAATTGGCGTTTTGCATCATCATCTGAAAATAATGGCAGGCCTAAGTAAACAATTCTCTCTTTGAGAAGTAATGAAGGGAGATCTGGTGGCGGAGTCCTCATTACGGACGAATCGCTGTAGTAAGGCGCTGAAACCGTCATATGCGATAAATCTATTTCTTCAGTTGGAGCCTAGCGGGGGGAATTCACTTATAGGTGAGTTTGTTTTGTTCGGCTAGTTAAGTGGAAGGTTTTTCTCAAGTCGACCAAAGATCATTCTTCCAGTAGGCGTTTGAAGTGCACCTGTTACGACAATTGCTTTTTTCTGACCTATGGAATCATTGCCATCCTCTATTACAACCATCGTGCCATCCTCTAGATATCCAATACCTTGATTATTTTCTTTGCCTTGCCTAACGATTTTCAGAGTAAGTTTTTCTCCGGGCTGAACATCCGGCCTTAGGGCTAGTACCAAATCACTTAGATTTAACACCTTAAGTTCCTTGACGTGAGCAATCTCAGATAAATTAAAGTCTGTGGTTATAAGTGTTCCTCCAATATCATTAGTTAGCTTTAATAAACATTCATCAGTTCCACCGCCTTCATACTTTGTACTATTTATTACTAATCTCCGACCATATGTATCACGCAAGTTTTTAAGCAACTTTAACCCTCTTCTTCCTTTGGTACGCTTTTCGTTATTGCTTGAGTCAGATAATTTGTGTAATTCATCAATTACTGATTGAGCAACAATTATTTTACCTTCGATTATGCCACATGAAATTAGACCATTAACTCTGCCGTCAATGATTACACTTGTATCCAGTATCTTTGCAGAGGCAGGAGTTAGTATTCCTTCTGCAACTAATAGAGCTTCCGTACTGTTTGGATTAAAGAGTCTTAATAAAGTGCGTCCATGTGTGTCAGCAAGGTTAAAGCCAATTAGTCCAAAGAAAAGATTGCTGACAATAGCAGATAAAGGTTTAATAAAAATTATCTTTGGAGGTATTGGTAAAAGTAATACGGGGGCTAGCAAAAGATTTGCTAATAATAGTCCTGTTATTAACCCAACTGATCTACTGACAAGTAGGTCAGTTGGCATTGTTCGAATTTTGTCGATTAGCTTTATACGCAACTGTTGTAAGACAATTCCTACAAATAGTCCTAAGAGAGCACCAACTCCAGTAAGGATTAATCTTTTCATTCCTAAGTTCTCTATGCTTCTCGATAGCGCCATTGGTAAAAACTCTTCACTCAGCCAACCTGTTGTGGCTCCTGCTAAGACAAATAAAAATAATATGAGAGGTCCCACCATTAGGTCAGATTTTGGCTTCCTTTCTGTTATTCAAGCATCATGCTCGATAAAAAAGAATTCCATACATGAAGATTTCCGTACTTTTCTAGATTGATTCATGAGTGATTCACTTCATTTAATACCACCAAGAAGCGCATATTTGCATATACCCTTTTGTCATAGGCGTTGCTTTTATTGTGACTTCGTAGTGGTACCGCTTGGAGACAAAGCCAATGGAGATAGTGGACCTGGCAGTAATTCGATAAAATCTTATCTTAATATCTTACATAGAGAAATATCACTATTTAAAATAGATATTCCTCTTTCAACTGTCTACATTGGAGGCGGCACTCCTTCATTATTAAATTCTTCTCAACTAGGTTCTTTGCTTAATCATTTGGAAAAGAATTTTGGGTTTCAGCTCGGATGTGAAATTACTCTTGAAATTGATCCTGCAAGTTTTGAAGAAAATGATCTTGAAGAATATCTAGCGATTGGAATTAATAGGATTAGCCTTGGAGGACAAAGCTTTGATGATAATGATTTAGAAGTAATGGGGAGGAGGCATAGGTGTTCTGATTTAATTGAGGCTTGTGGTTGGTTAAATAAGGCTTATATGCAAAATAAAATGTTGAGTTGGAGCCTTGATCTGATTCAAAACTTGCCTGGTCAGAATTTGGTCTCTTGGAAAAAGCAGTTGAAGCAGGCTTTGAATTTCTCTCCGCCACATATATCTATATATGATCTTTCAATAGAGTCAGGAACTGTTTTTGAGGGGAAGGAAAAGAAAGGGGAATTGAATTTACCTAACGAAGATCAGGCACTAGAGATGATGACTTTCTCTAGTGAGATGCTTTGTAAGGAAGGATTTTCTCGATACGAGATTTCTAATTTTGCTTTACCAGGGCATGCTTCTCGACATAATCGGGTGTATTGGACTGGAGCAGGCTGGTGGGGATTTGGACAAGGTGCCACAAGTTCACCCTGGGGGGAAAGGTTTGCCAGGCCTAGAACAAGAGAGGCCTATAAAGATTGGGTTGAGAACCAGGAACTGAAAGGGATTCACTATTCGCTCGATAAATCTAATTGTCGGCCAATGGATTTAGATGAGCAGATCATGACTGGTCTGCGCACTAGAGAAGGGGTGGATTTGGAGGAGTTAGCAAAAAGAGCCGGATGGAGCCAAAGACAATGTGATGACTATTTGCCTTTATTGTTATTACGTTGGAAAAGCCTTATTGATAGAGGTTTGATGAAATGCAATGGGAAGCGATTCCAATTAAGTGATCCTGAAGGGATGCAAATCAGCAATCAATTTCTTGTGGAAATGCTCCTTTGGTGGGATTCCTTGCCTAAGGATGTTGTTCTTTCACCCAAGATTGAAGCGCCTCTATAAAAATTTCTCTTCCCGGTATTAAGGCTGGACTAAATGGAGGCTGTTTTTTTGTTAGACCAATTAGGTCTGCTGTTACCCGAACTTGTCCGTCGCAATTTTCTCCAGCCCCTATACCAATAATTGGTATCTTTAAATTTTTTCTTAATTTGCCTGACAGTTCATTTGGAACGTGTTCAAGAACTAATGCAAAACATCCTGCATCTTCAAGCTGCAATGCTTGTTGATAAACCTTCTCTTGGGTTTGAGGGTCTTCAGCCTGTCGACGGTAGCCAAATCTATGCACAGATTGAGGTGTGAGTCCTAAATGACCCATTACAGGTATTCCCATTCTTACAAGTCTTGCAATTACTGAGATGACTTCAGGTTCTGCGCCTTCTAGTTTGACCGCTGAGGTACATGAATTCTTTATTAATTTCCCTGCAGCAGCAACAGCCTTGTCTTCTCCGCATTGATAACTAAGAAAAGGTAGATCACAGACAATAATAGGCTGATCGTTTGTTAAGCCACTTAAGCCTCTTCCTACAGCTTGAGCATGATGAAGCATTTGCTCTAGTGTCACTGGAAGAGTAGTTGCATGGCCTAGAACTACCATTGACAATGAGTCTCCTACTAGGACTACATCAGCCCCAGCTTCTTCAACTAATCCTGCAGAAATACTGTCCCAAGCAGTAAGAATGATTATTGGCTTTCCAGATTGCTTTAAATTGATTAATTCTGCTGGGAGCATTTGACTCTTTGGTCATATGGATTTAATTGATAGAATTTAATTGACTCGGACCCATGCGGCTTCGACGCCTAAATCTGGTCAGGACCGGAAGGTAGCAGCCAAAAGGGATGCTCGGCGCAGGCGTGGATTCCGGGTCACCTAAAAATTATTCTTTTTAGTTCCCGGAGTCCTTGTTTCGTAGTTGTCTTAAACGAAGGAATTCAGGAATACTTGCTCCTGGTTCTTTAATTTCTGGTTGAGGAAAAGACGATTTACTAGACATAGCGTTACGTAATCTTTGACTGTTATATGGTTGATTACTGTCAAAACCTGTTGCTATCACAGTTACTTGAACCTCACCTTCAAGTTTCTCATCTATCACTGCTCCAACAATAATATTTGCATCTTTATCTACTACCTCATAAATGACTTCTGAAGCAGAAGTCATGTCTTCAAGAGTCATATCGACACCTCCGCTTATGTTGATTACACAGCCTTTGGCACCATCAATACGAGCTGCTTCCAGTAAAGGACTATTGATTGCTGCTTGAGCCGCTTCGACTGCTCTAGATCTTCCCGAACCTGTTCCTATCCCAAGTAGAGCTGTCCCAGCCTCTGTCATTACTGATCGAACATCTGCAAAGTCAACATTGACTAGGCCTGGGCAGGTGATGATGTCACTAATTCCTTTGACGCCCATCCTGAGTACATCATCTGCATTTCGGAAGGCTTCTTGAAGAGGTGCGTCAGCAATTACATCTTTTAAACGATCATTCGGAATAACGATGAGGGTGTCAACGTTTTCTGAGAGGCGAGCTATGCCCTCATCTGCTTGACGCATCCTTCTGCGTCCTTCGAATCCAAAGGGTTTAGTAACTATGCCAATAGTTAGTGCTCCGCTTTGTTTTGCGACTTCTGCTACTACTGGAGCTGCACCAGTGCCTGTTCCTCCCCCCATTCCAGCAGCTATAAATACGAGATCAGATCCCTCCAGTGCTTGTTGAAGGTCTGCTCTTGATTCTTCTGCAGCTTTTTCTCCAATACTTGGATTTCCACCAGCTCCTAATCCTCGAGTCAGAGTCTGCCCTAATTGGACTCTGTTTTGCGCGGCTGATTCAATAAGTGCCTGTGCATCAGTATTCAGAACTCTATAGGCCACTCCTTCGAGGTCGCTAAGAATCATTCGGTTTACGGCATTACTGCCTCCACCACCTACTCCTATGACCTCTATTCGGGCTGATTGACTGGCTTGAATACCATCAAGTTTCATTAACCCGGATTTTCTACCGCTACCCAGCGTCATTTTCAGGTTTTTGAGTTGAAGTTTTGTGCATTATGTATGTACTAGAGGCTTATGTCCTCTCCAGAAGCTTCAGTTGAGATGTTCAATAAAGATTTTTTATGGGCATTATCCTTAGATGTTTTAGGTATAGGCTTGGTTTGGGCGGTTTTTTCAGGTCTAAGAATATTTCACATGTTTATGCGTTGGTTAGGGTAAACAAGCATTACCTACTATTAAGCAACCTATAGAAATTAAGAGTAAGACCAATTTTTCTGCAGAAGAGAAACCGCTTTGATGACCTTTAGTTGTTTTTTGGGCTTCAGAGGTGTTGGTGTGTTCAGTAGTGCTAGTGAAGTCTTTGATTTCAAAGCTTGGTTTTCCTGAGGTTTCCCATTCGAAGCGTCTTCTAGGATCGCTGAGGACTTTATAGGCTTCGTTGATCCACTTAAAGCGTTCTTCTGCATTGAGATTATTCCTATTGGTATCTGGATGCCATCTCATGGCTTCTCTCCTAAAAGCTTTTTTGATTTCAGCTGGATTACTCCCAGGGGATAGTCCAAGAAGAGACCAATAGGTGAATGTTCCAGTAGATGAAGTCATTCGACTTTTAATGAGAATTAAACCTTAGATATCTAATAAATCATTGTTTAACCAGGTCTATAGAGATTATTGTTTTACTTTTATAGATTTACCTAAATAAGATTGGATTACTTTTTATGCTTGATAAAAACCTTTTAGTTTTTTTTACGAGTATTCGCAAATTGTAGCTCTGGCTTTTGAGGATCCTTTAGGTCAAAGATTCTGGCACCATTCTTATTAGGTAAAGATGGCAATATATTGTCTAGATTTCCTAAGATTTTGATTTGAGAATTTAAATTTTCATATTTAGAACCTAAGTGAATTCTTTTAAAGTACTTTGTTTCAAGAGAAATCTCTCCATTGGACTCAAGAATAATTTTTTCTAGTGTGCTCCCAAGGTTTTCTCTGTTTTTAAGAATGGTTGATATTGGTTTTTCAAAGCCAGGCATCCATCCCTGGATATAAATCATATGAATTGGTGTTTGGGCAAGGTTAGCTATTTCTATTGGCATCCAAAATCCATTCTCGTCAACCATTCCTTCTTTTTTATTTGTAGTAGATATTTGTTTAGATGCAAATGCAATTGGTTGTCTTTCTTTTAGTTCTATTTCTATAATAGGAGGAAATATTAATTTACGTATTTCAATTGCTTGTAAAGGAAGTTCCTTCATTAGAATTGCTTTTAAGTCAATAGGGTTAATAGTTATTAGCTTCTGTGGGAAGAAGTATCCTGATGCATTAATTATTGAATCAGGGTTAAGTTTGTTAGCTCCTTTTATATGAATCTTCTCTGAGTTAATTTCCGTCTGAGAACTTCTTATAAATAGAAAACCTAGTCCTAATGACAACGTAAAAAGGAAAATAACTCTCCAAAGGTTCTTTAACTGTTCTCGTTGATATTCTTGCTTTAGCTTTTGCCGCCTTTCATCTCTTGGGCTTAGGGCCTTGGTTTTTCTTTTTGTGAGGCTTGGTGATTTCAAAGATCGCAGCGTGCTTTTTTCATTAGTTGACACATCCATTCACGTGCACGGTCAGCATCTGTAAAGGGGATGTCCATTTCTTTACCTGCTCCTATAAGTCTGAGGCGGCACCTACCTTGAGATTCGTCAGTTAAGGGTGCTTCTCCAGATGTAAGTGACATTAGCTCTAGTAATTCCAGTGTCTTTATTTCAAAAGAACCTTTCTCTTTGAAGTTTCCTGCCTCAAAAGTGCTCCAAATAAGAATTCCTTCTTTTAATTGTGCTGCTCCTGAACCATCCAATTTGGATAACTCAGAACCTTTGGCCCAAGATATATATAGGTTTTGTCTACGCCTTTCAACCCAACCTAATGCTGTAAGCAGAAGGAATACTAGTAATAATGGGAGCCAGAGAAGACCGTGAATCATTTGGACCTCAAAGTGTAAAGATCTTCAGTGTCTTGAAGGAAAGCTGAATTCATTCTCTCGCTGTTTCAACTAACTTGGCCACGAGGTTTTCAATATTTAAACCTGATGCTTCCCAAAGTAAGGGATACATGCTTTGACTAGTAAAACCTGGAAGAGTGTTTATTTCATTTACCCACAGCTTGTTTTGTGATTCACTATAGAAAAAATCAACTCTTGCCATACCTTTTGCTGATATAGCATCACATGCTCTTAGGGTTAATTTTTGAATTTGATCAGAGAGGTGTTTTGGTATAGGAGCTGGTATAAGTAATTTGCAGGCACCATCAGAGTATTTTGTTTTGTAGTCATACCATTCAGAATTAAATTGAACTTCTCCTACTAAAGAAGCTTGCATCTTTTTGTTACCAATAGCAGCACATTCTAGTTCCCTAGCATTAACTCCTTTCTCAATAACTATTCTATTGTCAAGAAGGCTTGCTTGTCTTAACCCTTCTAAAAGTTCCACTTGATTAGTTACTTTGCTTATGCCAACTGAAGAACCAAGGTTTGCTGGCTTTACAAAACAAGGATAAGTTAATTTTTCTATTCTCTTTAAAAGTATGTCTTGGTTTTTATTTGATAGATCTTTTGTATTTACTGAGATGTATGGAACTTGAGGCAAGCCAGCAGCTAAAAAAGCTGCCTTCATTGCTAATTTGTCCATTCCCAGTGCCGATCCAAGTACATCTGAGCCAACGAAAGGTTTCCCTGAAAGTTTAAATAAACCTTGAACTGTGCCATCTTCACCATTTGGACCATGCAGGACTGGATACCAAACGTTTATTTCCTCTGACTCTTTTGGTAAATTTCTAAATCCTATAGAGAGCTCAGATGGTTGATGAAATTTATTTTCCAATAAAATCCCTTTTTCTAAAATAGTTTCTGATAGTTCTGAGGAATACCATTTGCCTTGTCTGTCAATATATATAGGTAAAACATGGAATTTATCTTTGTTCTTGCCAGATCTTAATGCCTTAATAACATTTTTTGCTGATTTAATGGAAATTTCATGTTCTCCAGAATTTCCACCGAAAACCACTCCTATGTTAGTAATTAAAGAGTTCATAAGTGCTCTAGTAAATTCTTATTAGACTTCAATTGATATTGATTTGATTGGTTTTAGATGGTGAACCCGTCAATGAGAATGAGCGAATCTTTTTAATTTTAACACTGACCAGGTCACCTGGTTTGAATTCATTGCCTTGACTGTCGCAAGACTGGAAGAATGTTAACCTATTTGTTCTAGTTCGGCCCATTACTTGGTTGCTATCTTTAGTATTTATGCCTTCGACAAGAATCTCCTCGGTTTGATTTAGATAACGCATATTCCTCTTCTTTGCAACAATTCCTACAAGGTTGTTTAATTCATTTAGGCGACTTATCTTGACGAACTCGTCAACTTGATTAGGCCAATTGGCTGCAGGTGTATTTGGTCTGGCGGAATAGGCGGCTGTATTTACTAAATCAAATTCAATCTCTCTAATTAAATCTAGAGTCTTCTCATATTGTTGATCTGTTTCTCCAGGGAAGCCAACTATTGCATCTGCGCTAATAGATGCATAAGGCATCTTGTCTTTTATTTCTCCTATTATTTTCTTATATTTTTCTATTGTGTACCCTCTCGACATTTCTCTAAGGACTTGGTTGTCACCACTTTGGAATGGAATATGAAAATGTTCGCATACCTTTGGCAAATGATGGCAAGCATCTATTAATCTCTTTGTAAAATATCTAGGATGACTAGTGGCAAATCTTATTCGCTCGATTCCTTTCACATCATGAATATAGTACAGAAGATCTGTAAGAGTATGTTCTCTTCTACCTTCTTTGGTGAATCCTGGTAAATCTCTTCCATATGCATCTATATTCTGACCAAGTAGAGTTACTTCTTTATAACCATTAAGTGCAAGAATGCTGATTTCCTGTTTTATTGCTTCAGGAGCTCTTGATTGCTCTTTCCCTCTAACAGAAGGAACAACACAGTAGGTGCAGCGTTCATTACAGCCATAGATAATATTGACCCATCCAGAAACTTTGCTATCTCTTCTTGCCTTGGTTAGGTCTTCTAAAATATGATTTTCATGGGTAGCAAGGATTTGTTGACCATTGTCAACTTGCTCAAGCAATGTTTCTAATCGATTCACATGTTGTGGTCCCATTACTAGATCTATTTCAGGCACTCTTCTTAAAAGTGCTTCTCCTTCTTGTTGGGCAACACATCCAGAAACAATCAATTTAAGATGAGGTGATTTATGTTTTCGTATAGCTTGACGGCCTAAATAACTATAAACTTTTTGTTCAGCACTGTCTCTAATTGTACAAGTGTTATATAAGACTAAATCAGCTGAGAGCTCATCTATAGCTTTGCTATATCCAATGTTTTCTAAAATACCTGCCATCCTTTCTGAGTCGGCTTTATTCATTTGGCAACCAAAAGTGGTTATCCAGTATGTCCCTCGATTTTTTTTAGCACCAACTGTTGCTATCCCTAGTTGTGGAGGGTGAGTCGTTATCACGGCAATAGTTGGTCACAAGAAGTCGGATTCATCTCAGGATTTCTAAGGTTTCTGCTTTCCCCTTGAGTTTGAGCTTTGATAGAGAAAGGTTTTAGAAGGATCGAGAGATGAGAGGGCGAGCGAGGGGATTCGAACCCCCGAATAGCGGCGCCACAAGCCGCTGCCTTAACCACTTGGCGACGCCCGCCGCGTCTTTAAGAATTTACCAATTAAAATGATACTCAATAGCCTGAATGTTTACAGAATCAAACTGATGAAATTTGGGATGAGGGTTCTAGCCGCAATTAAGGTTGTAGGAGCGGCTCCAATCCTTAGGCCTATAACCCCTTCAATAGATGCTTATAGAGCCTTTGTGAGTGATCAGTTTGTCGATTTTTTGACTAATCAACTTTGCTTCAAATCCGAGGTCCCTTTGCTAGTTAGACTGGTTGTTGATGATTGCCCGTTTTTGATCTCAAGAGAAAGAACTGTTTTGAAAGAATTATCAGAAAAACTTATAAAAATAGTTGATTTAGCTATTTGTATCATTTATACAACTGAATTTACATGTCTGAAATGTTTTTCTGAGTTGAAGTTGACTTCTTTTAAAAGAACCACTTGTATTGGATATAGTTATTTTATGAATTTGGATTTCCAGATAAATCAAGGAAGTTTAAATTGAATAAGATTAATTCAGGCTCTCTAGAAGCTTTTTTTCCACGCGGATTAGTTTGTGGTGTAAATGATATTTCTAATGTACAAGTAACTGAGGACGGATTATGCCCATTGCGATTTGAGTGGGAAAATGGAATTATTTCGAATATAGAGATTATTTTACATCACCCAGCAAAATCATTAAATTTAGCCTTGCCAAGACTTATAGAGCCTCATGCACATATTGATAAATCTTTTACTTGGACCAAAGCACCTAATTTAAGAGGAACATATCAAGGTGCATTGGAAGCAAATTTAAAAGAAATTGAGACCCGTACTGATTCTGATGTTATTAGAAATGCAAATTCTGCTTTAAAACTTTCTTTATCTAATGGAATAAGGGCTTTGCGCTCTCATGTTGATAGTCAAGGTCATGACCCATTAAGATTCTGGGAGGTTTTGATTGATTTAAGAAAAAAATGGGAGTCATTAATTGATCTTCAATTAGTTGCTTTAGTCCCTATAGATTTTTGGGGTACCCATGATGGATATAGATTTGCTCAAAGAATTGCTTCTATGCAAGGGCTTCTTGGAGGAGTAATAGTGCCTCCATTTAATTATACAAAAGTTAGATCTTCTTTGATTACAGTCTTAAGATTTGCAGATGAATTTGGATGCGGATTGGATTTACATATAGATGAGTCATATTTAAGTCCAGGAAAAGGTCTTCAATTATTGCTAAGTGTGCTAGATGAAATGAAAGTTTCTATTCCTATTACTTGCAGCCATTGCAGCAGTATGAGTTTGCTCCCACCGCGAAACTTGAGAAAACTTGCTGATAGATTGTTGATTCATAATATTAATGTAATAGCATTGCCATTGACTAACTCATGGTTGCTAGGTCGTAAGAGTTTGCATACTCCTATTAGACGACCGGTAGCTCCTGTCTCTGAGCTGCAACAAGCTGGTATTGCTGTTGGGATTGGTGGCGATAATGTTCAGGATCCATGGCTTCCTATAGGTAATTATGATCCGATTACATTAATGGCATTTTCTCTTCCTCTTTTGCAATTGGCACCATGGCAAAGAGTTGGTTTAGCTCCTTTTACTACTGCTGCTGCAAAAATTATGAATCTTGAGTGGGATAGTGTTTTTCGTAAAGGTTGTCCAGCAGATTTAGTTCTATTTGAGGCAAGTAATTGGTCTGATCTACTTTCGATGAGATCAACCAGGAATATTTTAATTGATGGACAATGGCTTAATAAGTAATCTACAATCCATGATTATTCATTGAAAAACTAACTAGATGGATATTACAGAAAAGCTAATCTCTTTCCAAAATGAATTGACAATAGTCTCTGATATAGATGTCATAAATTCTTTTAATGAGATAAGGCGATATTCAAGAGATTTTTTTGAATATTCACCTATTCTTTATAGTCAGTTAAAAGATAGATTTGCTCAACTTGTTGTTAGACCTTATTCAATTAATGCAGTTACTAAGGTTGCCTCTGCTTGTAGTCGTTACCAAATTCCATTAACTTTAAGAGGTTCAGGTACTGGAAATTATGGGCAATGTGTTCCGATTAAGGGTGGTGTTGTTATGATTATGTCAGAGTTGAAATCTATAAAGAAAATTGACGATAAAAATGGAACTGTAAAAGTAGAGACTGGATGTCTTCTAGGTGATTTGGAAGCAAAACTTTCTCACCATAATCGACAACTTAGGTTATTGCCAAGTACTTGGAGAAGTGCATCAGTAGGAGGATTTATAGCAGGTGGTTCAGGAGGAATAGGGTCAGTTAAATGGGGATTTCTGAGAGATCCAGGTAATCTTTTAGGGCTAGAAATCATAACTATTGAAGATTCTCCAAGAAGACTTGAGCTTAATAATATTGACTCAGAAGCTTTGAATCATGCTTATGGAACTAATGGAATAATTACTGCACTAGAACTTTCAACGGCACCTCAAACAGCCTGGCATGAGGTGACTATTGAATGTGAAGACTTTTCTAAGGCTATAGAACTTTTGCAGTTTTGTACAAGGGCTGCTGTCGATTTATTTTTATGCACATTACTTGAGGACAATATTGTTAGTCAGATACCAAAATTGAGTGGATGTTCTACTGGAAAGCATCGTCTCTTAATACTTGTTTCTCCAGATGGAGTAAGTACTCTTAACAGAATTGCATTATCTCAAGGAGCAGATTTTAATTGCTTGGGACTTGAGTCTTCTAGAAAAGGAATTGGTTTGAGGGAACTAAGTTGGAACCATACGACTTTGCATATGCGTAATTTGGATAGTCAATGGACTTATTTGCAGATGCTCCTTCCGACTCCAGAATTGGATGCTATTAAGTTTTTGAAGGGCAAATGGGGAGATAGTCTTCTAATGCATTTAGAAGCTGTTAAGCAGCAAGGTAATCAAAGAATTGCAGCTTTACCTTTATTTAAATGGAAGGGACGAGATTCTTTAGATGAGTTAATTTCTGACTGTAAAGATTTGGGTGCTGTTATGTTCAACCCTCATGTAATAACTGTTGAGGATGGTGGCCTTGGAGTTATTGACTCTGATCAGGTTAAAGCTAAAGAACTTTATGATCCTCTTGGATTACTAAATCCAGGGAAGTTGAAAGGTTGGGACCTTAGAAAATAAAATATTTATTATTCTGTAAAAATCTTATTTGTCAAAATATGACCTATCAGATATAAAGATCCACAGACAATTGGAGGATTTTTAGGCCAAGAAAAATCATACTTTATTTGATTAAATACTTCTTCTAGGTTTTGGCTTTCAAATAATTTACCTGAGATAAAAGGACAGTTTTTTTGGAGTTGATCTCTTCCCCAGCTTTTGTGATTAGGTATTGGAATTATCCATGCATTATCCTGAGGTTCTAATAACTCTTTTAATATTCCAGGTCCGTCCTTATGAGCTTGAATGCCAAGAATCCAGAAAATAGAAATTTTCTCTTCTGATAATATTTTTCTTTCTTTAGACAATTCTTTTGCAGCATGAGGGTTATGGGCCCCATCAACAATAAATTTCAAATTATTCCAATATAAATATTGGAATCTTCCTGGTATTCTTGCTGTACAAAAACCATGACGAATATTGGCTTGGCTTACACTTATACCTTGCTTCTTCAAGGTCTCTAAAGCAACTTTTGCAACCGCAGCATTTTTAGTTTGAACTTTACCCTTAATGCCAAGATTCCAACTTTCTGAAAGTGGCTCTACCAATTGAAATGTTGCTTGTTGCTTTTTAGAAACTTGTTCTAATACATTTTGAACAGCTGGGTATTGACTTGCGCTTATTACAGTACTATTCGGAGTTATTGCTGCTGCTTTCTCATAAGTTATTTCTTCAAGGGTATTTCCCAGATGATCACAATGATCTAAGCCTATGGAGCCTATTGCAATAATCGGTCTATTGGGATGTGCGGTGGTTGCATCAAGTCGTCCGCCAAGGCCCGCTTCTAGAATAAGAACTTCTAGGTTTTTGTTGGAGAAATAATCAAATGCTGCTGCTATTAAAAATTCGAAAGTTGTCAGTTCAAAATGATTCGATAATGGTTTTATCTTTGTCAGAAGGTCCTTCAACTCTTGGCTAGATATGTTTTCGTTATTTATACTTATTCTTTCACGCCATGTGATTAAGTGAGGTGATATTGTTACCCCTACGCGTATACCTTGTTTGATTAGTGAGCTTTTTATAAAAGTTGTAATTGATCCTTTTCCGTTTGTACCTATAACATGTATGCCTGGAATATCTGAACAAGGTGATCCCATTGCATTGAGTGCTGAGATGATACGACCTTTGTTAAGATCCATACCCCTTTTCTCAAATGGAACAAGAAGACTATCAATTAACTTTTGATCGGATTCTTTGTTATTATTCAAGATTTTATCTGTTTTATGGCTAAGGATAATCTATTGATTATTTTACTTATCTCATTCTTGTTGATGATAAGAGGTGGAACCATTCGGACTACTTTCTTTCCCGCCGGTACTACTAATAATTTGCTATTTATTGCAGACAAGGTGATGTCTTGAGCAGTTAAGTTACTGTCTTTAGAAAGAACAAGTCCTTGTATTAATCCAACACCTCTTGTTGCTTCAAGAGTATTAGGAAATTTCTTAACAAGATAATCTAGTCCCTCTTGTAGTTCTTTTCCTCGTTCAATTACATTATTTAGAATTTTCCTATTCTTTATTTCTTGGGAAACTGTTAGTCCAGCTTTGCACGCAAAAGGATTACCCCCAAATGTACTGGCATGATCACCAGCCTCGAATAAGTTGAATTCGTTCTTTACTAACAATGCCCCTATTGGATGTCCCCCGCCTAAACCCTTGGCAAGAGTGAATGCATCAGGCTCCACTGGAAATTGTTCATACCCCCAAAGTGTTCCAGTGCGTCCCATTCCAGTTTGAACTTCGTCAAAAATCAGTAGAATTTTATGCTTTATGCAAAGTTCTTTAATTCTATTAAAGAATGATTTATCTCCTGGAATAACTCCTCCTTCTCCTTGCAGAGGCTCAATTAAGACAGCTGCAATATTAGGAGCAGGTGATTCTAGGTTGTTAACTAAATTGGAGAAATAATCTATATCGTTATATGGGAAAAAATGAAATCCATCAACAAGTGGCTCGAAATCTCTTTGATATTGAAATTGACCAGTAGCACTAACGGTTGCAAGTGTACGACCGTGAAAACTTTTATTTGCAACTAATATTTTTGGTCTTTCAATTCCTTTGACTTTATGAGCATATTTTCTGGCTAACTTTATAGCAGCTTCATTTGCTTCAGCGCCACTATTGCAAAAGAAAACTTTATCCGCACAACTATTTTCTGCTAACCAATGGGCTAATTGTTCTTGTTCTGATATCTGATAGAGATTGGATACGTGTTGGATATTTTTTAATTGGCGCGTAAGTGTTCTTCTAAGGGCTTTATCACTATGTCCAAGGGTGCAAGAAGCAATGCCAGCCACTGCATCAAGAAAGCATCGTCCTTCCGAGTCCCATACCCAGCATCCTTTTCCTCTAACAATTTGGAGAGGTAGCCTTGTATAAGTTCCCATCAAGGGAGTGGGAGCGGTCGGACTCGAACCGACAAACCCGAAGGTGCCGCATTTTGAGTGCGGTGCGTCTACCAATTCCACCACGCTCCCTTTCTTTGAGTTTATGACAGAACAAGCACTAATTATTCCTAATGATATTTGCGCCAGCTTTATTTAGCTTTTTTTCCAGTGCTGAATAGCCTCTGTCTAGATGGTGAAGTCCTTCAACTTTGCTGACCCCTTTTGCAGAAAGGCTTGCGAGAACCATAGCGGCGGAGGAACGTAGATCACCTCCAGAAACAGGAGCAGCACTTAATTTTGGAACCCCTTCTATTACTGCTGTATTGCCTTGGACTTTTATAGAGGCTCCCATTCTCTGCATTTCTCCTACATGTTGCATACGGTTTTCATAAATTTTTTCAGTAATAATGCTGGTACCTTTTGCTGTAGAAAGTAGTGCCATAAATGGTGCTTGTAAGTCAGTAGGGAAACCTGGGAAAGGTTGAGTAGTGATGTCAATACCAATAATTTCACCAGGAATTATTTTTATTGAGTCATTTTCAATTTCGATTTTGCATCCACAATCTCTTAATTTCTGTAAAACAGCGCGTAAATGATCTGGTATAACTGGCGAAACACGAACTATAGATCTGGTAATTGCTGCCGCAAGAAGAAAAGTGCCTGCCTCAATTCGATCTGGAATGACTTTGTAATTACAGCCATGTAGTTCTTCAACTCCTTCTATTGTGATTTTTGGTCCTCCTGCTCCGCTTATTCGTGCTCCCATCTTGTTAAGCATATTTGCTAGATCTTGAACTTCAGGTTCTTGAGCAGCATTTTCGATAGTGCTTCTCCCTTGAGCTAATACAGCTGCCATAAGAACAGTTTCAGTTGCTCCAACACTTGGGCAATCCAGAACTAAATGTGAGCCTTTTAATTTTTTTGTAGGCCCTGGAATGGAAGCTGTTACTACCCCATGCTCAACAGTTACATAAGCTCCTAAAGCTTTTAGCCCTCTGATGTGTTCAGAAACAGGCCTTGCGCCAATTCGACAACCACCTGGTAATGGGATTTTTGCCTTTCCTAATCTTGCTAGAAGAGGCCCTATACAGAAAAAGCTAGCTCTAAGACCATGAACTAGATCGTAAGGAAGTTCAACATGGTGAATTTCATCTGCTTGTATTTCAATTGAATTGGTGGATCGGTTCAGTTTGACCCCCATTTCTAAAAGAATATTTGCCATCCCATCGATATCTGTTAGTTGTGGGATGTTGTCAACTCGAATAGGGCTTTTAGTCAGGAGTGACGCAGTCATCAGGACTAGTGCTGAATTTTTTGCTCCACTGACTCTTAGCTCTCCAGATAATCTGGAGTCACCACTTACTTCTAGATGCGGTTTCTTGAAATCTTGAGAGACTGTTACCGCATTTTTCATGCTTGGTCAGCCTTTTAAGTACAGCTATATTGACAAGGGCCTTTCAATACGTCTAGATGGCCAGCATCCAAAGTGGATTGTTCAAAGTTGTTTGTGATAGTTGAAAAAAACTTTAATTAATGACTTATCGTCTCTTGGCGGTTGCTGAGACCCTAAAAAGCGGATGTGGCGGAATTGGTAGACGCGCATGTTTCAGGTACATGTGGCTTAGTGCTATGGGAGTTCAAGTCTCCCCATCCGCATTCACTTTATGAAATAAAAGATTCAAAATGGATTGATTATTCTTTTAAATATTTCTACCTTCCTTAACGTTATTGCTTCTGAAACTGCTCTGGATATCTAGCGATTAACTCCTGATAGTAATCATTGCTGAGTTGTGTAATATAAAATCCTAGGATAGTTATAGAATATTCTTTGATAAAAGAGTATTCCAGTTAGTTTTTCTATCTGAATACAATTCTTTTTAAGGTAGAAAAATTATTCAATTCAGAGCAATCTCAGGTGACTATTCATGTCTATTGCTGGTGGTAACTATGGAAGATTATCTTTTTCTCCTTTAATAAAGAGTCGTAAAAACCCTTTTGTTAAAAGGTTAAGAGATCTTTGCTCTAGGACTGGTAGAGAGAAAAATTCGATCCTAATGCTAGAGGGTACTCATTTGTTGGGTGAAGCATTAAAGACGAATGTTATTCCAGAAGAAATTGTTGCCACAAAAGCATGGTTGACAAGTCATCAAGATATTTTGGCTTTAGTTCCTGATGGGGTTGCTGTTCAGGAGGTTACCTTTGATGTTCTAGAAGCTGCACTTACAACAGTTACTCCTGATGGAGTTGCAACTCTTTTCCCTTTAGATGCTCTGCCTAAACCTCATAGTGATCCTGATTTTGTTTTAGCGCTTGACAATATTCAAGACCCTGGGAACCTTGGTACATTGCTTCGTACAGCACTTGCTGCAGATATTGATCAGGTTTGGCTTGCCTCTGGGGTTGATCCTTTAAGTCAGAAAGTTATAAGGGCTTCTGCTGGAGCAATTTTGAATCTTCCCTTTAACCGTTTTGGAGCTTCTATTGATAATGCTGTTGCTTCTCTTGTAAATAAACTCAAATATTTGTCTGAACAAGGGCATCAAGTTGTTGGTGCTTTTGCACCTTTTAATAAATCTCCTTTACCTGTTGTTCCTTATTGGGAGCTTGATTGGGAAAAACCAACTACTTTGGTTTTGGGAAATGAAGGCGCGGGTTTGAATCCTCAATTGCAAGCTTGCTGCACTCATGGAGTTACGTTGCCTCATGGTCCAATGGTCGAGTCGTTAAATGTTGCTTCCGCAGCAGTTCCGATGCTTCTGGAACGACGAAGGTCCAAAATGATTCATGAAATACAAAAACAGCAGTGAGCAAAGCTTCTTTCGATTTCGATTTAATTGTCATCGGTGCAGGCTATGGCGGTTTTGATGCTGCTAAGCATGCGTCTGAGCATGGATTAAAAGTGGCGATTGTTGAATCGCGGGAGATGGGCGGTACCTGTGTTAATAGGGGTTGCGTGCCTTCTAAAGCTTTGCTTGCAGCAAGTGGAAAAGTTCGTGAGCTCGCAGATTCGGCTCATTTGTCAAGTTTTGGTATTCATGCAGCCCCAGTCCGCTTTGAACGTCAGAAAATCGCAGATCATGCTTCAAACCTTGTAGCTACTATTCGTAATAACTTAACTAAGACATTAGAGAGATCTGGCGTAAAAATTATTAAAGGTCAAGGGAGAATAGAAGGGGTACAAAAGGTTGGGGTAAGAGAAATTAATGGAATTGACAGATTCCTAACAGCTAAGGATGTCATTATTGCTTCTGGTTCAGATCCATTCGTACCTCCTGGGATTCAAACAGATGGAAGAACTGTATTTACAAGTGATCAAGCAATAGATCTTGAATGGTTACCCCGGTGGATAGCAATTATTGGTAGTGGTTATATAGGACTTGAATTTGCCGATATTTATACAGCTCTTGGGTGTGAAGTCACAATGATTGAAGCTTTGGATCGAGTAATGCCCACATTCGATTTGGATATAACTAAGCTTGCCAAAAGGAAACTCATTGATTCTAGAGATGTAGATTGCAGGGCAGGTGTTTTAGCAAGTAAAATTGTTCCTGGATGTCCGGTTAAAATTGAATTATCTGATGTTAAGAGTAGGGATATTGTTGATGAAATGGAAGTAGACGCTGTTCTTGTAGCAACAGGTAGGGTCCCAACTACTCAAGACTTAAATTTGCAATCACTAAGTATAGAAACTAATAAGGGTTTTATTCCTGTTGACGAAAATATGAGGGTTTTGATTAACGGAGATAAGATACCTCATCTATGGGCTGTTGGTGATGTTACTGGAAAGTTAATGCTTGCCCATACAGCAGCTGCTCAGGGGACTATTGCGGTAGACAATATTCTTGGTAATACAAGGTCAATTGACTATAGAAGTATTCCTGCTGCTACTTTTACTCACCCTGAGATTAGTTCAGTTGGTTTAAGTGAGTCCGAGGCAAAAGATTTGGCGTCTAAGGATGGTTTTGAGTTGGGAATTGTTCGTAGTTATTTCAAGGCAAATTCAAAAGCTTTGGCAGAACTAGAGGCAGATGGTCTTATGAAGTTGCTCTTTCGTAAAGACTCTGGAGAAGTTTTAGGTGCTCATATTTATGGCCTACATGCAGCAGATTTAATTCAAGAGGTGGCAAATTCAATCTCTCGAAGGCAAACTGTTCTTGAGTTGGTAAATGAAGTTCATACTCATCCTACTTTGAGTGAAGTTATAGAAATGGCTTATAAGCAAGCAGTAATTCAAATGAAAAGTAATTCTGGAAAATGATGTTGATTAAATTCTTTTGCTTATGATTTTTCCTTGCCTTCTTTTCTAATTTAATAGCTATGGAAATCCGTAGAAGACCTCCTAACCCAAAGGTTAAAGTTGCAAATTTAGAGTATGCAATTCCTCATTCAGAAGCAGAGCCTAGAAATATTCTTGAAAAAATTGTTTGGGAGAAAGACTTAGAAGTTGAGAGGGCAAGGAAAAAAGTTTCTTTGGAAAGTCTAAAAACAAAGATTCTTACTTTGCCTCCTGCAAGAGATTTTGTAGAAGCACTTAGAAATTCTCAAACATTCCCTGCAGTAATTGCTGAAATAAAGAAAGCTAGTCCTAGCAAAGGTGTTATCCGAGAAAACTTTGATCCCCAGTCAATTGCAATTGGATATCTTAAGGGCGGTGCAAGTTGTCTTTCAGTACTTACAGATAAGACCTTTTTTCAAGGAGGATTTGAAGTTCTTGTGGCGGTACGTGAAGTAGCTAATATTCCTATTTTATGTAAGGATTTTATTCTTACACCATATCAGCTTTATCAAGCCAGAGCTGCTGGTGCGGATGCTGTTCTTTTTATTGCATCTATTTTGACTGATCAAGATTTGATTTACCTTCGTAAAGTTGCCTTGTCTCTCGGATTGTTTTTTTTGGTTGAAGTTCATGATGAACAAGAGTTAACAAGAGTCTTAGATATAGGTGGATTCCCATTGATAGGAGTCAACAATAGGGATCTGGGTACGTTTGAAACGGATTTAGGCACAACTGAACTTTTAGCTAAGAAGTTTCAAAAAACACTGCAAGAACGAGAAATAGTCTTAGTTAGCGAGTCTGGCTTATTTGATAAGAATGACTTGAATAAAGTCTATAAAGCTGGTGCAAGGGCTGTTCTGGTAGGAGAAGCCCTGATGAGAGAGGATGATGTCAGTTCAGCACTAAGAAGTTTATTGGGATTTTGAATCGATATTTCTCTATTTACTGATTAATTATTTCTATGGAAAGATTAACTTCTAAATTAGTAAGTATTCAATCAGTCCGGATTCTTTAACCTAATCTTTATGTTGATCAGTATTTTTACAGGTATTGCAGCAGGAGTCTTACATGTTATTGGTGGAGCTGACCATTTAGTTTCAATTGCCCCTTCAGTATTACGCAGAAGACCAGGTTCGGCCTTAAGAATTGCTTGTGCCTGGGGTGTTGGTCATTCAGCGGGCGTATTGATCCTTTCGTTAATTGCTATTCTTGTTAAGGACTTGACACCTATTGAGAGAATCTCTTCTTTTGCAGAATTTTGCGTAGGGATTGTTCTTTTGGTAATTGGTGTAGTAGCTGTTAGAACGTCTTTGGGTCTAAATATTCATAGCCATAGACATGTTCATGAAGATGGAAGTGTTCATGAACATGTTCATCTACATCTACTTGGAGACCAAAAACACATAAAACATCCTCACGCTTCAACTACGTTAGGCATCCTCCATGGTTTGGCTGGTGCTAGTCATCTTCTAGCTGTTATTCCTGCACTTGCACTGCCCCCTTCTGAAGCTATTTTATTTATGATTGCTTATCTTTTGGCCACAGTGTCAACAATGTCGATAATAGTTTTAGTTATATCATATGCATCTGTTAATACTGGCCTAAGGTTTATGCCATTTTTAGTTGGTTCTACTGGATTTATATCTATATTGGTTGGCTGTTTCTGGATTCAGAAAACATCAGCTCAATTTCTCTAGGCTGGCAGTAAATTATCATGCTTGATTTTTAAATTAACTTTGAGATTTTATTTTCAACAATGCCATAAAGTTGAGATTTAGCTAAAAGTCCAAAATGTCTACTATCAGTACTTTCTTTTGTGTTTTCTCCTCTTAGTTCGATTCCATAAAGAGTTTCTTTATATACTCTTTTGATAATTAGATTCTCTCCATCAAAAGGATTCTTTACGACAACTATTCTACCTTCTAAGGGATAGTTGCTCCAGTTTCTTATTCTTTTATAAAGTACTAAATCTCCATGAGATAAAACAGGTTCCATCGAGTTGCCTGATACAACAAGATGCTTTCTTTGAAAAGTGATTATTAGAAGTAGGGAGAGAAAAGTTGATTTCTCTCCCAGTTTCAACATTGTTAACTAGCCGTTATCCAAGGATCAGTTCGACCCTTTGATTGCCAGAACATCTTGTGGATTTTTTCTACTGATTGCATTAGTTCTTCTGCCTTGGACTGATCAATATTTACTTTGCATGCACTGCAAAGCTTGGCTGCTTGCCAAAATGTGTTATGTAGATCAGGAAAGGTTGCTAGGTGTTCTGGTTTGAAATAGTCAGTCCACAAGATAAGCAATTCTGTTTTTGCTTCTTTTGCCTGTTCTTCTTTAATGGCAACGAAGCGTGAAAATGTGTTGTTATAAGTAGCCCAAGCTGCTGGATCATTGTTTTGAGGTGGTTCAAGAGCAATGAGCTTTTTAGTCATTGATAACACTGCCTCGGCTGCGACACGTGCTGAGGCAGGGTCGTAAACGCCGCAGGGGCCATCACAATGAGCATTGACTGTTTGAACAGGCAATCCTTTGAGGAATAAGGAAAGTACGGAACGCAACATCTGAACAGATAAGCATAAAAACTATCTACTTATAGATTACTTCGGGATAATCCGAACTGGGGAAATCAATTTGATTTTAGACTGAGAATTTAATTGACTTCTAATAGTTCAACCTCGAAAACCAATGTTGCATTAGGAGGAATAACTCTTCCTGCACCTCGATTTCCGTAGCCAAGCTCAGGAGGAATAACTAATTTTCTTTTGCCACCTACTTTCATTCCTTGAACGCCTTCATCCCAACCTTTGATAACTTTGCCTGCACCTAAAGGAAATGTGAAAGGACCTCTTCCGTAGCTACTGTCAAATTCTTTTCCATCTTGAAGAGTTCCACGGTAATTCACTGAAACCGTTTGCCCTGCAGTAGCTTCTATTCCATTGCCTTCAGTTAGATCTGTAATCCTTAAGCCAGTTGCTGTAAGAGTTGATGGATTGGTATTTAAAGCTCCATCAAAATCAGACTGATTCGAACTTTCTTTGTTTGATGCCATTTTAAAGAGAGTTGGGTTTGGGTCTTCTGGATCTAACTCGAAATTTCCTTGTCTGGATGACGAATTGTTCTGAGTAATGAGATCAGCTTGCAGAGACGATACAGATGCGCCAGCTTGCACAGTTGTTGGGGCAATGATTTGGCTTGCAACTGCAATAATCAGACAGCCAATGAAAACTAAAGAACTAATCAGAATGCTCTTCACGGAGATTTAACTGTTAATACAAACACTTGATTCTTGCAGGTGTTGGCCAGAAAACCAAAGTAATTTCTTTTTATTCGAAATTACGTAAGAAAAATCGACGATAGGTTAAAAGAACCAAAATGAGGCGCTTTTTTTTAGGAATGCCGAACGAACAAGTAAGACCTTATATAAATGCTTCTTTGGGTGGAATCCTTGCTGGATTGGCTTTATCTCAATTGGGAAGTGTCTTTATGCCTTTTGGAATTGCTTTCCTTTGGGCAACTGGGCGCTCTCCCATAGTTGCTGGGGTGTGGGGAGCAATAGCAGTTTTGATTAGTCATAGTTGGTTGCTTGCTCTACACCCGCTTACTTGGATAGGTGTCCCATATTTTTTGAGTTTTCCAGTTGCATTAGCTATCTGGATTTTTTGTGGTGGATTTGCGGCAGTATTGGTTTGCTTTTGGTCGGCCTTAGGTAAATATATATTCGATTCAATTGTATTTGATAAAGGCCTTAGAGCTGAGTTTTGGCATGCATTGTTAATGTCTTCTTTATGGGGCTTTAGTGAAGTAATTCTTTCAAAGCTTCCTTTGTTTTGGATTGGATTAGGATCTAGTCTTTTCCCTGGGAATCTGTATCTCGCTGGAAATGCTAGTTGGATAGGGGAAGGAGGACTTGCAACAATTTTGCTATTAAGTGGCTGGTGGATATGGAAAACAACTTTCGCTTTTTTAAAAAATGATTGTTGGCAAGAAATATTTCTTTTCGGACTAGTTTTTTTGTTTTTATTTCATTTACTTGGTTGGAGTCTTTTGTCTTCCAGTGAACCATATGACTATAAAAAGATTGCAGGTTTGCAAACTTCTATTGCTACGAGGGAAAAATTTTCTAGAGAAGAACAATTTTTCCTAAATAGAACTATTAATAATTCATTGGTGGAGGCAAATAAGTTAGGTGCTGATCTTTTAATTGCACCTGAAGGCACTTTGTCAGTAAATACTATTCTAGATGAACCAGCACAAATCGCTTTCTTGTCAGGAGGCTTTCGCTGGATAAATGGCAGACAAAGAAGTTCTTTGCTTTTATTCCCAAAGGGAGAGAGTGAGTACACTTATGCTATTGATAAGCATAGACTAGTTCCTTTAGGTGAATGGGTTCCGGAATTTTTAAACATTAGTTTTGGTAGTTTGTCTGCTATTGGTGGAATTCAGCCAGGTAGTGATTCTAGATTATTCAATTATACTCAACCTCCCCTGGCAGTGGCAATTTGTTATGAATTAAGTGATGGCTTCCACTTGGCAAAGGCGGTTGAAGGTGGAGCGGAATGGCTTCTTACTATTGCTAATTTAGACCCATATCCTTTGTCTTTGCAGAGACAATTTTTGGCGCTTTCTAGATTGAGAAGTATAGAGACTTCTAGGGAGTTAATCAGTGTTGCAAATACAGGTCCTACAATTATTAGTTCACCTTCAGGAAAGATTACCGAATTGGTTTCGCCTTATCAAAAGGGTTTAGGTGTCTCTAATGTTCACTTCTATAAAGAAATAAATTTTTATGTGAGATGGAAGGAAACTCCTTTAATTATATTTATTCTAATTAGTTTAGGTGGTATATTCTTCGATCGATTCAAGTTTAACTAATTAGATTTCTTGTATTAATCCTCCTCCTAGTAAAACTTCCCCACTATAAAGTACTGCTGCTTGGCCCGGAGTAATTGAGAACTGTTCTTCATTAAATATTATTAGGCAAGGATTATTTATGTTTGTATTGGACTCTTCCTTTATGGGTCTCAGTTTTGCTTTTACTGGAAGGCATCTATATCTTATTTGAACTTCAACATCAATTTCTTCTTCCGGTGGGGAAATTGAAACCCAATTTAATTCATCAATTTTGCACTTAGATCTACCTGAATTTTCTCTAGTTGAAACTATAACTTCGTTTGAAATCGGGTTCAGTCTGATTACATGTAATGGCTTTTCCCAGGAAATTCCTAGCCCTTTTCTTTGGCCAATTGTGAAATGTTCAATACCATCATGATGCCCCAGAATTGTTCCATCCTCAAGAATGATATTTCCTTTCCTTGGAGGGATATATTTATCTAAAAATGCTTTCATTGAGCCATGATGTTCTACTAAGCATAAGTCTTGGCTTTCTGGTTTATTTGCTGTTCTAAGATTGAACCTTGAGGCCTCTATTCTTGTCTCTTCTTTTGTTAGTTCCCCAAGAGGGAATATGGTTCTCTCTAAAATATCTTGAGGAAGATCATATAAAAAATAACTTTGATCTTTCTTTATATCTATTCCTCTTAAGAGTTTTATTCTTCCTCTAGAATCTCCAGGAAGATTGATTTCTATATTTTTGCAATCTGAATTTCTAATCCGTGCATAATGACCAGTAGCTATTTTTTCAATATTTCTTTCATTTACGGCCCAGTTAATCATATTGGAGAATTTTACTGATTTGTTGCATTTAGAACAAGGAAGAGGGGTTATACCTCTCTTGTATCCATTGACGAGTTCTTGAACTATTTCTTTTTCGAAGATTCCCCGGCTATCAACAATATGATGAAGGATTCCTAGTTGTTTGCATATTCCTGCTGCATCTACCAGGCCTTCTGAGCAGCATGCTCCTTTGCCGCTCATGAGCCAAAGAGTTAGTCCTTCAACTTCCCATCCAGCCTCTACGAGTATTGCTGCCGCGAGAGAGCTATCAACCCCTCCAGAAAGTCCAACAGCAACCTTCTTGTTTGCATTGGTTGATTTCGTGAAATATTCAAGGGCCTCTGCCCCAGCCTTTGTTGCTGGTTCAGTTCCTTTCATTGCCTAAACGGCTTTTGGTGGATTTTCAGTCTAATAGGCATTGTTGGTGAGATTTGTTCATAGTGAGTTAAATGATCATTTCACGTGAACTGGCCAAATTCTGATGCAGCTCATTTAATGGTTACTGCTGATCAAATGGCAGTAGTTGAGAATAAGATTTTTTCTAAAGGACTTTCTACCTCAGCTTTGATGGAGAAAGTAGGCCAAGTTATGACATCTTGGTTTGATGATCATCAAGATTTATTGGCTAATGGGGTAATAGTTTTAGTTGGACCAGGTCATAATGGCGGAGATGGTCTGGTTGTAGCAAGGGAATTATTCCAAAGAGGCATTCACGTAGAGATTTGGTGCCCATTTTCATTAACAAAAAAGTTAACTATTGGTCAATATTCTTATGCGAAGTGGCTTGGAATTCATGAGCTTTTGAATCCACCACCACCAGACGGTAAAAGCTTATGGGTCGAGGCCTTGTTTGGATTGGGACAATCACGTCCTTTACCTAATTCAATTGCAGAACTATTAAAAGCAAGAGAGAAAGCTCAGCCTAAAAGATTGGTAAGTTTGGACGTCCCTGCAGGATTATGTTCTGATTCAGGTCAACCAATTGAAGGTATAGCTGCAGTTGCTAATTACACATTGACAGTTGGTCTGCTAAAGCAAGGCTTGATTCAAGATGAAGCATTGCCATATGTGGGCCATCTTGAAAGAATTGATATAGGATTTTCAAACGTAGTTTTGGATGTCTTAGAAAATAAGCTTCCATTAAGAGTTACTAGTCCTGATATCTCTTTATTGAAGCTTCCTCTTCCTCAAAGAGGAGCAATGAAATATCAAAGGGGTCGCTTGTTAATTATTGCTGGGAGTGAGGCTTACCCAGGAGCCGCCTTTTTGTCTATAAAGGGAGCTTTGGCAAGTGGAGTTGGAAGTATTAAAGCTATATTGCCGAAATTGGTCTCTCGGAATTTATGGAATTTGGCACCAGAAATTGTTCTTGCTGGTGTTCTTGACTCCTCAAAGGCTTTTTTAACCGAAATTGAATCCAATCGAATTGACTCACTCTTAGTGGGACCTGGCTTGGGAGGAGATAAAGAAATGTGGGGTGCTTTGGAAAAAAAACTTCATGGATTTATTGGTCTACTGGTTTTAGATGCTGATGCGCTAAATCTATTAGCAAGTTATCCAGAAGTATCGAAATGGCTTTTGACACGAAAAGGTCCTACATGGATTACTCCTAATAAGGCTGAATTTTCTCGTTTATTTCCTCATCTTCAAAAGTTAGTGCCTATCAAGGCAGCCTTAGAGGCAGCTACATCTACTGGGACATTTGTTCTCTTGAAAGGAGCTCATAGTGTGATTGCAGACCCAGATGGATCTATATGGCAAATAGGTGAAAGTTGTCCTTTGGCTGCACGTGCTGGCTTGGGAGATGTTTTGGCCGGATTTGCTGCTGGATTAGGTGCAATTAAGACTGATCACAAATATTTCCAGGGAGGCGAATTGTTGGCTGCTGCGGGGCTCTTGCATGCCCATGCAGGTCTATTAAATCGCAAAAGTAGTTCTGCAAGCTCTATTGCCGAATGCTTGGCTGAATTGACAAGAGAAATTCAGAGCGCTCAGTGTTGAAAATTTGACATAAATAAGTGCCGATTGGCACCTTTTGCGATGAAATGTGTAGTTTTTGTCTCGAGAATCTGAAGGGATGTTGAAACAATAGGCAATTTCTGAATATCTGTAGGAAAGTTCTCTCCAATTAGATTGGGAAGCAGAAGACATGATTTCAGCTCTTGCAAAATCAGGGGAGTCTCAAAAACGTCGTAGTAGTGATCCAATTAGTTGGTACTTATCCACTATTGGCAGAATTCCCTTATTGACTCCTGCTGAAGAAATTGAGTTAGGCAACCAAGTTCAGATGATGATGAGTCTTACTGAGGATTTGGAAGGCAACGTTTCGAAAAAGCCTTTAACAACTCAACAAAAACGACATATCAGAATAGGCAGAAGGGCCAAAGAACGAATGATGAAAGCAAATCTTCGCCTTGTGGTTAGTGTTGCGAAAAAGTATCAAGGGAAAGGTTTAGAGCTTTTAGATTTAATTCAAGAAGGATCTCTTGGCCTGGAAAGGGCAGTTGAGAAATTTGATCCTACTCGTGGTTATAAATTTTCAACATATGCATTCTGGTGGATAAGGCAAAGCATGACTCGTGCAATTGCATGTCAGTCAAGAACTATTCGTTTGCCAGTTCATTTAAGTGAAAGGCTTACTACTATCAGAAAGGTAAGTCTTGATCTTGCGCATAAATTAGGGGCAATGCCTAGTAGGTCTGAAATAGCTGAAGCTATGGATATTGATCTTGAAGAGCTTGACTCTCTTTTAAGGCAAGCACTTACAACAAGTAGTTTGGATGCTCCTGTTAATGGAGAAGAAGGAAGAAGCTTTTTAGGAGATTTAATTGCTGATGCATCGATGGAAGAACCTTTAGACAAGGTTGAGCAACGAATTCATCATGAGCAACTTGGTAGATGGTTAAGTCATTTAAGCGAGCAGGAACAGCATGTCTTGAGGTTGCGTTTTGGTTTGGAGGGTAATGAAAGACATACGCTTGCTGAAATAGGCAGACTTCTGGAGGTCTCTAGAGAGAGAGTTCGTCAGGTTGAGTTGAAAGCCCTTAGAAAATTGCGAAACCTTACGAGAAAGCTTCCAGGAGGCATATAACAATTTTCTAACTTGTTGGAATTTTAAAATCAGTAATTTATTGATAGATATTTAATCAGCCCATATGTATTTAGTTAAGTCACTAGGACTTGGCTCTTCAGCAGCCAAGGCAAATTCAACTGCGTCTAATACTTCCGAATCTATTTCTTTCTCAATTGATCTGAGTTCATCAGAAGATACTAGTCCTTTCTCGTTTAGATGTCTTTCTAAGCTGAGCAAGGGGTCTCTATTGGCCCAGAATTCTTTTTCTTTTTCGGACCTTAATTCATCTGGATCTGCTAAAGAGTGGCCTCTAAATCTATATGTAAGGCATTCAAGCAATGTTGGTCCTTCTCCAGCTCTTGCCCTTTTTAGAGCACGTTCTGTAGCTGCTCTAACTGCTAATACATCCATCCCATCTACTTCTTCTCCTTTCATTCCGAAAGCCTTTGCTTTTCTCCATATTTCTGGATCGCTGGTCGCTCTGTCATGGGCCATCCCAATAGCCCACTTGTTGTTCTCTACAACAAAAATAATAGGCAGTTTCCAGAGTTGAGCCATGTTTAAACATTCAAAAAATTGACCATTGTTGCAAGTACCATCTCCGAAAAATGCTGCTGTTACTGCATCGCTGTTTATATCCCCTAGGGCATCTTTTTTGTACCTGCTTGTAAATGCTGCGCCAAGTGCAACAGGAATCCCTTCTCCAATGAATGCGTAACCACCAAGAAGATGATGTTCTTTGGAAAATAGATGCATTGAGCCGCCTCTTCCTTTGCTGCAACCTGTTTCTTTCCCAAACAGTTCGCTCATGACTTCTCTAGCGGGAACTCCTGCGCTGAGAGCATGTACATGGTCTCTATATGTGCTACAGAACCAATCATGCTTCAATTTCATTGCACCTATAACTCCACTGCTAACAGCCTCTTGGCCGTTATATAAATGAACAAAGCCAAACATTTTTCCTCTGTAATACATCTCAGCACATTTGTCTTCAAATCTTCTACCTAAGGTCATGTCGCGAAATAAAGCCAGACCTTCTTCCCTGCTAATCGTTCCCGAATAAGACGACTCGAGATTAGTTAGTCGCTCTGCATGTTCGGAGGCTTGACCTGTCTTGGAAGTTGTCTGGTCAGAAGCTGGAGTTGAGGCTTTTGTCATTGGATATGTCAGTTGCTTGGTATAAGACTGTAAGGGCCTGTGGATTAACAATAGGCAAAACCCCTTCCTATGCCTAGAGTTTTAACTCAATGGCTAAGTAAAGATTGGAATTACCTATCGATCATTTTCGCTTGTTAGGGCTCAGTCCATCGGCGGAAGCTGAGTCTGTACTTAGGTCTTTACAACTTCGATTAGACCGATATCCGGTTCAAGGCTTTACTAATGAGGTCCTTATTCAAAGGGCAGAACTTTTGCGTTTGTCAGCAGATGTGCTGACAAATCAATCTCTGCGTGATGAGTATGAAGCTGCGTTGTTAAGCGGAGCTTCTGGTCTTGAATTGTCCTCGAATAGAGAAGTAGCAGGATTAATTCTTCTCTGGGAGGCGGACGCCCCTCAGGAGGCATTCAAACTTGCTTGTAAAGCATTGCAGCCGCCTCAGACTCCTGCACTTGGTAGTGGGCGAGAAGCTGATTTGACTTTGGTTGCTGCTCTATCTTGTCGTGCAGCCTCTATTCAAGAACAAGAGCAAAGGCGATATCAAGTCGCGTCTCAGTATTTACTGGAAGGGATTCAATTGTTACAGCGCATGGGCAAATTGCCTGAGCAAAGAGCCAACTTGGAAATAGATCTACAGACTTTACTTCCCTATCGAATCCTTGATTTGTTAAGTAGGGATATTGGAGATCAAAGTTTTCATCAAGAGGGTATTCGTTTATTAGATAGTCTTGTTTTGAAAAGGGGTGGTCTTGAAGGAAGAAGAATTTCCAAGGACCAATCTGTTGAATTGGATCAATCAGAATTTCAACTCTTTTTCCAGCAGATTCGAAATTACCTTACAGTTCAAGAACAAATTGATCTCTTTACGCGTTGGCAGAAAAGTGGTTCTGAGGAGTCTGGTTTTCTTGCCGTTTTAGCTCTTACAGCCTCAGGTTTCTCTCGACGTAAACCTGAAAATATTCAAGAGGCGCGTAAGCGTCTGAGGGGCTTGAATTTGCAAGGGATTGACCAAATGCCTTTGCTTGGGTGTATGGATCTTTTGCTTGCTGATATAGATCGCGCTAATAATCGATTTGAAAGTAGTTCTGATGAAGGACTTAGGAATTGGTTAAAGGAATACCCAGGAGATCGTTTAGGAGCCCATTGTGATTACTGTCGGAATTGGCTTCGCCAAGATGTATTGATAGGCTACAGAGATATTGACGATGGCATTGTTGATTTAGAGGCCTGGTTCGCTGATAGGGATGTTCAATCATATGTAGAGCGTATGGATTGGAAGGGAGCAAAAGGATTAGCTAAAGCAAGTTTTTCTTTCTTATCCTCTTTAACTTCTGATCAGGAAAATGCTTTAACTGAAAAAGATAATACTGATACTTCTTTACTTCAAGGAGAAACTTCTCCCGAATCAGAACTCTCTTCTCGCCATGATCAAGGATTGTCAAGTGTCTTATCTGATGAAGAAGACTCTTCTGAAAGAGTTGACTCTACTAAATCCATTATTTCAACAATTGGATTAAAAGTTTCTTCATATAAATCTTTATTAGAAAGCTTACCAATTGTCAAGCTACCTTCTCTCAATAATTCTTCTATAGTCGTTACTTCTCTTGTTTTGGGGATCATGCTTGCTTTTGTAGGTTATAGACAAAGGTCTTCAATTGAAATAATTAATAGCCAGCAAAGCATTGATGATCTTCAGTTGACTGAGGGACCTGATGTAGAGCGTTCTCTTAGGTTGGCTATTGAACAAGAAGAGTTTTTTCAAGATTCAGAAAAAGATGAATTAAATACTAATAGATTGGAATTTAAACCTTTGACAGATGAAGAGCCAAATGAGATGCAAGTCCTTTCTCTTGTTAATACATGGTTGGAAAGTAAATCAGCGATTCTTTCCGGTGAAGATAATGATCTATTGGCTAAGGTTGCTAGACAGGCATTGGTGAGCAGAGTTGCTAAAGAAAGATCTAAGGATAAATCTCGAGGAGAAATCCAAAGTATTAATGCAATTATTAGTTCAGTTAATTTGATTAATCGAACTAATAGACGAATAGAAGTTAAAGCAGACCTTAGGTATAGTGACCAAAGGGTTAATTCTTTAGGTGATATTATCTCGCAAACTTCAATTCCTTCTCTTAAAGTGACTTATATATTAGGAAGAGAGAAGGGAGTTTGGAAGATAGTCGACTATATAAGTGGAAGTTGATAAATCTTTTGATTAAATTGAAAAGACATTGCTATGGATTATATTAAATAAATCTGATTTATTTGTCCATGTTTGATGAGCTTTCAGCCCGCTTTGACGATGCGGTGAAGGGGCTTAGAGGAGAAGATAAAATAAGTGAAAATAATGTTGACGAGGCCCTCAAGCTTGTAAGAAGGGCATTGCT
Organism: Prochlorococcus sp. AG-409-G20; assembly: GCA_003215775.1. Lineage (GTDB taxonomy): Bacteria > Cyanobacteriota > Cyanobacteriia > PCC-6307 > Cyanobiaceae > AG-409-G20. The sequence continues at coordinate 77,649 of QCJW01000005.1, forward strand.
AGAGGCTGATGTTAGTTTGGCAGTTGTTAAGGAATTTGTTGCAGAGGTCCGAGATAAGGCGATAGGTGCAGAGGTGGTCAGAGGTGTTAATCCTGGTCAAAAATTTATTCAAATTGTTCATGAACAGTTAATTGAAGTTATGGGAGGTGTAAATACTCCTTTGGTCAATCAGAAAGATGGGCCAACAGTGGTTCTTATGGCTGGTCTTCAGGGGGCAGGTAAGACCACGGCAACCGCAAAGCTTGGATTGCATCTTAAAGAGCAAGGTTTAAGACCTCTTTTGGTTGCTGCAGATATCTATCGGCCTGCAGCTATTGACCAACTTAGAACTCTTGGTGCTCAGATAGATGTTGAAGTCTTTAGTTTGGATACTGATTCCAAGCCAGAAGATATTGCAGCTGCTGGCTTAATAAAGGCACAAGAAGAAGGTATAGATGCAGTGTTAGTTGATACAGCTGGTCGTCTTCAGATTGATGAAGAAATGATGAAGGAGATGGTTCGTATTCGTTCAGCAGTAAATCCAGATGATGTTTTACTTGTTGTTGATTCAATGATTGGCCAAGAGGCTGCAGATCTCACTAGAGCTTTTCATGAAAAGGTTGGCATTACAGGAGCTGTTCTTACAAAACTAGATGGCGACTCCAGAGGAGGCGCAGCGCTCTCAATCCGTAAAGTTAGTGGTAAGCCAATCAAGTTCATTGGAACAGGCGAAAAAGTTGAAGCTTTGCAGCCTTTTCATCCCGAGAGAATGGCTAGTCGAATACTTGGGATGGGTGATGTATTAACTCTTGTAGAAAAGGCTCAGAAAGAAGTTGAAATTGCAGATGCCGAACTAATGCAGAAAAAGTTGCAGGAGGCAACTTTTGACTTTTCTGATTTTGTAAAACAGATGCGCTTAATAAAACGAATGGGATCTCTTGGAGGTCTAATGAAAATGATTCCAGGAATGAATAAAATTGATGATGGAATGCTTAAAAGTGGTGAAGAGCAATTGAAGAAAATAGAGGCGATGATTGGATCAATGACAATTCAAGAAAGAACTAAACCTGAGTTGTTAGCTGCTGAGCCATCTCGTCGAAGAAGAGTTGCTTCTGGCAGTGGTCATACTGCTGCAGAAGTTGACAAGGTCTTGGCTGATTTTCAAAAGATGCGGGGTTTGATGAAGCAAATGTCTAGTGGCGGAGGAATGCCGGGAATGCCGGGAATGCCGGGAATGCCAGGAATGGGAGGAATGCCGGGAATGCCGGGGCAAAACAAAGGTGGTAGAAGGGGAGACTTGCCTTCAAAAAAACATAGACCTATCAAGAAAAAGAAAGGATTTGGAGACCTTTGAGCCCTTTACAATGTAAAGTGGCAATAGGTTTGTGTTTCAAACACTTTCCAAAATCCATCTAATAACCTTTTACTAGTCAACTCAAGATGATTAAGCTCCGCCTCAAGCGGTTTGGAAAAAAAAGAGAAGCAAGTTTTCGATTGGTAGCTTGTAATAGCACTTCAAGGAGAGATGGTCGTCCTCTTCAGGAACTAGGTTTTTACAATCCTCGTACAAAAGAGACAAGGTTAGATACAGAGGCATTAAGGCTCAGGCTTAGTCAAGGAGCCCAGCCAACAGATGCTGTTAGATCCTTACTTGAAAAAGGTGGTCTTTTAGAGAAGACTGTTAGACCTGCAGAAGCTCTAGGAAAGCTTAAGCAAGCAGAATCACGTAACAAAGAAGCTGCTAAGAAAAAATCTGAAAAGTCAACCCCAGTAGATACCAAAGAAGAGGCTGAAACTCAAACAGATTCTTCGGAATCCTGAGGGTTTAATGACTGAAGCCACCTCGTCAGGTCGCTTCGTGATTGAGCTCCCTAACAATGATGCGGCTCTTGCATTGTCAGGAGGAGACTATCAAATATTAAATCGTTTAAATAATCTTACAGGTGCTTCTTTGGTACTAAGAGGATTGGATTTGGAAATTGTTGGTCGTCCTGCTCAATTAGAGAGGGCAGCTGCTTTGGTTGAATTAATGAGGCCAATATGGGAGTCGGGACAGTTAGTCTCTGCTGTTGATTTGCAAGCTGCTATCCATGCATTAGATACGGGGAGGAGTAAAGATCATGCAGAACTTAGTAATCAGATAATTGCTCGAAGTCAGCAAGGAAACCTTTTGCGACCCCGTACATTTCGTCAAAAATCATATGTAGAGGCTATGGAACGTAATGACCTTACTTTTGCTTTAGGGCCTGCTGGTACTGGAAAGACTTTTTTAGCAACTGTTTTTGCAGTGAAAATGTTGATGGAGAGAAAAATAGAACGCTTGGTTTTAACTCGACCAGCAGTTGAGGCTGGAGAGCGTCTTGGGTTTCTCCCAGGAGATCTTCAGCAAAAGGTAGATCCTTATCTGAGACCTTTATATGACGCTTTGCATTCTTTACTTGGCATTGAGAAAACAGCAAATCTTCTGGAAAAAGGAATCATTGAGGTAGCACCCCTTGCATATATGCGTGGAAGAACTTTGGATGAAGCCTTTGTAATTCTAGATGAGGCTCAAAACACTACCTCAGCTCAAATGAGAATGGTTTTAACGAGATTAGGAGAAAGGTCTCGGATGGTTGTGACTGGAGATATTACTCAGATTGATTTGCCTTACGGGCAGTTAAGTGGATTAGTTGAAGCCTCAGAGTTGCTAGAAAAAATAGAAGGAGTTGCGGTATGTCGCTTGACTTCAGCAGATGTAGTGCGCCATCCATTGGTTCAAAAAGTAGTTGATGCTTATGCTCATAAAGACAGACGATAGGGAGATCCGCACAAAGAATTACACCATGAAAAAAAATTTCTGGCAGAGTATAGGGGTTAATTGATCTGGTGGGTTATGCCAGCAAGCAGTAATTTTCAACAGGCCATTCGAGAAGCACAATCTAGTGCCTTGGTTGGTCCAAACGTAGTTAACAAAGCTTTGCCTTATGTAGGGGGGGGGATGGTCCTCACTGCAGGTGGAGTTATTGGGGGGCTTTCATTGCAAGTTGCCAATCCTGGCTTATTTATGCCTTTGTTTTGGGTAGCCCTAATTGGTAATTTCATCTTGTTTTTTGTGGCTCAAAACATAGCCCTTAAAGCAAATAACACTACCGCTCTTCCTTTGCTGAGTGCTTATAGCTTGATCACTGGCTATACCTTGAGTGGTTTAGTCGCAATTGCCATTGGTACAGCAGGTATCGGAGCTGTAGGAACGGCTGCACTTGCGACTGGAATCACTTTTGCTATCGCATCTGTTGTTGGACGGCGAATGAGCGACAGTGTTGGTCAAGCTCTTAGTGGTGTAGTTGGTTTAGGGCTTATAGGTCTAATTATTGCAATGCTTGTTCAGATAGTCGGTGGACTTTTCGCTCCAGGAATGTTTGGGGGCTCTGGCTTTGAATTAATGATTGCAGGGTTTGGAACAGTCCTTTTTGTAGGCATGTCTTTTGTTGATTTTTATACTATGCCTCGGACTTATAGGGATGATCAATACCTTGCAGGGGCTTTGGGAATGTATTTAACTTATATAAACTTATTTATTTTTATTCTACGTTTGATGATTGCATTGCAGGGAGGAGGAAGGAGAGACTGATTTCAGATAATTACTTCCATATTAGAAATAAAAAAGAGGCTTTTAAGCCTCTTTTTTATTTCTAATATGGAACTTTATTGATACTTGTCCGAATTGCTTCTTTTTGTTCATTGTCATAATCCCATCTTTCTAGAAAAGATAGATAATCTCCATGACCTTTTATTGATTGAAGTAGATTATCTAATCGACTTTTGACTGCATTTGGTTCTAATTGACGAAGTAGGTCAATACATCTGTAATTAACTCTTTGGGATCTAGCTTTCTGGACAAAATCGCAATTTCTTTCATGATGAAGACTAATTGCACTACTCATTGCCAAGTTTCGCACTATTAAATCGATAATATCTTCTCCTGCTTTTCTTATTTCAAGAATTAAGGGATCAGGCATGCGATCAAGTATTGGGCAATCACCTGCAAGACTTACAACAAAGAACCCTCTTGCCCCTTCATTGCTTTCTAAGAGCTTTGCAATTCTGTCAGCCAGGACTTCATCACTTAATTCTCCATCCTCCCATGATTTGCACCACACTATTGCAGAATTCATGGCTTGTTCAAAACTAGGTTTTGTATCGTTCATCATTTTGATTGGTTTCTAACTTCAGGTTATGACTAAACCCTCGTAATTTTATGACTGAAATTAAATCAAGCCCAAAAGATTATAGATCAGGTTTTATTGCTTTAGTTGGGAGACCCAATGTAGGAAAGTCAACACTGGTTAATAAATTAGTAGGGGAGAAGGTCGCTATAACCTCTCCTATAGCGCAGACCACTAGGAATCGACTCAAGGCAATTCTAACTACTCCAAAAGCCCAATTTGTGATGGTAGATACTCCTGGCATTCACAAACCACATCATTTACTTGGCGAAAGACTTGTTAAGTCAGCGAGATCAGCTATTGGCCAGGTTGATGCTGTCCTTTTGCTTCTGGAGGCGTGTTTTTTGCCAGGCAAAGGAGATCAATACATTGTAAATATTCTAAAACAATACAATTTGCCAGTTCTAGTTGTTTTGAATAAGTGGGATTTAGTTTCTAAAGATGATTATTTTAATAGAGAAGAAGCTTATAAGTCATTACTTAAAGAATTGGATTGGCCTATCTATAAATGCAGTGCTTTCAAGGGAATAGGTACAAAGCAGTTAATTGAAGACCTAGTTAACTTTCTCCCGAAAGGTCCCTATCTTTATCCTCCAGATATGGTTTCTGATCAGCCTGAGAAGTTGTTACTTGCAGAACTGATTAGAGAGCAAGTTTTATACAACACTAGAGAAGAAATTCCTCATAGTGTTGCAGTTACTATTGATAGAATGGAAGAGATTGTCTCAAGATCAATTAAAAAGAAATCAGAAGGTTGTATGGCTATTTTGGCAACAATTTATGTTGAGCGAAAAAGTCAGAAAGGAATTCTTATTGGAAAAGGAGGAGAGATGTTGAAAAGTATTGGCAAGGCTTCTAGACTTCAAATGCAGAATTTAATTGCAGGACCAATATATTTGGAAATCTTTGTTAAAGTTGCTCCTAATTGGAGAAGTAAGCCTTCTAGCCTTTCATTTTTAGGTTATGAGGAGGATAAATAGGGTTTCAACGCTTTGATAAGAGTTGGATTAATTTGTTTCTTGATTAGATTTTTAAGTTGTGATTTCGTCCTGATGTCTTAAATTCTTAAGGGAAAGTACTTCCTTTGTATTTTGTAATTGGAGAGATATGACTCCTTATCGCTTTGATGTAGTCAGTCTTATTCCACAAGCATTTACAGCTTTGAATGACTTGGGAGTAATTGGTAGAGCTATAAAGCAGAAAATAGCAGAGTTACATTTTTACAATCCTAGGGAATTTACGTCTGACAGTTATCACAAAGTTGACGATCAACCTTATGGAGGAGGAGCTGGGATGCTGCTAAAGCCAGAACCAATTTTCAAAGCTTTTGAAGCTATCCCTTTATTAAATAGGCATAGAGTTTTGTTGATGTCACCCCAAGGTACCCCTCTATCGCAGAAGGATCTTCAACGTTGGGCAAAAGAAACTGATCAACTTGTAATTTTATGTGGCCATTATGAAGGTTTTGATGAGCGTATTAGAACACTTGCTCATGAAGAGGTCTCTTTGGGAGACTTTGTTTTGACGGGAGGTGAACTCCCTGCAATGATAATTATTAATGGATTATTACGTCTTTTTCCAGGAACTTTGGGTAAAGAAGAATCTCTTTTTGATGAGAGCCACTCTGATATTTTGCTTGAACATCCTCAATACACTAGGCCTGCGGAATTTCGTGGTATGAAAGTGCCTGAAGTCTTGAGAAGTGGTGATCATGGAGCTATCGAAAGATGGAGAGAAAAGCAGAGAGAAGAAAGAACAAGAATTCGCAGACCAGATCTTTATGATCAATGGTTTACTAGAAAAGATTCTATATAAAAAAGTTAATTAGAAATTAAGTTGTTTGTAAACTTGCTTCAGCTACTAATCTAAGCTCTTTATTATTTAATTGGTAAGTTTGGCATGCTGGAGGTAAGAAGACTCTTCGAATAAGTTTCAATTCCTCATATCATTTGTTAATGACTGGTTGACTTGGCTCTGTTTTATATCCAATCTTTTGCCTGGTCTTATACATGATTTACCCTTTAACTTCAAATGAATATCTATCATGAATACATACCTTAGGAAGAGAATTGAAGCTTAAGGTTATTCTATTGCTCTCTTTATTTGGAATATCAAATCCATGTGTCATATGACTGTGCCAAAGATATATTTCTCCTTCTTCTGCTTCTAACCCTATTGAAGGTAGGTTATACATAGTGGGTTCATTAAGATTTTCCTGGATCTTTATTGATGGTGCATCATGTTGATGAACTCTGTCATTCCTAAAGAAAAGAGTGCTATGACTTTCTTTATTATAGTTAACAAAATAGTTTCCGGAAATATATGAGTTTGGATGATAATGGTGCACTAGCGTTGCATTCTTTCCTGCATTGTTCAACCAGGCATCATGAATAACAACTTCCTCGGTAATGTAACCAATACTCTTAATGTATAAAACTATCATTTGACTAATTATATTCTTAAGCTCTTTCAGATTGGAAAAACTATTAAAAATGTTCTGATCGCTTGTGTTGCAAATGTGCTCCATGGAAATTTCTTGGTGGTTTTGACGTAATTCGTTTGGAGCGGTTTTAAATATTGCGTTAATATGTTCCTTGAACTCTAAATGTTTTTCGATAGGTAAAGAAAACTTGCCTATGGGAGCAGGGTTTATATTAATTACCTGAAAATCGATTTTACTGTTATTTGTCATGCTTGGGATAGAGAGATCTAATTGGATTTTAACTATTCTTTGTGATTGTAATCTAAATTATACTCGCTTTTTGAGTAGTTAGAATTTAGTAGTATTCAAGTCATCTTACACAAATTGTGAAATAGGTAGGTTAATATACTTTGCCGAGCTCTTCATAAAGATCATATTCATTAAAAATGACTGTGTGGTCTATAAATTGTATTTGGCCTGTGTCTAAAATAGTAACATCTAGTGAAGTCACCTTATCTATATAGACAATTGTTTTAGGTGCACTTTCATTATACTGAAGAATAGGAATTTCTATTATTATCAATTTAGATTCACTGAGTATGAACCTGACCTGTCAACAAGTTGATATATTTCTAGAGGTTTCAGAGAAGACTCAAGAGATTAGAATCTCTAAAATTATTTTAACCCAGGCTCAGAGCTAGAGTTGCCATGAGATTTCTAATATATGATACTTTTTACAGCCCCTATTTGCGTAAGGTATATTCCTGTGGTTTGGTTGAGAAAACATGGAAAGAACAATTAGAAAAATTATTTAGTGATTCATTTGGAACAGGTAATGCATACTCTAAAGGCTTAGAATATTTAGGTCATGATGCTTTAGAAATAGTAGGAAATTGCGCTCCGCTTCAACTTACTTGGTGTAAAGAGTATTGTAAGGAACTGCTTAATATTGCCAACCGACAAGAACAAATATGTAAAGTATTAGAGGCTCAGGTAAAATGGTATAAGCCAGATATTTTGTATGTTCAAAGTATAAATTGGATGCCTTCAAATGCTCTTGAACTGATCAAACCTCATGTGAAGATGGTTATTGGGCAGAATGCATCGCCAATAAGACCTAATTTGGATCTTAAATATTACGACCTTATTCTGACTGCTTGCCCTCATTATATTTCTAGATTTAGATCTTTAGGTGTGAACTCTGAGTACTTTCAAATTGGTTTTGATATTAGGCTAATCGAAAAATATAAGAAAATACCTGGAGAAAAGTACCCCTTTACATTTGTCGGTGGTTTGGATCCTAACTTTCATTTAAGTAGAGTCAAACTACTTGAGGAAGTAGCTTCATTTCTACCAATTAGTGTTTGGGGTTATGGTGCTAATAACCTGGTTGACTCTTCTAAATTAAAAATCAATCATAAAGGTGAGATATGGGCAGGTGAAATGTATAAAATATTAGCTAAAAGCTTAATAACTCTAAATAGTCATATTGATATTGCTGAAGACTATGCATGTAATATGCGAATGTATGAGGCTACAGGGATGGGAGCCTGTCTAGTTACAGATTATAAATCAAACCTATCTACAATTTTCGAACCTGATAGGGAAATAATTACTTATAAATCTAACAGCGAGGCTATAAGTAAAATCAGGAATTTAAGTGAAGATCCATCACTTGCAATGTCAATAGGAGCTAAAGGGCAGCAAAGGACTATTAAAGAACATAATTATGATATAAGAATGTCTCAACTAATTGACTTGATAAAAAAGCATATCCCAGCTAGACATAAAAGCCTGAGAGGATGTATTTCTAAAACTAATAAGAATGTCTTGATAGTTTGCTCTCAAAATAATTTGAATAGAGTTCCACGTAAATTGACTAGACTGAAGTTAGATATAAAATCATTAATTAATATTCAAATCTTAACTGACTCAAGAGATATAGAAATGTGTCCCAAAGGTATGGCTTGTTGGACTTTGTTAGATCGAGACAAAATAGATCAGTTGATCTCAAGTTGTTTTGATACTGTATCACCTTCTTTGGTGATATTCCTTCATAGTTCTCTAGAGAATACATCGGAATTCATTTTGAAATCAAAGAAAGTATGTGATTATAATCAGTTCTATTCAGTCACATGGACATTTAATGATTAGAACTAATATTCACGAAACTGCTATTGTTGATGATGGAGCAACTATTGGTGATTCAACAACTATCTGGCATTGGACACATGTCTCCAGTTCTTCAAGAATCGGTTCGAAGTGTATTTTAGGACAAAATGTATTTGTAGATAACAATGTGATTATCGGAAATAATGTTAGGATTCAAAATAATGTATCAATATATAACTCAGTGACTATTGATGACAATGTCTTTTGTGGACCAAGTGTTGTATTTACAAATGTTATAAATCCTCGCGCAGAGGTTTCACGTAAATCTGAATTTAGGCCTACATTTGTTGGCGAAGGATCAACTTTAGGTGCTAATTCAACTATAATTTGTGGTATTAGTCTTGGTAAGTATTCCTTTATTGGGGCCGGCTCAGTTCTCACAAGAAATGTTAAAGACTTTGCATTAATGACGGGTGTCCCGGCAACACAACAAGGATGGTATAGCAGATATGGAGAGAAAATACCATTACCTATTTCTGGAAATGGGCAATGGATTTGTTCTCATACTAAGGATAGATATGTTCTCTCTAACGATTCAATAATATTAATATAATTCAAGTATTTCATAGTCCTAAATTACATCCTTTCAAGACTTACTTCTTGCTTGGTTTCTATTGATTTTCTAATTGCTGTTATCAGTTTAATACTTTTTCTGCCTTCCATTCCATCTATTAATTGTTTCTTGTCATTAAATATACAATCTACAACATGCTTGTAGAACTCTGTATGTCCAAAACCATATACATCTATTGGATTTACAGAGTAATTGTTTATAACATTATAATCATCTTCATTCATTTCATTGAATTGCCAACTTTTTATTTTATTTACTGCAAATCCTTCTATAACTACACTGCCATTCTCACCTAGAATTGAAATAGAACCTTCTAAGTCTTTAGGGCGAGTGGCTGTTGTTGCCTCTATTATTCCTAGAGCTCCATTTGTAAACTTCAATAATACTATCGCTATATCTTCTGCTTCAATATTCACTAAAGCAGTATTACTCATAGCCATTACAGACTTTACATCTCCTAACATCCAGCTAAGTAAATCAATGTGATGACTAGCCTGATTAGAAAGAACTCCACCATCAAATTTTATAGTTCCGCGCCATGAATCTTTGTCATAATATTCTTGGGTCCTACACCACCTAACTCTGACAGTGCCTAATACAAGTTTACCAAACCTGCCTTTTTCTATCTCACTTCTTAGTCTCTGAACAGGTAAGTTAAATCTATTTTGTTTAACTACAAATAGTCTACAATTATATTGATTACATACTTCAATCATTGCATCTGCATCAGTTAAATTAAGAGCCATTGGTTTTTCAACAATTAAATGCTTTTTATAAGGGGCTAGTTCTATGACATTAGATGCATGAAGTCCGCTTGGAGTTAATACTGAAATTAGGTCTGGGTTTAATTCTTCCATCATGTCTTTGATTCTCGTAAACCCTGGTACAGAGTATTTATATGAAAACTCATCAACACGATGCTGTCTTTTATCAAGGACAGCTATAAGCTCTGCTCCTGGAATATTTTTGCTGGCTAAGATATCCGCATGTCGCTTGGCTATCCTTCCACAGCCTATTAGAGCTACTCTTAAAGGCTTAGTTCCAATCATATAAAACTTTTTTATCTGACTTTTTAATCAGTGTACTATATATATAGTTACAAGGTTCCATTCCCTATTGCAACTTCGAAATAAGAGTATATGAAAGTCCCATTTGCGAATCTTTATTCACAGTATGTATCCATTAAGGAAGAAATAGATGCTGAAATAATAGACGTTATAAAGAATTCTCAGTACATCTTATCTGAAAAAGTTGAGGAATTTGAATTAAATTTCTCTTTTTGGAATGGGTCTAAATATTGTGTTGGATGTGGTAATGGTACTGATGCTATTGAGATTGCTCTTCAAGCTTTGAATATTGGACCTGGAGATGAAGTTATTGTCCCAGCAATGTCGTGGGTCTCTTCAGCAGAAGCTGTCATAAGGCAAGGAGCTAAACCTGTATTTGCCGATATAGATTCTAGTACATATTGTCTTGATTATAGAACTGTAGAGGAACTTATTACTGCTAAAACAAAAGCTATTATGGTTGTACACCTTTATGGCTATCCAGCTGATTGTGTACTCTTTAAAAGTCTTTGCAAACAAGAAGGAATATTTCTTATTGAAGACTGCGCACAGGCTCACGGCGCATTTCTAGAAAATAAAAAAGTGGGTACTTTTGGAGATATTGGTATTTTTAGTTTTTACCCAGGTAAGAATCTAGGCGCTTATGGAGATGCTGGTTGTTTAGTTACTGATCAGGAAGAGCTAGCTTCAATATGTAAACAAATTAGAAACCACGGTCAAATATCAAAATATCTATTTAATAGAATAGGTAGAAATAGCAGACTAGATGGTATACAGGCAGCTATTCTTAATGTAAAACTCAAATATATTGATTCATGGAATAATCACCGAAGGTATCTTGCAAAATTATACTCAGAATTGATTTCGGCAAAAGAGATTGTAAGGCCTTTTGTCCACGAGACATCTGATCATGTATTTCATTTGTATGTTATACGGACTGAGAATAGAAACGCATTAAAAAGTTTTCTAGAGGATAGAGATATTCAATCTCTGATTCATTATCCACAAATACTACCAGAAATTCCATCAATAAGTTCTCATTTAGATACTCAAAAATTAGACTATCCAATTTCAAGAATGCTAGCCAATGAGGCATTGTCTATTCCTCTAAGTGATACCTTGTCATATGAAGCTGTTCATTATGTAAGTGATTCTATTAATGATTTCTTCAATCTTTAGAGTATTCAATATCTTGCTTGAAAAGTTAGGAAGTTATTCAGTAGTTGAAAAAGACTAATCATTTATTTTTTAATCTACCTTCTCTTCTTCTATTAAATACCTCTTGAAGTAATGATTAGATATTTTGATTTTGTTTTAGAGAATTTATTAGGAAATGCTATTCCAGGTCTTGGTTCACTTCCAGGCCTATCTATTCCTTATAGTTGATCAGCTCATATAATTAATGATTTCCATTTTAATTTATTTACTAAAACCTCAACTTATCAGCAAATTCTGAACTAAATAAATAAACGATCATTGAAGCTGACTAAGAATTCATTTCGCTACAATACTATTGGTAGAAATAAAAATCTAAGGTTTCAGTCATACTCTAAGATTAGGGATAGGTAAGGTTTTGTTTGCGGATTGAAACTTGCTAATTGGTTTAGGATTGCATTTGTCTTCACATACTCAACACTTATCCCGATCGCGAGATGGTATTTACGATTCCAAGATTAACAGTCCTGTAAAAAAGTTGCTCAAAAGAACATATAAGATGCAAGTGGTAGATAGTTCCTGACTAACTTGTTATTGAATCTGATTTTTTAGAGATTCTATTACATTAAAAATTAGTTCTATTTATATCAGATTCTAAAAATTTTGAATTACCTAGTGTCATATACTTTGTTGAACTTTTCATAAAGATCATATCCATGAAAATAACAGTATTATCTATGTATTGAATTTGATCTATACCTACAGGAATAAAATCCATTGAAGTCATTTCATCTATATAATTGCTTGTTTTTGGTGCCCCTTCATTATAGGAAATGATAGGAACTTCTAATATTATTAACTTAGATTTTTCAAAAATATTTTTAGCTCCCTTGATTATATCTAGTTCAGATCCTTGAGTGTCAATTTTTATTATATCTGGATTTGGTATGCCTTTTTCTTTGATGTATGAACCTAATTTCCTGGTGATTAGTTTTAATTGGGGCCCCTCTTTTGAATACTGCCTTGATCGTTCTCTATAATAGCTATCACCTGGACCACTGATTGAATAGAAAGTAACCTCAATATTGTCTTCTGATGAGAGGAGTACATTATGCCATTCATAATTTAGATCTTCTGGTTTTATCATTATAGGATTGGCTTCAAACATATAAAATGCAACTAAGTTCTTGCAATAGTGTGAGTATGTCCTAGTCCAATCTCCCTTGTTTGCGCCTATGTCATAAATAGTCTTAATCTCAGTTTCTTGCAATAAAATCTTTAGTATTTGAGCAGTATTATTAAATGTGAGATTGCTTCCTACCCAGGTGGTTTCCATCGAAATTATTTAAAATATCATCTTAGAGTGTCAAACTTCTTGGCTTATTTATTTGTTATATTCATTCATTTTCTGCTTTATAGAGACTTTTGTATGGGTATCGTTTTCAACTACTTCTGGCCTTGACTTCTGTCTGCCTAATAGGTACTTATAATAAATTAATTTCTAGTCATGATCTTTTCAAAATAGTTTTTTAGAGATCTAATCGTTAACTATCTCTTCGTACATGCGATAAATTTTAAGTGGGCTTTGGTTGAATAACTTTCGGTTAGTTAATAGAGACTTCTCTATTTATGCTCTTCCAATTAACCTTTTACTTGTCTTGCATGCTACGACCTAAAATAACTTACATTTAGAATTCCTAAACCTTTCACTTTGCGGATTCATTCTCAATAGCCGTTCCTTAAGTTCTTATGAGACATAGTTCAAGCAATGCCGCTCAAATCAATTACTATGACTACTAATACTTCTCCATTTCGAATCGGCAATGGATACGATATTCATCGTCTAGTTCCAGATAGACCACTTATTTTAGGTGGGGTAACTCTTCATCATCCTGAAGGCCTGGGATTGGAGGGGCATAGCGATGCTGATGTTCTCACTCACGCTGTTATGGATGCATTGCTTGGGGGCTTGGCTTTAGGAGATATTGGTAAATATTTTCCGCCGGATGAGGCTCAATGGAAAGGGGCAAATAGTTTGTTCCTGTTAGAAAAAGTTGTCGCTTTGGTTCACGATAAAGGATGGGGAATCGTTAATGTTGATTCAGTTGTTGTAGCTGAACGTCCAAAACTAAAACCCCATATTCCAGAAATGCAAAAAAATCTTGCTTCTTACATGTCCTTAGAACTTGATTGTGTAGGCATCAAGGCAACTACTAACGAGAGGCTGGGACCTGAAGGCCTAGAGGAAGGAATAAGTTGCCAGGCTGTTGTTATGTTGCAAAGCCTGTGAAAGGAAATTCGTTGGTTGTGTTTCTTTTTAGTTCTCTGAGAAAGCTTCTTCTAGTATTTTTTGTAGTGTTTTTTGTCACTATAAATCCTCTAGAAGGAGTGTCTTTGAGTAAAGCTGCTTTTGATTTGAATAAAATGCATGCAATTGAATTGATTAGGCTTCATGTTCCTTCAAGTCGTAAGGAGGCTTGGTTAAAAGCAGAAAAAGCTACTTGGGAACCTTGGCTTTCTAATCAAAGTGGATTTCTTAATAGACAGCTCTTTTGGGATGAGGAAAGAGAAGAAGCAATGTTATTGATAAATTGGGAGACACGTTCTCAATGGAAAGCTATCCCTCAGAAGGAGATTGCAGCTATACAGAAACAATTTGAAGAGGTTTCTCGCAAAGAAACCGGACTTGATAATGGAAATCCTTTCCCAATTACTTATGCAGGAGAACTAATCCAACAGTGACTGATGAAATAGTTCGATTAGATCTTCAAAGGCGAAGTCGACTTGGAATGGTTGAAGCAATATGGGGTGAAAATAAAACTGCCAGTCAGATATCTAAAATTCTTAAAATTTTAGATACTTCAAGTGAACTTGCATTAGTAACCAGAGTTGGATCGAAGAAAGCTAAGAGTGTTCAAGAGTTAATTCCTAATGTGAAGTTTCATTCTCAAGCTAGATGTCTGACCTTGGGTTTGCCTGCCAAGCCGCAATCTAGTCTTGGGAAAACTTTAATTCTCACGGGTGGAACTAGCGATCTTGAAGTTGCCTCGGAAGCTGAGCTTGCACTCAGATGGCATGGAATTAATGCTGAAATTTTGCTTGATGTTGGTGTAGCTGGTTTGCATCGATTAATTGCTCAATTAGATCGAATTAAAGAAGCTAAAGTTTTAATAGTTTGTGCCGGGATGGAAGGGGCATTACCTACTGTGCTGGCTGGATTAGTTCCTCAGCCTGTTATTGGTGTGCCTGTTTCAATTGGCTATGGGGTCAGTTCAGGAGGAAAAGTTGCACTTGAGGGAATGCTCGCTAGCTGTGCTCCAGGTCTGGTAGTGGTGAACATTGATAATGGGTATGGAGCAGCAATGGCTGCTTTAAGGATCCTTAGATCAGCAGACTTTTCTTAGACTTTTTGATATTTGATTTTTAGTTAGGGCGATTATTTGCTACAACAGCTTCTGGGCCAGAGTCAATATCAAGTAGTTCTTCAACCCATAACCGCATTGAGCGAGGAAGGATTCCTTGTTCATATCGCAGTAAAGCTTCAACAAGTACGGGAGTGTTTACCCATTCGATTGGACGTCTAGCCATTTTTTATCTCATTTCTTCCCAAAGTTGGGCTATCAGGGTTCTATATGCAAGTGGAGAGAATCAAATTTAATCTTTATCGTTGTATTTGGTACCTAATCTAGATAATTCAGTGCTGTTGTTAGAAGATTCCACGTCAAGCAATCTGCTTACAAGCTCAGAAAGATCCCTAGGAGCTAATTCTCCATTGGTCTCCCATTTCATTGTTCTCGGCTCGGGACGTGGAGAGGCAGACACTTGGCATTAGAAATTAGTCCATACAAGTTAATTGTGTTGAGCCGCTAATTATGTTTGTGTTGCACAATTTTGGCGAAAGAAATTGTTAAGTTTTTGGCCAGACCTCTTTTGAATAGCTAAAGGTGCTTGAGATTTGGGTATGAAGTGACTAGGTCTTCTGCACTGATGACCTCTCCTTGCCCTTCGGGTTGCCAGATGATTTCTAGTGCCATCAAGTCATTAGAAGATATAGCCCCGAGTGTCTGAAGGTTTAGTTTTAGCTGCTCATTATTAAAGGTTGAATTAAGTCCAACTCTTGTTTTCGAGGCTATTAATAGCGTTACAGCAATATATTCGCTAGAAGCGTCTGCATCACCGGGTTTGACCATAGGTTTTGTGTCTTGACTTATTGACCCAGAAAAGTTTGATGTGATTTCTGCTCTTAATTTGCTTCGTTCAGTTAAGGACAGGCGATTGAAAGTGGTTTCGGCTGAGCTGAAAGGTACATCTCCAGTTTCAAGATTTGCATATGCCCATAATTCAGGTTGTCTTAGAAGCGAGAGTGTTGTCTCCTGAAGCACTTTCTGCAAGCCATAAGAGTTGCTTGTGTCAGCTTCTGATGCAAGTTCTCTTAAATCTTTTTGAATGAACTTCGCACTTGCTAATAACCCTATTTGAAGTTGAATTAAATTAATTGACCTTGGAGTTGTATTTGTGGATATCGCAGGACTTTCTGATAATTGAAAATTACTTCCTCGCACTGAATTAATAATTACTCCAACTATTGACATGAGAATTAAGAAGCCAAAGAGTCCACCTCCCCCAAAGCCAAAAATTGGAACAATAAAAGGGAGTCCAATTCCGCCACCTCTGTAACCGCCTCCGTAGCCACCTCTGTAACCGCCTCCGTAGCCACCTCTGTAACCGCCTCCGTAGCCACCAGTTCGAGGGATAGATGGGGCTCTAAAGCTTCCTCCTCCAATGCGACCCCCGCTGGCAGCCATGCTTGGTTGTGGAGTTGATAATGAAAGGGAGGCAATTAAAAGTGGTACCAATAAGATTGACAAAAAGCGATTTAAAAGTGCTTTTGAAGACCGGAGTAAGGTTTTGTTCAACTAACTTTTGGTAGTTGATACTTACTTTAGGAACCTCCACCGACAATTGTCACAATTTCAAGAGAGTCCTCATCTTTCACTTTTTGCTGACCCCACTTTCTAGGTGGAATAATCACTCCATTGTATTCAACTACGATTTGCCTGTGATTATGACCTAAGTCTTCTAATACATTGGAAAGTGTTGGCTCCTTCTTAGAAGAATCAACAGAGGTTCGTTGACCATTAACAATGATTTTCATTTTAAACCATTCATTAGATCTTTAGTTGTTTTGAATGGATCACTCGCATTCATTATGGCATTGCAGACTGCGATCTTTGTTGCTCCAGCTGAAACAATATCATGTAAATTTAAATTGTTTATTCCGCCGATTGCAAAACAAGGAAGTCTTGAAATTTTTATAGCTTCTTCAAGGTAAGTAGTACCTAATGCTTTGGTTTTGGGCTTGGTTTTGCTTTGATTGACTGGGCCAACACCAACGTAGTCACAACCTTCAGACTCTGCCATGGATAGTTGATTTAAAGTATGTGTACTTTTGCCAATTAGCTTATCTTCACCTATTAGACTCCTTGTGGTGCTTGTAGGTAAATCTTCTTGTCCTATATGAATTCCATCAGCATCACATGCAAGGGCAATATCAATTCGGTCATTAATAATTAAAAGAGCATCAAAGTCTTTGCAAATTGAAGCTAACTTTTTAGCTTCAATGAGTTTATCTTTGTCAGAACCTTCTTTGAGTCTGAATTGAATCAACCTGACTCCAGCTTCTAGGGCATTCGTAATAGTTTTGATTTTGACTCGATCATGGTTGGTTATAAGGTAAAGATTGGAGTTGTTAAGTTTTAGTCTCCTGTTTGAACCTTTTGATAATTTAATGACCTTTGTTTCAAGATCATATAAGGAATATCTTATTTTGGCTGAAGAGACTGACAAGTTTGGGTCAACTATTCTTGCAAACTCTTCTATAACCCGCAGAGCCTCCTGAATTCGTGAAAAGTTGGCAGCTAAAATATCAATTGAAGAAGTTCTAGTTTCTTGATAGGGATGACTTAGTCCTATACCATTATCTTTTGCGGTTGATCTGGCTCTCTTATAGTTCCAGTGATGATGAAGCCCTAGAGTTTGTCTGAAATCTTTCAGAGAAATCACAATATCTTTAGAAGTAAGATTAAATCGGCACCATTCTTCAATGACCCTTATCCCTTCTCTTGCTCTATCAAGGTTTGCATCTATCAGCTGAGCAACACAAGGGTTTACTAGTTTGTCGTTATCCATCATTTTCGTGCCAGTCTTGGCAGGATCGCATGTTTCGCTGCTTATGGATCAAGGTAGTTCCGATAGCCAAATGAATCTCCTTATTTGGGGGGTGATTTTACTTGGAGGGATAGGTTTTTTTATTGTTTGGGGCCTGTCAAATGCTTATCCCCTTTAAATAAAATCTTTCTAGGAATTGGTTTTGGCATTACTGAAGTAATGATTTTGCCTTTGTTACATCAAGAAGGATTTGATTGCTTAAATCCTCTAAATTTTCAAAACGCTTTTGAGTTCTAAGTCTTTTTACAGGCTCAATTGTTAATTCACATCCTAGAAGATCAATTTCTTTCCCAATCAGATGAACTTCAACACCAGAGGGGGATGTTGGGTCAACGGTTGGTTGAGGACCCAGGTTCATAACAGCTGCGAATTTTTCTTCTTCATTATTGATTATTGCCCATGCAGCATATACACCAAGACCAGGAAGGAATTTTCGCCCATCGATCTGCAAATTTGCAGTGGGCCATCCAATCTTATGACCAAGACCCTTTCCAGCAACTACTCTGCCTCGAAATCTATAAGCACGCCCCATAAGGTTCTTAGCTTTAAAAAGATTTCCATCGCTCAGTGATGCGCGTATGCGACTACTACTCATGCGGCCAGTTTCATCTTCAAGTATTGGCACAATTGAAACTTCTACACCCTCTTGATTCGCTAATGCTTTCAGTGTTTGTGTATCTCCTTCTCTATTACGACCAAATCTGAAATTAGCTCCAACAGCTATTGTTCGAGCTTGAAGAGTTTCTAAAAGAATTGTTTTTACAAATGTTTCTGCACTGAGAGAAGCTAAAGATTTATCAAATGGAATTAATACCAATTGTTCAACTCCTAACTTCTCTAGCAGTGAGTTTTTCTCTGAAGGTAGATCTAGCCTTAGTCTTGTCTCTCCATAAAGAACTTCACGTGGATGAGGCCAGAAGCTAACAACAGTAGGCACTCCAAGACACCTTTGAGTGATTTTCTCAATCACTCGAAGGTGTCCTGCATGAAGGCCATCAAAACTTCCTAGAGCTAAGGAAGTTGGAAGACGAGCCTGCTTAGGTGAGCAGAGAGGAATCACTTGAGAAGTGCAAAATCTGCGCTTTGATGGGAAGTTTGAAAGACCGTAGTCCTTTTTGTATGGCAGACCAACTTGATTTTCAATTGCTTTCTTTGGGAATGCGGAGAATGGGCTGGGTTAGATTTTGGATCCAAGTCGTCCTGGGGATAGTTGTAGTAGGGGTTTTGCTCTTTAACAATATTGGAAGCAGTTTGGCTCGAAATTCTGAAAGAGCTTTGGGCTTAGGCCCAGGACTCTCTTTGACTACCTTAGCCTTTCTCTTCCTCCTTTATAGCCTTTGGCATGGTTGGCTAATCGTTCGCACTGGAAGGTCTTTGGCTAGCACTGCAAGGCCTAGTCGAGGAGAGACAAGCCGTTTGCTTAAGAGAGGATTGATCGTTGATCTTTTGGGATTGGTTTTTTCTTCAGTGGGATATCAATCTTTGGCGGGAGCACTTTTTGTTCAGGCTTCAATGCAAGCTCCAGGAATCTCAATAGGAGCTGGGATTAGATCAATGGAAAATTACCCAATTACATCCTTAGAGATGCTCTCTGTTCTCAGTAACACTCAGGTTTTGTTTGCACATGTTATCGGTGTGATTTTCTCCCTTTGGCTTCTTCAGAGGATTTATCGAGCAACTTGATCAATTTTTTGGATTTTTGGGAGTAATGAAACATTCCCTCTCCAAAACAGGTCTGGCTGGATAGGGGTCAATGAGGGTGCTTGGGATTCTATTTGTGCTACATCACTAGGCCATTTGCTTGGGCCGTCTCCGGCAGATTCAAGGTCCTTAACAGCTTTACCTGCAAGCCAGAAGTATTCATTCCCGTGAGGGTCAATTCGACGACTGAATTGTTCTTGGTAATGTCTAATTGACAGTCTCGTCCATTGAAGAGAACCCATCTTTAATGGGTCGCAAGGAGGAACATTTAGATTAAGTAATAAATTTTGAGGCCATTTGTTTTTAATAGCATCCTCCGCGATATCTAAGGCAAGTTCTCCTGCAAATTCAAAATCACGGTTTTGAAAACAAGCCATACTCACAGCAAGTGATGGCAATCCTTCGAGGGTTCCTTCAAGGGCGGCTGCAACAGTTCCTGAGCAGAAAATATCTGTACCTAGATTTGGACCATGATTGATTCCCGATAAAACAAGATCTGGTCTTTGATCCATTAACTCGAATAGTGCCAGTTTGACGCAGTCAGCTGGTGTCCCGCTGCACCCCCATGCTTTAACTCCTTGAGCAAATAATTCATCTGCTCGCTCTGCTCTTATTGGTGCTTGTAGGGTGAGTCCATGTCCAGTTGCTGATCTTTCTTGGTCGGGACAAACAACTGTGACTTGATGTCCACGATTAGCGGCAGTTGTAGCAAGATGACGGATTCCTTCAGCGAAAACCCCATCATCATTGCTAATAAGTATCCTCAGAGGCTTCATTACGTGTATAAACACTCATTGGAACCTAGTCCTAATAGCTGCCTAAAGTCTTCCCTGAGAAATTTTTTGCCGTGAGTTCTAAAGTATCTGTTAAGAAACTGATCGCAGAGATCGAGCTTTTAGAAGCTGAAGCTACTAAAGGTATATCTGAAGCTTCTGATCAAGGTGAGCTAGAAAAATTAAGAATTAGCTTCCTTGGTAAAAAAGGACGTTTATCTTCAATCCTTGGAGGGATGTCCAATCTTCAAGGTGAAGAGCGCCCCATGATTGGACAGAGGGCAAACTTACTAAAGAATCAGTTTCAAGCTCTTCTTTCGGAAAGAGTGAAATTATTAAAGGAAGAAGAATTAAAAAAACTTTTAGCTAAAGAAAAGATTGATGTTACAACTCCTTCTATTTCTATTCCTATAGGTAATAGACATCCTTTGATTAGTACAACAGAAGAAATAGTTGATCTTTTTTCTGGCTTGGGATATAGAGTTGCTGAAGGTCCGGAAATAGAAAATGACTACTATAATTTCACTGCCTTAAATATTCCTGAAGACCACCCTGCTAGAGATATGCAGGATACTTTTTATCTAGAAGATCAATTTCTTTTAAGAACCCATACTTCACCAGTTCAAATTAGGTATTTAGAAAAGAATACTCCCCCTGTAAGAATTGTTTCTCCTGGAAGGGTTTACCGGAGGGATGCAGTTGATGCTACACACTCACCAGTGTTTCATCAAATTGAAGTTCTAGCTATAGATCAAGGTCTTGATTTTAGTCATTTAAGAGGGACTGTAATGGCTTTTTTGAAAGAGTTTTTTGGTGATCTCCCTGTACGGTTCCGAGCTAGTTATTTCCCCTTTACTGAACCTTCTGCAGAAGTTGATGTTAAGTGGCGAGGTAGATGGTTAGAGGTGATGGGATGTGGGATGGTAGATCCAGCTGTTATAGAGGGGCTTGGACTTGATAGTCAAAGTTGGAGCGGATTTGCTGCTGGCCTTGGTGTAGAGCGTTTCTGTATGGTTCGGCATGGAATAGATGACATTAGAAGGCTATATACAAGTGATATTCGATTCCTAGAGCAGTTTTAATCTTGTATCTTTATTGAAGACTTTTTAATTGATTAAGTGGTTAGATAGTAAAAATTGGCAATCATTATTAAAATGGATTGGTACTTTGTTTTGGTCGATCGGTGCTCCGAGTAGGACTGATCGTCAATGAAGGTAAGCCGTTGGCTTTGGAAACGGCTCAAAAAATCCAGTCAAGGCTGGAGAAATTAGGTATTGAAGTTTTTAGAGTTAGTAGTTCAGGTGGCATGGTTGGATTTGCTAACCCTGATCAACACATGCGCATGCGCGGATATAGCGCCTGTGTACCTGAAGGCTTTGATTCTGAGATGTCTTTAGCAATAGTTCTTGGCGGTGATGGAACTGTACTTTCGGCTGCACGTCAGACCGCACCAGTTCAAGTTCCAATACTCACTATCAATACTGGGCATCTTGGCTTTCTTGCAGAGGCGTATTTGGCTGATCTAGATAAGGCTCTGAGTCATGTCTTAGCAGAGGATTGGTCAATCGATGAAAGGACGAGTCTGGTAGTTAGTGTTTTGCGTGGAGATCAGCGTAGGTGGGAAGCTTTATGTCTTAATGAGATGGCATTGCATCGTGAACCTTTAACAAGCATGTGCCATTTTGAGATTTCTATTGGAAAACATGCTCCTGTGGATATATCCGCTGATGGTGTAATTCTTTCTACTCCAACTGGATCAACAGCTTATTCACTTAGTGCAGGTGGGCCAGTGATTACTCCTGATTGTCCTGTCTTGCAATTGACTCCTATCGCACCTCATTCACTTGCTTCAAGAGCCCTTGTTTTTAGTGAAGAAGAGCCTGTAACTATCTTTCCAGCTACTCCCGAAAGATTGATGATGGTAGTAGATGGAAGTGCAGGTTGTTACGTCTGGCCAGAAGATAGGGTTTTAATAAGGCGAAGTGAACATCCTGTTAAATTTGTGAGGCTTTCTGATCATGAATTCTTCCAAGTCTTAAGGAATAAATTAGGTTGGGGCTTGCCTCATGTAGCAAAACCAGATAAACAATAATTCATTTTTCTTTTGAGAATAGATTAAATATTATTTCTAAAAATGTTGGCTTAATTAATATGATTTATTTTTGCTCACTGTCTAGAGATATTAATGATCCCTCTATAACCAGACGCGTAATCCCTTTGGCTAATAGGAAATGCTTAGAGACTTCAAATACAGATGAATCAGGAACTTTAATAACCCTTTGAGTTCTTCCACAAACTCGCTTTGCTGATCTTTGATTTGAGAATAGATAAAGTGCTTGCCTGTTTTTATCCTTGGGATCCAGTTCTCCTAACTCTGAAAGATCTTTAAGGTATTTAATGTCTAGTTCTACAGTCTTATCAACCAACATATATACACAATTTGGCAATACGTCAGGAGAGAGAGGCTGGCATAATATATCTTTTTGTTCTTCTGGATTGAAATCATTGGCTAGAGGGACAACCTCATGAAAAATATTCTCTATTGATTCGTTCTTTTTATCTACTTCATATTCAGCATTATCTTCGATGGTAGGACTGAAATTGTCTCCATCATTTAATTTAAGTTGGGCTATTGGATGAGAATTTTTAGATTCATGGCCTATTTCGTTTGACTTTTCTTTGTCAGTAACAAGTTGACCAAGGTCTTTTTCGTGGATGTGAGCCATATCACTTTCTTCTTGTTCTTGTTGTGACTCGCTAGAAATTGGTTCATTAGAGTTGATTTCGTTTTGAATTTTTGGAAATGCTTCTCCTCTAGCTCTGGCAGCCTTTAGTGCAACATACTCAGCAGGAGGTAATAAAGCCTTAACAGTGCGATTTACAGTGATTGGACTGCAAGCAAATTGCTCTGCAAGGCTTTTAGTGGTCCTTCCGGATCGGTAGCCTTCCAATAGCTCACTTTTTTGACAGTCTGTTAGCCGGCTTGCCGCCATCTGTTTAATTCAGATTTTCTAACAATAGAGGGATTAGATTATCAAGCTGTCAAAATTAAAAAGTGCTCCCTTAGCTCAGCTGGATAGAGCAGCTGCCTTCTAAGCAGCCGGCCGTTGGTTCGAATCCAACAGGGGGCGTTATTAGTTTTTCGTTTTAAATTGCTAGGCCCTGATGCTATTAAGGCCATTGTTAAACAATTCTTGATTAAGAGATCTGTCTCTTAGGCGGGAGTCAAAACAACTTTCTTAAAACCTAGTTGTTCATATGGAGAACTCCTTGTTTTGAGAAGCCTTTTGCTCTTGTTCCCTTAAGGTCCCAAATACTTAATTTGTAACGATCTTAGAGCTACTGCACTGCTTCAAACACTACTTGGGTTATTAATAGCCGAGCTTTACCTCTTGGAAATGATTGATTTTTTAAGTCATCTCATAACTGTCCCACCTCATCCTTCTGACCTTGGTCTAGTTAAACCATCTGGTGGCTTTCAGCTTTTGCCAGCCATTTTTGGATTAATTGCCATTATCCAAGTCTCGAATTTTCATTGGTATGCAAGGAAAAATAACGAACCAACAGATGGATGGGGCCTTAGTTCAGACTCCACCTTGTTCAGTTATCGCTGGAAACAGTTTTTTGGAGTTCAAATACTTGTCCTTATAGTTGCATCATCGGTAATGATTGCAGGACCTGAGAAGATTTTCTTCCCATTGGGACTGCAATAAAACTCTTCCATAATTTCTATTCCCTCAAGCTAAGGGGCATTTAACGTCCCTTGCC
>QCJW01000006.1 GCA_003215775.1 Prochlorococcus sp. AG-409-G20
CGGCATCCAGTTTGAGGTCACAGCTGTTGTATCAGATGCCGAATTTGCTGCCATGTGGCCAGGAGTTTCTGCTGCAGCATCTGTCGAATGAATAGAGATAACCAAAGCGCCCTAAGTAGCTAGTCTCCAAGAGATTGACAGTCGACTTTCAAGGGGCCAACTAGGTCCCTTTTTAATCATGCCTATCAACAAACCAATTCCTGATTCTGTTATTCGCTTTTGGCAAAAGCAGTTTCAAAAGATCAGAGAAATCATCGTTAGACCTCCTAGTAAATAGAAAAGGACTTGTTGTTGTTTGATGGTTTTGATTAGTGCCTCTTTCCGAGCATTTAAAAACGGTGCCATCGCCACCCTCTGTAAGTCGCAATGATTAGCAATTTCATATCCCTCATTGCTACGCCTAAAAGGAGGGAAAGTTAGATTGTTCTGAGGTTAAAACTAAAACGGTTATCGTTTTCATTATTTGATAGATTTTCTCTTTACCTGTCATTGTTCCAAGAATGAGTCAGACTTTGAATTACACCCTCTATGACGTTGGCAGTGATAAAACGCACTTCCTTACCGCCGGCAGTCAAACCAAAACTAAAGGGATGGGATTCGCCTAAAAACCTTCCTTATTTACCTAAGACCGACATTACATCAATAAAACTTGATTAAATCAACAATATTTGATTAGAGTAGGGAGGTCATACTTCTAGGTCAATGATCTTCGCAAAGAAGGCTTTCATTCAGTTATTAGTTTGAGTCTGTCGTAATGAATAATAAATTCAAATATCTACAAGATCAAGATATCCAAGCTCTTATACAAGCAATAGATAAAGCAGTCTTGCAATATTGTGATGAAAAGACTATCTCTGGTGAAACAGCTTGGGCTTTAATACAAGGATTAAGTGATGTACGTCTTGAGCAATTTCGAGATTCAATTGATTGATAAATATAGACAATTAGATTCTGAAAGAACAGTGCAGAAATATCTCTTTTATGTTGATGATTCAATGCTAACGGGAAATACCATTTCTGTTACTGTTCATAACACTTGTTCTATTGTTAATTCCTTGGGTGGTTGATGTAATAAGGGTACAGGTGCCCAACTTGTAAATAGGTAGGATTCGTTAACCAGCCATTGACTTATAATCCTAACTATAACCTCTAATCAAATTTAAATGGAGTGAGCAATGAACATTAAGAAAGGGTTCCATGCCTATAAAAAATACTGGGAAGATCAAGCAAGTTTCATGGATAAATCTCCATGGAATCTGAAGAAGATCTTAAAACTAACTATCTCAAATGATGTTGATGGAAATTTAGAAGAACTAGAATTTTCCAATCACTCCATTTCAAGAGAAGAGGGGCAATTAACCTTACGGGTAAATGTTCCTTACAACTACTTTGAACTTGATAGTTTTGAATTAAACGCTATTGAACTCCTTGGTATTGATAAAAATTGGTTAATAGATATGAGCTTAGAAGACTCTAGTTGTACCCATCAATTAACAAAGTAGAATGACTATTGAGTTAAATAGAAGTTCTTCTAGAATCTTGTGAATCACTGAGACATATTGCCACTAATTAGTATATTTACTTATCAATATGAACGGTTTTACTGATTGGGGTATCGTTCATTAGCGAGGGCAACAAGAACACCAATTAATGCCTTGAAGAAGACAATGTTGTTGATATTTTAAAGAGTTGATCAATTAAAGTCAGATCCTATAAGTACGGATTAAGAACAAGGCTTTGCTGCATTCTTACAACTCTTTTTCAGATCAGCTATCCAATCTTCTAATAATTGCAACGCTTTTAGATCCAATTTGTAGTACACCCAACGTCCGCTTTGACGGTCTGTAATTAATCCTGAATCTTTTAGAACCTTGAGATGAAATGAAAGGCGTGATTGCGCAAGACCTGTCTTTTCCATCAGATCACAAACACAACACTCTCCTTCTGATAAAGATTGAATGACTTCCATACGAAGAGGATCGGCTAAGGCCTTGAGAAGCCCACTTGCTTGACTTGCCGCAAGCACATTTTTTTCAGCAATGACTGCTCTCATGAATCCAAATGATCTACAAAGGTTTTTGCTATCAATTTTTGAAGCAATCACACAATAGCTTGCATCAAGCAGGGTTGATACATCAAAATAAATTGATGCGTTCTAAGGTAGCTTTTCTTTCAAGCCCAGAGCGTTCTTTTTTTTACTGCTAGTTGGTTCAATGCGCATTGGTATTAATGGTTTTGGTCGGATTGGCCGCTTAGTTTTTCGTGCCTTATGGGGTCGTTCCAATATTGAACTAGTTCATATCAATGACCCAGCAGGAGATGCTCCAACAGCAGCTCATCTACTGGAATTTGACTCCGTTCATGGTCGTTGGGACCAGCACATTGATTCCGACTTAAAAGGGATCAAGATTGATGGTCAATTTCTTAGCTACTCGCAAGAGAGTGCTCCCACTAATGTTCCATGGGAGCAAGCGGGTGTTGACTTTGTTCTGGAATGCAGTGGAAAGATAAAAACACCAGAACTATTAAACCCTTACTTTGATCAGTGTGGCATTAAAAGAGTTGTTGTTGCTTGTCCCGTGACAGGTGAAGTGGCAGGGACAGAAGCTCTAAATATCGTCTATGGAATCAACCATAATCTTTACGACCCTAAGATTCATCGACTAGTCACAGCTGCATCGTGTACAACCAATTGCTTGGCACCAGTTGTCAAAGTTGTCAATGAAAACTTTGGAATCATGCATGGAGCCATTACCACTCTTCATGACATCACCAATACACAGGTTCCAATTGACTCTTTTAAAAGCGACTTAAGGCGAGCACGCAGCAGTATTCAAAGCCTCATCCCCACTACAACTGGTTCGGCTAAAGCTATAGGAATGATTTTCCCCGAGCTTCAAGGCAAATTAAACGGACATGCTGTACGTGTTCCACTGTTGAATGCATCCCTGACTGATGCCGTTTTCGAACTTGAGAGAAAGGTCTCAGTTCAAGATGTTAATGACGCTTTTCAACGTGCAGCGGAAGGAGACTTAAAAGGAATTCTTGGCTATGAAGAAAGGCCCTTAGTCTCCATTGACTACGTCAATGATTCACGCAGTTCAATTATTGATGCTTTGTCCACAATGGTTATAGATGGGAATCAATTAAAAGTTTTTGCCTGGTATGACAATGAATGGGGTTACAGCTGTCGTATGGCAGACCTAACTTCTTATGTCGTGAATCTAGATAGCAAAGGTTAAAAGATAACCAAATGAAATTGTCGTCTCTGCAGCAATACGGGATCGTCACAGCCAACTATTGGGCGTTCACTCTTACTGATGGCGCTCTGCGTATGTTGGTGGTCTTTCATTTCCATCAGCTTGGATATACAGCTTTAGAAATTGCCTTTCTTTTTCTCTTTTATGAGTTCTTTGGCATCATTACCAATTTGTATGGCGGCTGGATTGGTGCTCGCTATGGCTTACGACTAACCCTATGGGCAGGAACTCTTCTGCAGATAGGTGCTCTACTGATGTTGGTTCCTGTTGCTGCTAGTTGGCCAAAGTTGTTAAGCGTTAGTTATGTCATGGTTGCGCAAGCAATCAGTGGCATCGCCAAAGACCTCAACAAAATGAGTGCAAAGAGTGCAATCAAAACAGTTGTTCCTGAAACGCCGGAAGAAGAACAGAAAGGTAAAAAGCAATTATTTAAATGGGTTGCGGTTCTAACAGGTTCCAAAAATGCTCTCAAGGGTGTGGGATTTTTTCTGGGTGGAGTTTTGCTGATTAGTTTTGGTTTCAATAAGGCCGTTGAGCTAATGGCATTTGGCCTGGCTCTGTCTTTTGTTTTGACTCTGGTCTTGCCTGGTGATATGGGGCGTATGAAGGAGAAGCCGATGTTTAAAGATCTATTTTCAAAATCCAAAGGGATCAACGCACTTTCTATGGCACGTTTTTTTCTCTTTGGAGCTAGAGATGTGTGGTTTGTCGTTGCATTACCTGTTTTTCTAGAGACATCTCTTAACTGGAACTTTTCAGAGATTGGAGCTTTTCTAGGACTATGGGTGATTGGTTACGGTTTTGTGCAGGCGTTAGCGCCCACTTTAAGGAATGCCTGGGGCAAAAAATCCAGTCCAGGAGTTTCCACAGTTAAGTTTTGGAGTGCTGTTCTTACTGCAATTCCTGGACTCATCGCTATTGCGTTGTGGAGGCAGAGTGATCCAGGCATTGCTATTACCGCTGGCTTAATTGCTTTTGGAGTGGTTTTTGCAATGAACTCATCTATCCATTCCTACATGGTGTTGGCTTATACCGATGCAGACAGCGTGAGCCTGAATGTTGGTTTCTATTACATGGCGAATGCAGCCGGCAGGCTTCTAGGAACATTACTTTCAGGAGCTTTATTTATGCTTGGAGAGAATGCAACTATAGGGATGCAACTTTGTTTATGGTGCTCCAGTTTACTCGTGCTCTTCTCATGGCTAAGCAGCTTACGTCTACCAGCATTAATTAACTCTGTATCGCTTAAAGGAAGTTCGCCATAAGTCCAAAATCAAATGATTTGAACTCTATATTCTTAGCCTCTAACTCAACTTATTTGAATGCAACCTTCATTCCCTGAGTTGATTAAAACCTTTCTAAAAATAGGACTTCTCGGATTTGGTGGTCCATATGCCCATATAGCAATACTGAAAGATGAGATTGTAAAACAGAGAAATTGGGTCTCCAATCAAGATTTTGAAGAAGGATTGGGTTTATGTGAGGTATTACCAGGTCCAGCCTCTAGTCAATTAGCGATCTATCTTGGGATGAAGATTCGTGGACAAGCAGGCGGCTTCATAAGTGGGATTTGTTTTCTGATTCCTGGCCTTCTAATTGTTCTACTATTGAGTCAACTATGGCGACAAGGACAGTCTATTGATAGCTTTGAAGACATTGTTTCCATTACTCAAGTAGTCGTTGCTTCAATTATATGGGCTTTTGCTTGGAGACTTCTTCAAAAGCGTTCTCATTTGTGGCAAATATCAATAGCAAGCTTTGTTCTCATAGGCACATTGATTGATCAATTTACGTCTATTCATTTACCTGTTATTATGCTTTTATTATTAGCAGGTCTGTTTAATTTATTTAGATATAAATCTAAAAACTATATTGGACTTTTTATTTGGCCTTTAGGATTAGATCATATACATTTTGGTTCAAGTGTTATCTCACCCTTTAATCTTCTAACTATTTTAGTTTTAGGAGAAGAAAAAGAGGATGTTTTTATTATTCACTTGAAATTATTTTTACTTTTCCTTAAGGCAGGATTATTTGTATTTGGTGGAGGTCTGGTAATTATTCCTTTATTACAAAATCAAATTATTGAGATGGGATGGCTAAATATTCAAGGTTTCCTTGATGGATTAGCAATAGGGCAATTATCTCCTGGACCTGTTGTACTTACAAGTGCATTTGTTGGCTATCAAGCTGGATGGAATGAAGGAGGATTGCTTTTGGCACTCTCTTTAGCAGTAACAGCAACTTTTGGAATCTTCTTGCCAAGTTTCATTTTTGTTCTTATTGGTACACCTTTTCTTGAGGGTTTAAAAAGAAAAGTAAGCGTGAATATCTTTCTAAATGGTATCCTTTCTGGCTTGCCAGGTGCAATCATTGGAGCAGCAATACCTATGACTTCGATTGCATTGGAAGTAAATAGTATGATTGAATTAATACCCAGATTATTGTTATTAATGATCACAATTTTACTGATAATCACTAATAAAGTAAAACCATTTCAATTGATCGCTACAACTATTGGAGTTGGTTTGGTTGGCACAATTCTCCCAAAATAAGCCCTAAATATGACCAATAAAAAGAGGGGTCAAGGACCCCTCTTAAGGTTATTGGGGATGAATGGTCCTCCTTTAGATCAGTTTCCAATCCTCTTTACGGCAGCACGTGCCTTGTTAAGGATGTCACCCTTCAGAGGCACAAAGCCAAGTGTAGGGGCTTTGTTTTGAGCCTTATCACTAAGCAAGTAGTTTAAGGACTCTTGTATGGCTTTTGTTTTAGAGCCGTTACCGGTCTCATAGGCCAAGATCCAAGTAAGCGTTGCAATGGGGTAGGCGCCACGAGCAGTTGGATTTGGATTTTTACCTGCAAGATTTCGATCCAATCTGATTCCGTTTAGAGCAGCAGCACCTGCTTTTGTACTTGGCTTCAAGAATTCACCTGAAAGGTTTTGAAGAGCTGCAGCTCTTACCTCTCCTCTTATGTAGGACTGGTTGACGTAACCAATTGCACCAGGTGTATTTCGGATAATTCCAGCAACACCAGCGTTGCCTTTGCCACCTATACCTGCTGGCCACTTCACTGATTTACCAGTACCTAGAGACCATTCACCGGAGTCATTTGAGAAAGCTTCCATTGAATTGGTGAAAGCTTTGGTCGTTCCTGAGCCATCAGACCTATGAGCCCAGGTGAGCTTTCCTGAAGAGCAACCTAGCTCGCTCCAGTCTGTGATTTTGCCCATTGCGACTCTGACTGCTTGCTTTTGAGTCAGCTTGAGATCACAACCAGGCTTGTTGTATCCGAAAGCAATGGTTCCACCCACCATTGGGATTTGAACCAATCCTCGAGTGACTTTGGCGATGTCTTTGGCTTTCATCGGGTCATCCGAGGCTCCAAAGTCAACGGTTTGATCAATAAATGCTTTACGCCCAGATCCAGACCCAACGGCTTGGTAGTTAACCTGTGGCCCTCCAGATTTAGCGAGATCAGAGAACCATCGGGTGTAGATCTTTGCGGGGAAAGATGCTCCAGCACCACTTAGGCGCACACCGGAGGTTGAATCAGTTGATCCACATGCAACAATACCAACCCCAAGGGTGGCAATAGAAACGAGGGAAGTCACCTTCCTTGCGAAGGTCATGGAAGCGATAAGAAATCGGCCCTCATACATTAATCAAAAAACCTTGATAAGATCAAGTAATCTTGATTTGTGGCTTACAGAGTGCTAGCAAAAGAAGCTCCTAAAAGCCTGCAATCGCTAAGAAGTCAGGTGCTAGAGCTGTCTCAGAAGGTTAAGGATAGATCAAGAAATGTTGATGGTTTGCTGATATTGGGCTCTCTTGCCATCCAAATCAGTCAAATTATGCACGATTCCGAAATGATTGGAACTCAAAAGTGAAGACTCTCTCCTCCGTTTCTTCAGACATTAAAGAACCTAGACTTCTTCTAGTTGAAACTGACAATAACCTCTGTCAAGCCTCGATCACTATTTTGAAAAAAGTAGGCTTTAGGGTTGTGACATGCAATACAGGAAAGGAAGCTCTAAACGCTCTAAATAATCGTCAAATCTCAAATCCTTTTGATTTAGTCGTGCTCTCTCACGAGTTGCCAGATATAAAAGGGCTAGGAGTCTGTCAAGAGTTACGTGACAAAAGCAACAACATCCCCATACTTTTAATCAGCAATTGCGGCCACGAATCTGATCGAGTCCTGGGGTTAGAGATAGGAGCTGATGACTATTTAGTAAAGCCTTATGGGGGGCGTGAATTAGCTGCTAGATGCAAAGCTCTTTTTAGAAGAGTAGAAAAATCAAATCAAAGGGTTAATAGCAAGAAAACATTGAGTGGGGGAGATATTTCTATTGACCTCGAGCAATACTCTGTCATTAAAAATGGGCTACCACTAAAGCTTGCCCCAAAAGCATACAAACTTCTCAAATACCTAATGAGCTATCCAGACAAAGTTCACTCGAGAGACGAGATTCTTGAAGCAGTCTGGCCGAATAATCTGGAGATAGATCATAAGACTATTGATGTTCATATTCGTTGGTTACGCGAAAAGGTTGAAGACGATACTTCAGTCCCTAGATATATACATACAGTAAGGGGATTCGGTTATATGTTTGCTTATAGCTCATAGAAGTAGTCAATCAGATCTTTCCTTGTAAGGATCAAATAGTGATTGTATGGATAATAAATTTAAAATTAATTTGCAATTTTTTGTATGTACTTTTAAGCCTTAAGTAATTAATTTTTCCTTTCATTTCTATTCAAGTAAGATTCAGATATTTTTATAATTTTAGAAGTTTTGCTAGCTACTTGATTAAACCATTAAGATTCAATGTAATTACTGCAGAGAGTTGACTAATTTGAAATGCTAATTCTCTCTAAAGTATCTAAGACAAATTATGATTTAATAGTAGTAATTCTACTGCAGCAAGAATTATAAATTAATAAGTATATTGGATTCTTATATCTCCTATATTTTTTATTGTAAAGCAACTATAATTACCCCTTTCTAATTGTTTCTTAGCATGTGGTGATATGATGATGAAAAGAAAAGATTGAATTTTTATAGAGCCTACTAGGTAAGTGTAATTTAAAAAGAAATACATGCTTGGGTTGAAGCAGCATTGGCTGATTTCTTATTACTGATTGCAATGCAGCCAATCTCAGAAAGAGGAAGACCTGCACCAAGGCAAGCCAAAGTGGACAAAACATATCTACGATCTCCTGTTTCAAAAGTAATAGAAGCAGCTGCATGAGTTCCAAATATTGTGATCATAAGCCCAAGAATTTTGCATGATTCCCCAACAAGTGACTTAGTAGATTTAAGATTCAAAATATCATTTATCAATGCTTCAAACTCTTCCTTGAAACTTAAACGATCACTATCAGATTCTTGTTGTAAAATCATAATTAAGTGATCAACTGCTAAAAATGTAACTGGATCCCACTCCCCAGTAGTAACTTACTGTTGTGTGAGGACAATAAAGTTGAATCTGGGGAGGTTGCATGTGGGATAGCAGCAATCCCACATAATTATTTTATTGCTCAATTATCTCAGTGCATGTCATTCAGGATACCAGTGATTCAATTGAATTAATTAGTCACAAAAGTATTATATTTTTTTTACTATTAATCCTTAAGAATCTCTGCTTCTTAAGTAAACCCATGATACGTGTAATAGTAACTCTTGTCGTGCCTAAAGCATTTGCTAAATCTTGGTGTGTTAATCGAAAATTAATAACAATTCCATCTTCAGAAACTTGTCCATAGTCTTTGGAAATTGATTTCAAAAACTCTTTAATGCGTTCTTCTATTAGATTTAAACCAAATAAACTAAGAAATATCTCTGATTGTTTATGACGTTCAGAAACTCCTTTTAAAACTGCTAATGCTAATGAAGGAGAAGATTCAATTTCAAGGCCATCAAAACATTGGAGATCACAGTCTGAAAGAGCTTTAACTTGGTAAGGAAGAACCTTAGTAAGAGAATTACCGAATATCTCATTTGGACCAACTAAGCCAAGAAGTTGTTGGTCTCCATGCATTGTTATAGATTCAAGCTTAACCATTCCCCTTATTACCATCCAATACTGATTCTTCTTAAGAACAATGATGCTCCCTAGTTTTTTGTGAATAAGTTGACGATTTTGATAGTTTTCCTCTAGACAATTCCTGAACTTAAGGCTTGGGAGGAGTTGGTCGGGCGATTCAATCGGAGGCATGTGGATCGATTAACGCCCTCAAAGTATACATCAAAAAGACTTGATGCATCTACAGGTAAGCCTGGTATTTATAGGGTTATCATTCGTTTAAGGACAGGTTATTAAAAAATTAACATGTATGCTTTTAAGCCTTATGGTGTTGCAGATGACATTCAATATTTAGAGGCTAAGTAAAAATATGCTAGTGGGAATCTACCCACTCATTTAATAATTCCGTGTGAGGAATCTCAATGAAACTATTCCAGCAATTGCTGGTAGCACCTGCTGCTTTGGGCCTTTTGGCTCCAATGGCTGCTAATGCTGCTGAGCTAAACATCAATGGTGTTTCTAACTACTCCGCTTCCAGCGAAGAAGTTAAGAGCATCTCTCAGTTCTCTGATGTCTACCCAACTGATTGGGCTTATCAGGCATTGACCAACTTGGCCGAGCGTCATGGCTGTGTTGCCGGAAGTCCTAATGGCAGCATGACCCGCTATGAGGCAGCTGCACTTCTCAACTCTTGCCTTGGCAATGTTGCCCAGGTCAACGAAGAAGAGCGTCGCCTAATCAACGAGTTTGGCCCTGAGCTCGCTGTTATCAAAGGTCGCATCGACGGCATCGAAGCCGGTGCTGGTGCATTTGAAGCAGGTATGTTCTCAACAACTACCAAACTGAATGGTAAGACTGAATTTGTGATGGGTGGTGTTGATAGAGACAATGCTACTGATACAGCTACTACACTTAATTACAGTACACGTTTTGATTTGAAAACCAGTTTCACTGGTAAGGATCTTCTATATACAAGGATTAAAGCAGGTAATTTTGATAACTCCTCATTTGCTAGCAAGAACTATGGGGCATATTTAGGCGCTACTCACAAGAGTGCAGATGCTCTTGAGGTTGACAAAATTTGGTATACATTCCCAGCTGGTGACAACATCACCGCATGGGTAGGTCCAGCGATCGAAAGTGATCATATGCTGGCAAGTAAGCCATCTATTTATAAGAGTATCCTTAAGGACTTCGGCAAAGGTGGTGCTGCAGGTGCTTATGGAGTAAGTACTGGGGGGGGCTTTGGTGTCGCTTGGACTCAATCTGTTGATGATAGTTCTTCACCTAGATTCGCTATTAGCTCTAACTACGTCTCTTCAGGAGCTTCCAGTGCTTCTGATGGTAAAGGAATGTTGACTGACAACCAGTCAAAGTGGCTTAACAAAATTGAGTATGGCTCAAAACGTTGGCAAGTTTCATTAGGTATTGCAAGAGACATGTGTGACTCAGTTGACGGGACTGAATCATGTAAAGGCTGGACTAGTTATTACGGAACTGAGAAAGGCAAAGCAGCCGGTACTGGAAATGCCACCAGTTATTCTGCAAGAGCCTATTGGAAACCAGAAGATGCAGGTGTCGTGCCATCTGTCCAAATTGGCTATGACATACGTCAAATTGATGATGACGGAGCATCTGGTTCCGTTGAAGAGCAAACAGGCTGGATGGTTGGATTGACATGGAAGGATGCTTTCATCGATGGCAACAAACTTGGTATGGCTTACGGACAACGTATGCATGCCAGTGAGATTGTTGGTGGTACAACTGATCCTGCAGAGGACAACTATCTTTGGGAGGTTTACTATTCCCACAAAATATCTGACAGCGTAAGTGTAACTCCAGCCATTTTCGGCGGAGAGGACACCTACAACGGTGCCTCAGATGGTAGTGATGACATCTTGGGAGCAATCGTTAAAACCACCTTCAAGTTCTAATTCTGTAACTTTATTTCTGCGATACAAAGCATCGCCTACTTCACACAAGAAAAGAAATTAGAAGCCCTTCATAATGAAGGGCTTTTTTTATTTCTCCATCAAAAATCTTTGGCTGGTGATCTAGATGACATGCGGGTTAGGTCATCTCCGATTAAAAGTAATCGTTGTGCTTCTAATCACTGCACCACACATGCTTACAAGGATGAGTGCATGATTTTGGATTTTTCATTACTGTTCATCACATTGATAGCTTTTGCAGCAGTAATGTTTATCAGAATAAGTTTGTTGGTTTACTCAAAGAACTATCCTTCTTCTTCTGATAAAAGGATGATCTCCGTAGATGCAGCAATCATGGACTAGTTTTAAATGATCTGCATAAAAGAAATAGATATATATAGGTATAGAGGAAATGGGTTTGCCCAGAATAGGTGAGGTACCTGAGGCAGAAATCTTCAAGGCGCGATGAGGTGAATGGTCGTGATGATGCTGAGCAATAGAAAGAGTGTTTTCTGTTTGCCCTTGAGGTCTTTGATTATTGCGTCTTGCTGATCGACTAACTCGCAAGCAGCGGTAATCACCTCGTCCTTACGGGACGTTTCAGTGATGTTCATTAGATTGGAAAAAGACTGCTTATGTCGATGGAGTGCCAAGCACTGCGCTGTCGACCTCCTTATTTTATGCGCCGTTTACTGCTTGCACCATTAATACTTGCGCTTGCTTCCCCTGCTCAAGCTCATCTAAAAGGAATTTACAAGACCCAAAATGAAGCTCGCCAACAGTCAGTTAAATTGCAATGCGAGGGTATTCACAAGAATGGAGACTATTGGATGCCTTGTGCTAATGAAAAAGAGCTACACAAAGCACTTAGAGCAAGATAAACATGAGAGAAGCCTCACCAGTAAGTCGTTTTTGGCATAGGAGAATTGCTTTTTTTCTAGCCATTCCACTCTTATTAACAATTCTAAGTGGATCGATCTATTCAATTCTTTTAACAGTTGGCATAGATGCTTTTTGGTTAATTAAATTACACACTGGGAATTTTGGAGTAATTAATTTACAGTCCGTATATTCACCATTGATCGGCATATTTACCTTGATGCTTCTTTTAACAGGTGTTTCGTTGTTGAGACTTCCTCAAGGAAAGGGTCCTTCCTAGGAATTTGATTGTGGGTCATCCGAAGGGTCGGAATTTTCCTAGCGTCGAGAGGTCGAAGTAGAGACACCTCCTAGCGTCCCTTAACAACTCAGAAGTTGTGATAGCAAGGATTTAGCTGTTTTAGGGATTAACTATTTTTGTCTTTGCAAGGCGTTCTGCCTCTTGCTCTATATAGACATCAGGATCGAAATCAATGATCGTTTGCAGTCCTCGCCATTGAGTGTTGTGCATGATGTGCTGCGCCAGAGATAACTTTCCTGTGGGTTTCATATTGAGGTAAAGCTTCCCTTGTACAGCTTCTAAGTACTCGTCTAAAACACCGAGATCTTTCATCTTGTATAGCTGTGATCGGCTGGAATAACCCAAAAACCTGGCCGCCTCTGTGAAGGTGCAAAGCATCATTTAAGTCGATTTAATTAATTGCAGTGAATTCAGGTTAATTCGCCTCAATCCTTTTTATAAATAGTTTCTCGCTTGATCATGCCTGTTTGTCTCTAATTATTTTTGCTGTCTCTGGTTAATAAAAGAGGCCCGAATACACCCGCATACTTTTCGCCAGTAAGGACCCAAGAGAAAGTTGGTATACCCCCTATATGCACTCATGTAGGAAAACCTCGTTTTCTGCGATAAACCCATAACGGCCTACCTCCTACTGCAAGACCTAATTTTTGTTGTTTACGCTCAATTTCATCTTCCACAAAAAGATCTACTAAGACTCTTCGTGTGTGTTCCGGGCTCTTGTGGAAGTGAGTAGCAATCTCATTGATTGATCTCCATTGATCAGATTCAGATAGATATTCCTTTGCATATGTCTTCAAATCTTTCCTTTCAGATGGAGGTAACTCATCGCCACCAGCACTCTTAAATGTCCAAGTGAGATCTTCTTGATTGCCGGTGAGACTCCATGTAGTTCCCACTTCGCAATTTCGTGCCTTATCTAAACAGGACAAAACAAACTTGAACTCTCTTGGACTGGATTGAGGCTGTCGCCAAATAGCCCAAACGTCAGACACTGCACCAGCTTGAGAACCAGCGCCTAATACATCGTGCATAGTCACGCCATTTCGCGATTGGTTTCTATCAAGCTTTCGTAAGTGGGAAGTGATTACAACCAGAATGTTTTTGCGGCTTGCTAGTTGATTTAGGGCATACAAAGGATGAGCAAACTCAGGATCTTTCATGGAGATTCCTTGGTTTCCTAAAAGCGTTGTCACGCTGTCCAACATCACGACGCCGTAGTTGCCTCGATCAATCGTTTGTTCAAGGCGTTGAAGATCAAGAGTGTTCCAACCGTCTTCACCAAAGACAAAGTCAAAAGCATCAGGATCTAAACCCATCAATTTGCATTTACGCCAACAGTCGTTTTTGGGTTCATCGGCTTGGACATATAAGACCTTCTTTTTCTTTGTTTCTAATTGCCCAATCCCTTCGTCGTTTTTTAAGAAGGGTTCACCCTTACTAATGGACGAAGCTAGTGAATAAAGGAAGGTTGTTTTGCCTGTGCCTACATCAGCAGACAACATCACAGTTGCACCTTGAGCCCCAAATGAGTCAACAATCCATTGAGCTTTTTCCCTTGACTGAAGCAGCTCTCCTACTGAAATAGGTTTTCCTACATACGCGTGTATAGGGGTTGGTGGTTTCTCTACACGTTTCCCTACATGCTTTCCTATACGCATGGGGATAGGGACTGTTTCCTTTTCCTCTCGTTCTCGTTTTCTTAGAGCAACCTTTAAATCAGTTTCGTAGTCATACCCATCTACTTGCTTACTGTCTCGTGAAAGCTCACCTAGCAAGACAAGACGTTCAAATGCTCCTTGTTGATCTTCAAACATCGAACGGCCTCCAAACATGGACCTGTTCGTAGAGGGTTAGATCACGTTGTTGAGCCAGAATATTAATGGCACTAAGCAGAGCTAATAGTTCAAAAAGTGGCTTCTCGTTGTCATAGACAACTCGCGGATCCTCTGGCATTTCATTCGACCAATTCAGATCGAAAGAAGACGTCTCAAAAGACTTTGATTTGGATGTCTCACCCATTAGATTGGCTTTAACTTGAGTCTCTTGAGCCGCCGCGGGAACGGTGGCTTTTTTCATGTCAGGCCCTCTTCAAAAGAACTTTTGCTTTGCCTGAATAGGTTTCCATTTCGTAACTCGGTAGTCGTCTAAAACCTGTGAAAGCAGCTTCGGTTTTGGCTTGATGCCATTGCAAAGTGCCATTGCTGGTTATTCCTCCCCAGCGAAAATCAATCCCCTCTCGAAATGGAGAGAGTTTGCTTCTGCGCAATTTCAGAATTGTTTGTGGATGGACGCCAAGGTGCTCGGCCATTGCAGCCGTGCTGACCCACTCTTTTTTTGTGTTCATCTATTTAATTCTCGGTTTGTCCTAAAAATTTTTTCTGAGAAGCTTCAACACCGATCTCAGGATCAACCCAAAACGCACCAGAAACTGTCGTGAAGTAATCACGCTCCATGGCTTCTGGAGCCAGAGCAAAAGTGGCTGCTCGCTTTTCAGGAGTCCAGCTTGAGTCGACTAAATTTTGTTCCCCTAATGAAACTCTGGCTATACCTTTTTTGATTTGTTTTGGTCGATCAGCGTATTTATCGATCGATCGAGACTTGCCTTTTTTTGTCGGCATGAAAAAACCTCCTTGGATTGTTGGAGGCTTGGTTCTCTGCATAGCGCCCTCAATTTGGAGAGTGCCACTCGGTCAAGCTTTAACAGCTTAATGCTTTTAATCAGTTTCGCAAACTTTCGGACGCTATCTATAGAGTAGTTATCCTAAGATTTGTCCTAAGTTTTGTCCTAAACCTATCATTATGCTTTTAGTCAGGAATTTAAAACTCCTTCTCTTGCAATTAAAGAGGGGGCCTTCCAGCCCCCATGAGTCATTTGGGTGATAAGGCTGACTTAACCCCATCTCCTTTAAGAAATTCAGGCAGCAACAGGGGCTGTCTGACGGGAGAAACGAACGATGTTGTTCGCTGTTACGTGTTTGCTCTTACCGAGCAGGCTTCAGTCACCCTCCTTATGCCCCGTCGAAACCATTGCAGCCCCTATGCAAGAAGAACTAGTGGAGCTGAGCGGAATCGAACCGCTGTCCGAAACACTGGTGTGGATCACCTAGTCCATCAAGAATGGACATTTCTATTCTTGCAGTTTTTGCGCTTCAGAGAGAGTTAATCCTTGGGATTTTTAAATCTGCGTTTTATCTTGTTTCTAATGCGTGAGTCAAATGCACGGAGTTGCTGTTCTTCCTGAAGGTTTGGAATTGTTGGGAGCAGAAGAGCTTATTGCTTTAGGTGCTAGCAATGTTCACCCTTTAAGGCGAAGTGTTGCTTTTAAAGCTGATATGGCTTGTTTATATCGCCTTTATTTAAAATCTCGACTTCCTTTTCGGTTGCTTCGGCGTATTGCCACGTTTGAATGTGACGGACCAGAGAGTCTTTATCAAAGAGTTCAAGAAGCAATTCAATGGAAAGATTGGCTTCATCCATCTAAAACTCTTCGAGTAGATATTTCAGGATTTTCTAATCATTTACCTAATAGTTATTTTACGGCGTTACAAGTTAAAAATGCTTTAGTAGATTTACAAAGAGACCTATGGGGTTTGAGATCTGATATAGATCTTCAGTGTCCCGATTTATGTATTCATTTACATCTTAATTCTAATAAGGCTGTATTAAGCCTAGATGGTTCTGGTGGAAGTCTTCATCGAAGGGGTTATAAAACAGCAATAGGTTTAGCTCCTTTAAAAGAGAATATTGCAGCTGGTTTGATTCGCATGACTGGTTGGGACTTATCTAAGCCTTTGATTGACCCTCTTTGTGGTTCAGCTACGTTTCTAATAGAAGCCGCAAGTATAGCTTTAGATTTAGCACCTTCAATAAATAGAAAATTTTGCTTAACAGGTTGGGCTGATTTTGATGAGGAACTTTGGGAGGTTGAGAAGGAATTAGCCTGCCGAATTGTCCAAAAAGAAAAGAAATGTACAACTATAATAGGATATGAAAGGGATGAAAATATTGCTAAACAAGCTATTCATAATATTCGAGCAGCTGGGTTGCACGAATACATAAATATTGAAAATAAGGAATTTAAGAAATTAAGATTTCCTCTAGAAAAGGGGTTGATTGTGACAAATCCTCCATATGGTAAGAGGATTGGATTTGATGAAGATCTTGATCTTTTGTATCAAGAATTTGGTTCTTTTTTGAAAAGGCAAGCATCTGGATGGGAATTATGGCTGCTTAGTGGTAATCCAACACTGACGAGATCGTTGAAAATGAAAGCCAATAGGAAATTCGTGATCAGCAATGGTGGAATTGATTGTAGATGGTTAAATTATTCTATTTATTGAATTACGATTTTCCTAGTACTGCTTTTGTGGTTTTTGCTAACCCTTCTATTGTTTCCGGTAAATAAGGTCCTTTTGCAAGAAGACCTCCTATTCGTAAACTTATACCTGCA
The DNA here is from genome assembly GCA_003215775.1 of Prochlorococcus sp. AG-409-G20. Taxonomy (GTDB): domain Bacteria; phylum Cyanobacteriota; class Cyanobacteriia; order PCC-6307; family Cyanobiaceae; genus AG-409-G20. The sequence goes on from QCJW01000006.1 coordinate 16,853, forward strand.
AGAATTAGATTTGCTAAGAAAAGAATTAATAATGAGGAGATAAAATCAAGTGCAAAAGTAGTTTCTATTAATTTTAGAACAATAATTTCGATAGCTAATAAGGCGAATATCATTAATACACCACCCATAGCTAGAAAAATTCCCCCACTAATCAATCGTCTTTTTTCTCGATCCATTTCTTGCAGAGCAATGCGAACGTGTAGGTCCATCACTGATCCAGCAAGTGCTGTTACTCGACCTAATGCTCCTAGTCCTTTATCGCGTTTAGGTTCATTCATTAGGATTTTTTACCTCCTGAAAGGAGAATTCCTAAGAGAATTCCAACACTTGCTGCTACTCCTATGGCGAGTAATGGTCGCTGTCGAATTGGCTTTTCTATGCGAGGTCTAAGGGTAGTGTTCAAATCATCTAGAAGTTCTTCTAATTGCTCTTCTAGAGGCTCAAGACGTTCGGCAAAATCTTTAGTTTTATCACTGGCTGAGTTGAATAATTCTTCTAATTGCTCTTGAACTCCATTTGTTGTTTTTCCAGAATGTTGGGAAATTACTTTTATGACTTCATCCAAGCTGCCTTTCGTAGCCTCTAGAGTTTGTTTTGCTAAATCTGGCCATCGTTCCTGAATACTTGGAAGTAAGCTGTCAAATCTTTCAGTAAACCATTGATCTGTTAGATCACGTTCAGGAGATTCAGCAGCTTGGACTGTTGTTTGATGATCGCCAGATGCGGAATTGGCTGATTCCATAAAGTCCACACCATTTATGAAAGACTAGTTTGCTCTTGGCCTAAGGGGAACCCCCTTGTTCTCATAACTAAATCATAGACTGGCTTTTCAGGAAATCGAAGCCTATATTCAAGTGCATTTCGGGAGAAATGCACTTATCACTAAGAGTCGTCTTTGCTTACATTTATTGCTATAGAAATACTTCTAGTGCTAGACGTCTTGTGTCTATTCCTTCTTGATCATGGTCGTTGGCCTGTCAGCAATGTTTTTTGCGTCTAATACCACCCCTACTGATCTCAGCTTAATCGCTGGAGCTTTGGCTGGGGCTGGTGGCTTGCTGCTTATTGCGCTTCGCTTCACTCCGAAAGCTAAAAATTAATTGCTTTTGATTTTTTAATTTTGCTTTATCGGGAGTTTCCCTAGTGGCTAGTTTTCAATAGCCACTAAAATTGTTGTGCTCACAAGGAAGTTAGGATTGATGATTGCTCTTACATATCAGTTTTCTGTTTGTACACGCTTAATTTTGTGTATTACATCGTTGTAAATGCAAGATTCAATCAGGCCAACTTTGGAAGAAAGCTTTAAAGCTGAGAAACTGACTAGGGCAATTCAGGACTGTGATGATATAGATGATCTTAGAGAGATGGCCTTTAATCTACTTGAATTGTTGAAGAAAAAAACCGCAGTGTTAAATTGGGTTTCTAAAAGAGCTTTAGATGCAGGAAATCATTCAAAGCAAGTGAAGAATTCAGATTCATGTGAGATTTAATAGCTAAAATTAGGGTTTTGATATAATAAACAATGCTGCGGAAAATCCAAGCTTAATAATAGAATTCATTATGATTGTGATATGAAATCTTGTCTTAAAAACCGCTGGGTACTTTTAGAGCACATAGCCCATCCAGAGGACCAAAAGGGATTTCACTTTGATTTGCTTATTGAGGATAAAGATAATTGTCGAACATGGAGATTGCATGATTTCCCTGTTTTAGATGGTCCGGCTTTGTCGGTTTTTTCTATTGCTCCTCACAAACTTTATTGGCTAGAACGAAGAGTAGGACTGGTCTCAGGTGGTCGAGGATGGGTTTATAGACTCATAGGAGGTCAATTTAAAGGTACTTTGCCTGGTGATCCAACTGAGTTGATCAAGTTGGATTTGATTCAAAATGGTCAGCCTATTGTGATTCTCGAAATTTTTAATACCCTTTGCAAGTTTCGCTCAGTTCAATCGCAAAATCTCATTAGATGAACAATGCTTGAGCTTCTCGCAAGTTTCGCTAATGTTCGTTCGTTTTTAGAGTCCTCCTGTTGGTTCATATCGATCAGGTAGAACTAACCCATTTCAAATCCTTTGGGGGTGCGATGACAATCCCCCTTGAGGAAGGCTTTACTGTAGTGACAGGCCCAAATGGCTCTGGAAAGAGCAATATCCTAGATGGCGTTTTGTTTTGTCTAGGGCTTGCTAATAGCAAAGGAATGCGTGCTGATCGCCTGCCTGATTTAGTTAATAGTTCGCTTTTGAAAGCTGGAAAATCTGCTGAAACAGAAGTTAGTGTTCGTTTTGATCTCACTGATTGGAAGCCTGATTTGGCTGAGGAAGGATTAGAGCCTCCTTCAGAAGGCCCATGGATTAAATCTGGTCAAAAGGACTGGACAGTTACTCGGCGTTTGCGAGTAATGCCTGGAGGGTCTTATAGCTCTACATATAGTTCAGATGGAGAAGTTTGTAATTTGCAGCAACTCCAGACTCAATTAAGGCGCCTTCGAATTGATCCTGAAGGCAGCAATGTTGTTATGCAAGGTGATGTTACTCGCATCGTTTCAATGAGTAATCGAGATCGCCGAGGATTGATTGATGAACTTGCTGGAGTTGCTCTCTTTGATCGTCGTATTGAGCAAACTAGGAAGAAGCTTGATGATGTTCATGAGCGACAAGAACGCTGTCGGATAGTTGAACAAGAACTCTGCAGTTCAAAGCATCGACTTGAGAAAGATTGTGAAAAGGCGAGGATTTATAAAGATTTGCGCGAGAAAATGCATTGTGGACGGCAACAAGAGTTGGTTCTTGCTTTTGAAACAGCAAAAAAGGCAAGTGATTCTTTGCAAGTCGAATTTGAAAGATTGGGTCAGAAAGAGATAAAGGACTTACAAAGAATTAATGAATTAGAAAAACAGTTATCTGTGGCTGCTGAGAATTTAAAAAATCTTCAGGATAATGTGAAAGAATTGGGAGAAGATCGTTTGTTAGCAGTAAAAGCTAAGTTAGCCCAAATTGATACTCAATCTGATGAACTAGATCGTCAGGCAATTGATCATAAGCTTGAAGGTGAGAAACTTAGAAAAGCACGAGAAGAGTTACTGAAAAGAAAGGATGAAATTCAGTTAGATAATAAATCTAATCAAGATGAATGCTTGACTGATTCTATAGAAAAAGCAGAAAAGATATGTACGGATGCTTTGTCTGCTGTAAATGTTACCAGGAGGCGTTTAGGTGATGTTGCAGATCGATCAGGTGCTTGCTTAGATGATCAACGTAAAAGAAATCAACTAAGACAAACACTTCAAGAAAGTTTATCTCCTTTAATTGAAGAAAGACAAAAACTCGAAGAGCGATTTGCTAATGATTCTAATCGGCAAAAGGAACTTCAGATTGATCAAGAGAGAGATAAACGGCAAAACGAAAAAGTTATTGCTCAAATTGAGAATTATGATACCGAATCAAAATCTTTGTCCCTAAATATCACTGAACAAAAGAAAAAGATCAAGGAATTATTAGATAGCTTTGAAGTGAATCAGCGTACTATTTCCCGCTTGGAATCTGAGAAGGTAAGGTTGGAAAGGGAAATTGCACGATTGGATAGTCGTAGAGAGACCTTGCAGGAAAGTAGAGGAACGGGTGCTTTGCGAATATTGCTTGAATCTGGCTTGGAGGGTATTCATGGACCTGTAGCTCAGTTGGCAGAAGTTGATGAATTTCATCGTTTGGCACTTGAAGTAGCAGCTGGTTCTCGACTCGGTCACATAGTTGTGGAGAATGATCGGATTGCTGCAAAGGCGATAGATTTGTTAAAAATAAAGAAAGCAGGTAGGTTGACTTTTCTTCCCCTTAACAGAATTAAATCTTCTTCTTACTCCTCAAATAATGCGCTTGCTAGATTGAATAAAGTAGATATGGATGGCTGCATAGGTAAAGCAGTCGATTTACTTAAATTTGAACCAATATATAAAAATGTTTTTAGTTATGTTTTTTCTGAAACTCTTGTCTTTGATAATTTGACTTCGGCAAGGAATTATTTAGGAAAAACAAGAGCAGTAACTCTTCAAGGTGAGTTATTAGAAAAGAGTGGTGCAATGACTGGAGGTAGTTTGTTGGGAAGAAATTATGGCTTTAGCTTTGAAAGGAATAATGATAAAGATGAAGCAGAGCCAGTCAAAATTAGATTATTAGAGATCGGAGAAACTCTTGTTCAGTGTAGAAAAGAAGAAAATCTTATTACAAATCGTCAGGAAGTAGAAAGTTCTATATTGAGAAAGTTGGAACAGCGTCAGGCTGCATTGGAAGCCGAAAGATTAACATTTAAAGACTCTAATCTCTCCTTGTTGGAACGCACTCAGGAAGCTGATAGACGATTAAAAGAAATTAGAATTAGTCAAGCAAATGTTCATAGTCGGTTGGAGAAAATAACTAAGGAAATAATTCCATTATCCCTTCAATTGAAGGATGTAGATGTAAAAGACAGTAATTCTAATGCTGGAACAGATGCAAAAAACTGGCAGCGGCTTAAGACTGATCTAGAAGAAGCTGATAGTGCATTAGTAAAGGCAAGAACTGAACGAGATGCTTTGGTTAATTCCCAACGTCAACGTGAATTGCAAAAAGAGCGACTTGAGTCTCAGGGAAAGGCTCTTATGGCTGAAGAAATGAGATTGCGTGAGGCTGTGGAATTATTAGCTAAATCCCACAAGCAAAGAAGAGACCAGCAAAACGATCTTGATATGCAACGACAAGCTCTAGAGGAACAACAAACAAACTTGTTGGCTAATTTTGGCGAATTACGTCGGGAGCGAGATGAAGTTGAATTATCGGTAGCAAAACAGCGCCAAGAACTTCAGGAATCCCAATGGAAGTTAGATCGTTTGCGAGATGATCGCACCTCTCTTAAAGAAGAAATACGAAGTGGTCTGAATAGGGTTCAGGAACTAGAACGAACTCTTCCAAAACCGCTTCCAGAAATTCCAGAGCAAATTCGCAGTGCAGGCCTCGAGCAACTTCAATTAGATTTGCAGCAATTGCAGGGGAAGATGGAAGCTTTAGAACCTGTAAATATGCTTGCTTTGGAAGAATTACAAGAATTAGAAAAGAGGCTTGAGGATCTTTGTGAAAGATTGAAGGTTTTAAGTGAGGAACGCTCAGAATTATTACTTCGTATAGAAACAGTCGCGACTTTGCGTCAGGAGGCTTTTATGGAAGCTTTTGATGAAGTTGATAAGCATTTCAGAGAGATCTTTGCAACTTTGTCTGATGGCGATGGACATCTTCAATTAGATGACAAGGAAGATCCTTTGGAAGGTGGTTTAACGTTAGTTGCTCATCCTAAGGGGAAGCCAGTTAGACGTTTAGCCGCTATGTCAGGTGGTGAAAAATCATTGACTGCATTAAGCTTCCTTTTTGCTTTGCAGAGGTTTAGACCTTCGCCTTTTTATGCTCTTGATGAAGTAGATAGTTTTCTTGATGGTGTAAATGTTGAGAGGTTATCTACACTTATTTCTACCCAATCTGAACAAGCCCAATTTTTAGTAGTTAGTCACAGAAGGCCCATGATTGCGGCTTCTGGACGCACAATAGGAGTTACTCAAGCTCGAGGCTCTCATACTCAAGTTGTGGGATTGCCTCAAGCAGCATGAACTTATTCATTTTTGCTCTTGCATCAAAATGATTTTTCTCTCTTTCTTTTAAAGGCCAGCGTTTGACAAATACCCAACCCCCAAACGAATCCCTTGAAGGTATCCCCAGTGATCGCATATGGCTGCGTTCAGAATTAATGGGTACACAAGTGATCACTCGAGATACAGGACGGCGACTGGGCCTTGTGGGCGAGGTTGTTGTTGATATTGATCATCGAGAGGTAGTCGCACTTGGACTCAGAGATAATCCTTTAACAAGATTTCTTCCTGGTCTGCCTCGTTGGATGCCACTTGACCGAATTCGTCAGGTTGGAGATGTCATTCTTGTTGATTCTGCTGATTCTTTAATAGAAAGTTTTACGCCAGACCGATATAGCAGAGTGATTAATTGCCAGGTAATCACTGAATCAGGACAGCAGTTGGGAAGAGTTCTTGGATTTTCATTTGATATTGAGACTGGGGAACTAACAACTTTAGTTATGGGAGCCCTTGGAGTTCCGCTTTTGGGAGAGGGTGTATTAAGTACATGGGAGATTCCAGTAGATGAAATTGTTAGTAGTGGAGCGGATCGTATTATTGTTTATGAAGGCGCTGAAGATAAGTTAAAGCAATTAAACAGTGGATTATTAGAAAAGCTTGGAGTTGGTGGTGCAAGTTGGGAAGAACAAGAAAGAGAGCGTTATAGAGTTAACATTGTGCCAGTAGAGAATCAATTAATTTCTGGAGAAACTATTGAATCTTCCCAGGGAGAATTAGGATCTTCTACTGAGGAATCTTTACAAGAAGAAGAAATGGAATATGTCGAGATAGATAATTTTAATTCTGAGGTTAATGCAAAACAAAGATATATCGATGAAGTAAATCAACCTGACTTAAAATCTTATCAAGGTTTAAAAGAAGAACAAGAAGATTTAGCACAATTAAACCAGGGAGAGGAGGCAATTATTCAGAGACAATCAATTTCAACTAATCGTAGACCGGTTCATGATGATGATCCTTTAGATGTTGAGCCTATAGATTTTTTAGATTCTACTAATAAAGATAATTTGAGAAGTTCTTCTTCTACCAGTGTCAATGAGTTTGAAGACCCTTGGTGAATTATTCACGTTGTTTAAATTGAAGAGATGCACTGTTTATGCAATAGCGAAGTCCTGATGGTTTTGGCCCATCATTAAAAACATGACCTAAGTGTGATTTGCAATTGCTGCAAACCACTTCTGTCCTTATCATTCCATGACTATTATCATTAACTTTGTCGATTATATGCTCGCTCATGCTGTCTGAAAAACTAGGCCAACCAGTTCCTGAGTCAAATTTATTTTCAGAATTAAATAAAGCCACATTACAACAAGTGCAATAATAAGTTCCTGGTTCTTTGTTATTCCAATAGGCACCACTAAAAGCTCTTTCAGTTCCTTTCTGTCTGGTTATGTAATATTCTTCTGGGGTTAATCGGGTTTTCCATTCTTGTTCAGTTAAATCTTTTGGTTCTTTTGAATTGGAAAAACTATTTTTCATTAGCTTTCAATATATAAACCATGACATCTTAATAAATCTCTGAAGAGAAGGTCAAGATTTTTCTATTCATGTAACTTTGGGTAGAAGTTTAATAATTAGTTTTGTAATTGCTTCAATTGCACCAGGCTTGCCTCTAAGGCTTTCTAAATCTTCTTTAAGGCCTTGTAGTCTCTTGGGCGAGTTTAGCCATGATGCGGCTTCAGTAGCAATTTGATTTGGTTTGATATTTCCTATTCTCTCAGGTACTATTTGTCGACCTGAGGATATATTTGGCCAGGAAAGATAAGTTCCTTTTCGCAGCCGCCATTTGCTGATTATAAAGTTCATTATAAATTTGACAATTGGGATTCTTGCGATAACTCCAAATATTCCATCCCATGCCTGCATAACAAATAAATGTTGAGTAGGTAGAATGACAATCATTGGGATGCATAATGCTCCTAGCTCAGCAGTATTTGCACCTACGGTTGTTAAGGCAAGGTTGCATTTAGTTAATTCAACATGAGCAGGATATTTTGTTAATAGCTTGATTTCTGTTCCTTCATTAGTGATTAAGTATTGGGAAGATCTCTCGCCTGCTTTCTCGCTTACTGCTTTGATTGTTGATTTGTATTGATGTGAAATTGAGTTATTTTTGCTTGAATAGTAAACTAATTCATCAATGCTAGTTGTAGGTGCAACCGGGATTATAAATTCACAGCTAGGAATTAACTTTTTAAGTCTATTTGCCACTTCAATCATAAATGGAACCCCAATAGAAAGCTTAGCTTTTTTAGATCCAGGCATTAATGCCACTAAGCAATTCTCATTATTTTTCTGATTATTTAGATCATATTTTGGTATGTCTGCCATGAGGTCCCCGACTACTATGCAACGATCTTGATATTTTTTAGGAACTCTACTTGCTACTTTGGGAGACATTGCAGCAATAATGTCATTCCACCTAGGCCATCTGGCTATCCATTCAGCATAAGTTAGATTTTTATAACCAAGTTTTGCAGCTAACAACACGCTCCAAAATTGATCACCACCTAAGAATATTACTAAGCCATTTTTTGGCCAAAATCCAAATTTTTGTGGACTGATCAATAGGTTCCAAAAATATTTTGCCTGAATAATTTTCTCAAAGCAATTCCAGTTATTTGCTACCTGAGCTTCTTTACCTGTTCCATTAGGGCATGGCACTAAAACCAACCTAAGACTTATTGCTGAATCTGTTTTTGGTTGGATTAATAATTTCTTATGTAATTCTTCAGCAATAGGCTTAACCCAGGTTGTTAGCTCCCCAGGACCGTTTGTAATAATCACCACCGCAAGGGAGGGATCTTGCATTTCAGCTGGTGGTATTGAAGACAAATTGTGATGATCGAATGCGGATGGCGAGACTTGAACTCGCAAGGCCGAAGCCACACGCTCCTTAGACGTGCGTGTCTACCAATTCCACCACATCCGCTGAGTGAGCTAAGCCTTCCAGACTTAGTAGAAATTGATCATAACGTTCAACCTTCCTTATCAAGTTAAATAAGTTTGGATACTACCGCTGATACGATCCGAATAAATATTGTTTAAAGCTGAATGCCGATAGGCAAAGTTTTAATTGCAAATCGTGGCGAGATCGCCCTCCGCATTCTCCGCAGTTGCAGAGAATTGGGGATAGCGACTGTCGCTGTGTATAGCACCGTTGACCGCACTGCACTACATGTTCAGCTTGCTGATGAGGCAGTTTGTGTTGGAGACTCTCCAAGCAGCAAGAGTTATTTGAATGTTCCCAATATTCTTGCGGCTGCCACATCAAGAGGTGTAGATGCAATACACCCTGGTTATGGATTCCTTGCAGAAAATGATCGTTTTGCAGAGATCTGTCGAGATCACGGAATTACTTTTGTAGGCCCTTCTCCTCATGCAATTCGTTCAATGGGAGATAAGTCCACTGCTAAATCGACAATGATGAAGGTAGGGGTTCCCACTGTCCCAGGCAGTGAAGGTTTGTTGGCTGGTCCTGATGAGGCAAAAATTCTTGCTAGAGAGATGGGATATCCAGTGATGATCAAGGCTACAGCTGGAGGAGGTGGGAGAGGGATGAGATTAGTAAATGCTCCAGAAGACTTGGAGACCCTTTTTAAGGCTGCTCAGGGAGAGGCAGAAGCAGCTTTTGGAAATGCTGGGTTGTATATGGAGAAATTTATTGATCGTCCTAGACATGTCGAAGTACAGGTCCTTGCAGATAAGCATGGGAATGTCGTTCATTTGGGTGAAAGAGATTGTTCTATTCAGAGACGACATCAGAAGTTATTAGAAGAATCACCTAGTCCAGCGCTTGATCCGGAATTGAGATTAAGAATGGGTGAAGCAGCAATTGCAGCTGCCAAGAGTATTAATTATGAGGGGGCTGGAACAGTTGAGTTTTTGCTAGATAGAACAGGTAATTTTTATTTTATGGAAATGAATACCCGTATACAGGTTGAACATCCTGTTACCGAAATGGTGACAGGAATTGATTTGATTGCAGAACAATTGAGAATTGCAGGAGGAGATGAAATTAGCGTCAAACAAAAAGATATTAAGTTAACTGGACATGCAATTGAATGTCGGATAAATGCAGAAGATTCGAGTCATAATTTTAGACCTTCTCCAGGCAGGATTACAGGTTGGTTGCCTCCTGGTGGTCCAGGTGTACGAGTAGATAGTCATGTTTATACAGGTTATGATATACCACCTTTTTATGATTCTTTAATAGGGAAAGTGATTGTTTGGGGAAAAGATCGTGATGCAGCACTTAAAAGAATGAAACGTGCTCTTAATGAATGTGCAGTAACAGGAATTCCTACAACGATTGAATTCCATTTATACTTATTAAATCGTGATGAATTTTTGAATGGAGATGTGCATACCAAATTTGTAGAACAAGAATTACTGAATTAAAACATTTGATATTTTGAGGATTAATTTAAATTAATCCTTTGCTTTGTTTGACGATTTGAGATAAGAGGCCTTGCGGGCTCACTAATAATTCACGTACCAAGCTAGTTAGACCTACCCAAATAACAGGAGTTACATCTACGCCACCAATTGGTTTGATTAGTTTTCTAGTTAATTTCAGTATTGGCTCAGTCGGTAGCGTGATGAATAGCCATACTCCTTTTGATAAATCAACCTCTGGATACCACGTGAGGACGATCCTTAGCAGGAATGCCAGAGTGAACGCACCCAAGCCGAAGCTAAGGATTACATGCAGGGTAGGAAGTACTTGAAGGAAGGTTTGCATCAGAAAGCTAAAAGCATGTGTAACTTCATCGTAGAAATTCCCGTTTCCCTCTTAGGCTTGGTAATCTTATGACCTTGTCTTAACTTGTCATGGCATTATCTTCTTTAAATCTGTTGCTAAGCGCCGGGGTTTCCAGGGAGGTTGCTCGACTATCCGCAGAGGCAATGGTAGGAAGCTTTCTGCAAGCTGCGTTTGTAGTAGTTATTCCTGCTGCTGTTTTCCTGATTTGGGTAAGCCAGAAAGATGCTTTAGATCGCGCACGCTAGTAAATATTTTGCTTGCTTCGTAGACTGAATGAAAGAGATTCTTTTGAATCTCTTTCATAGGTTCTTTCCGGGGGCAAAACATTGGTCAATGCCAGTCTCAATTGGGCGAGCATTGTTGGCATAGTACTGGCCGTTTGTGGGGCAGGGCTATATTTCATGCGCTCATTTAAACCAGCCTTAGCTCGTGATTACGATGTTTTCTTTGCTGCTATAGGTCTGTTATGCGGTGGGATTTTATTTTTCCAAGGATGGAGATTAGATCCTATTTTGCAGTTTGGACAGTTTTTACTCGCTGGAACAACGGTCTTTTTTGCTTATGAAAGCGTTCGATTGAGGGGAGTAGCGACTGATCAAGCTAGACGATCAACTTATTTTGATGAAGATGCTCCAACTTCCAGAATGCCCAGTGGTGGTGGCTCTCGTGGTTGGGATGATTCATATGATCAATTTGATGAATCAATACCAGTTAGAAGGAGATTTGTTGGCCAGAGAAATCTAGATGATGAAACAAATGCTGATGAAGATTTTTATCGTCCAAGAAGAACTTCTAGAGCCGCTATACCTGAAGAAGCTGCTAGTAGAAGACCTCGTAGACGACTAGATGATTCTTCTTGGCAGCAGAATTCAGACGTGGATCCGAATTCCAGACGAATGGCTCGCTTTACTAGAGATGATAGTCAATCTGAAAAAGAGAGTGCTTTTGGAAAAAGACGTAATGTGCGCCAAGAACAACGTAGAGGTTCTCGACCTTTAAGTTCTCAGCAAACTTCTAGAAGTCGTCAAGGGACCTCGAGTCAGTCCAAGTCCAGTCCCTCTTCAACTTCTTCGGGCGCTTATTCAGCTTCAGGGAGATCAGTAGTCCCTCAAGGTACTCCTATCAGAAGCGAAGTCGAAGATGCTGCTTTTTCCCCCTCACCTCGGAGTCCTAAGCGTGGCCCTTCGAATGAAACAGGATCTAGGAGCTCTTATAACGATCAGTCGCCACGTCCTGCCGAAGAGTCTTCAGATCCTCGGACACGTAACAGTAGGCCTAGAGATAATAGCTCTCGTTTTGACAACTGAAATTTGTCATTCTATTGATTAGATCTAGATTGTTTTTTTTAATTTTTAGTTCAATATTACTTGTTAGTTGTACAAGTAATAATAAACCCATACCAAGAACTAGTTTTCTCGAAAGCCAGGCAGATCCAGCTTTAAGTGGAGATGGCAAGAAGATTGCTTTAATAGTTAATCGTAATGGGAAGCCTTCTGTTCAGCTAAAGAATCTAAAGACTGGAAAGATTCTTTCTTTATTGCATCTGTCCAAGTATCAACCACACAGCTCTCCATCTTTAAGCTGGAATGGTAGATATTTAGCAGTTATTGGTCATATGGGAAAACGAAAAATGGTAATTCTTGAGGATCGGATGAAGAGGAGGATGCATAAGTTATCAATACCTCAAGGTTTAATACCTATTCGGATTAGCTTATCTCCTCATGCTCGTAAATTGGCTATTCAATCCCGTTACAGTGACGAGGATAAGCTTTATATTTATGATTTAAGTAATACACTTGAAGCAGATTCATCTTTTGGACTATATAGGTAGCTCTCTAATCATGTATATCTTTGGTGATTAATTTGAAGCAAATTATCTATTTTAAATGTGTAATTCTATCATTCACCTTTCTCTTACATGGCTGTTATAGTCTTTCTTTTCGCCAACTTTATGGATTAAATTCATTTTTGTATAAATCCTTTGGCAGTATTGATCAGCCTTCTTTAGGTGTTGATTTCCTTGGTATGCTTAGTAACTATAATGGTAGAGAGAAGATTGCATTATTAGACTTGAAAACAAGGAGAGCTCTCTCCTTGCCAGGTATAAATCGTTTTGATTTTCGACCTATTAGTTTAAGTATTAGCGCTGATGGGAACAAAATCGCATTTATTACTGAGGTAAGTGATCAGATAAAACTATTTGTTTATACCAAAAAGACTGGAAGTTTGCAGCCTCTTTATTTAAGTTCTAAGGGAATTCCTCAAAAACTAAGTATGGATGGATTAGGAAGTCTTTTAGCTGTAGAGTTTGTTAGAGAGGGAAGAACCTTGGTTGATTTAGTTAAAATACCTGGTTATCTTTGAATTGTTATTTCTAATTTAGAAATCCTGCCCAGTGTATAAAAGAATCATTACTTATGAGCTCTATTATGAGTAATGATGTAAAGCCGATCATTGCAAATCTGCCATTGACTCTTTCTGCATAGCTACTCCATCCGAAATCAGGCTTTTCATTGGTCGTCGCACTTGTCAAATTTTCATTTTGTATTTGATCATTTGACTTTGCTTGATCTGGTTCGGTTGAAGAAGTCATTAGAAGGCAGAATTGAGATTGAATTTATAAGAAGTGGCAGGTGTGAGTTGCCAGCCTCCATTCCCATCTAGCTCTAGAACTGTATCGTGAAATTCCTTTAGTGTCGGCCTATGGCCAACACTAACAAATGCCATTTCTCGTTGCTCTAGAAGTTCATATAAGTGTTTTTCAGTATTTACATCAAGAGCACTGGTTGCTTCATCAAGAACAACAAAACGTGGAGAATTGAGTAATAATCTAGCAAAGGCAAGTCTTTGTTGTTCTCCTAAAGAAAGTAATCGGGGCCAATCTTGTTTAATATCAAAATCAGGATAACGCTTGATCAATTCTGGTAATTTTACTTCTTCTAAAACACTTGTGAGATGTTGATTACTAAAACGTATGGAATCTTGTGGGTAGCATAATTGTTCTCTTAGGCTTCCTAGTAACATGTATGGCTTTTGAGGAATAAATAATAGATCAGTAAAGTTTGGTCTTTCAATTATTCCAGATGCAGGCTCCCATAAGCCGCTGACCATACGTAAAAATGATGTTTTGCCACAACCACTAGGCCCTACGACAAGCACTTTTTGACCTCGCCCTACTTCTAGATTGAGATCTTTAATTAGACATCTCTCAGTCTGAGGAAGAATGAGATCAACCTTTTTTAGAATGATTGAAGATTCATTTTCTTTTATCGAATTAGTTGGTAGCTCTGTTAATCTTTCAAGCTCTTCGACTTTGCCTTGAAAACCTTCTAGACGACTTATAGATGCGGAAAAAGCCGCAAGTCGATCAATGTTATTTACTATGTAACTAACAGAACCTAAGACCTGACTAAAAGCTATAAAAGCTTGACCAAAGACTCCAAAATCTACTTCTTTGGCAAAATAAATTGGTGCTATCACTAGCCAAGGTAAGAAACGAGAAAAGTAATCGTAGGATTTTTGAATAACATATATAAGAGCTTCCCAAATGATTAATTTGTTGTAGTTTTTAATTGCACCCCCAAGTCTTCTTTCTGCTTCTTTAGATTCTTGTTCTTCGCCTCTATAAAATGCAATTGACTCTGCATTGTCTCGTATATGAACAAGTCCATATCTAAAATCAGCTTCTAGCTTAAGTTGTGTATTATTTAAAGCAACTAAACGTCTACTAGCAAAGATAATTAAACCAGTTCCTAAGACAGAGTAAAATAATAACCAGATAGCTAGTTTTGCACTAATAGTCCAGAGTACAATTATAAAGCTAAAGAATGTTAGTAAAGCGGCTAATATCTCAACTGTTACGCTTAAGCTTGTATTAGTAAAGCTTGCAGTGTCTTGGGAGATTCTTTGGTCAGGGTTATCTATTTCTGCAACATCTTCATTGTTTGGATTGAGAACATAATATGCTCTATTGTTCATATATCTTTTTAGCATTCTTTTGCTTAACCATTCACGCCAGAGAAGCCCTAGTCTTGGAACTAAATAACTTTGAATGGCTCGAATTGGTAGTGCAAGAAAGAGGCAGAATGCATATATGCTAACAACATTCCAGAAACCAGATTGATCATATCCAACCAGTGCATTTTCAACATTTCTAGCAACAAAACTAATGCCTACATTAATTCCATTGAGTACAAGGATGAGTAATAGGATTGCTCCAAGCATTAACCATGGAACCCAACGACCATTGCGTAGTTTTTGTTTAAAAAATAAAAAGCAAGATAAGCCTATAATCATCAAAATGATGACTATTAGTCCAGTTGGGCTGTTCCAAATTCCATAAATTCTTTCAGGTACACCAGGTAAAAAACGATTTTGTATTTCTGGAATAACGCTACCGCTAATGAGGATAGTAAAGGTGAGCAATAGCAATGTGCTCCCTACTACTACGGCTAAGAGAGCAAAAATCAGCAACAAGAACTGAAAAGCACTTGTTTCTTCAATAGGGAGGAAATACGGCTGGGCAAGCCTTTGTAACTTGCCTAGTTGATTTCGGAATGCCTGTAGAGGTTTCATATTATGGATAAGTTCTTCTATTATTGCTCTTCAACTGAGCAAATAGAAGATGGTTTGGTTCAGCCAAAAAACCGGGTTCCATTGAATTAGAATTAATATTTATGTAACAAATGACAGTGATAGTAATTTGATTGCCTGAAGATATAGGAATTAATTATTATACTTACTTTCTTTTTGCCTAATTGCTAATAAAAATTTAGTCGGATAGTTAGAATTTCCTTAAAGCGTCTATTAAGCTAAATTAAGAAGAATATATTGATAATGGAACATAGATCCATCTAATTAGCATATTGTTTGCCCGC
Source organism: Prochlorococcus sp. AG-409-G20 (assembly GCA_003215775.1). Taxonomy (GTDB): domain Bacteria; phylum Cyanobacteriota; class Cyanobacteriia; order PCC-6307; family Cyanobiaceae; genus AG-409-G20. The sequence continues at coordinate 32,160 of QCJW01000006.1, forward strand.
GAATATTTTGGCTATCTTTAATTAAGAAAGAGGCTAAATTTGATTTAATATGGCTTAAAGTTTAATATTGTTAATGTATTTTTTATTTCTTTTTTGAGTTACCTATGAAGCGCAGGTTATATGATTGTTTATAGCTTTCTCCATGGCTTCTTTCTCTAGGGGTGGTATTGGTAGGCATAGAAAATCGTCGATTAAATCAACTCGCCATAGAATTTGAATATCTGAGTTCTCTTTTTTTTCAACTTTGTAATGGATTCCTTCCGTTAAAGACTTTAGGTGCTGCATTAATTCTTTTTCAGATATGCCCAGATATTCTAGGAGTTCAGTAGTTGAGAACCAAGGAGTTGGAGGTTTCTGATTGTTTGAACTTTGATTGGAGCCTTGTTTGATAATAGTCATTCACTTTCGTAGATGTATTGACTTAAGGATCCCTCCTGTCTATTAATAAGCAAGTCTACATCCATTAATCTAGTCACTATTGCCCTCTCTTGCTGATTTAGTGGTTGTTTGATGTCTAGCAAATTTAGCCTGGTGGCCAGGATAGAGATCGACCTCCAATTAGATGCAAGTGCAGGTGAAATACTGTTTGTCCTGCTTTTTCGCCAGTATTTATAACAGTTCTCCAATCTTTAAGATTTTCTTGTTTTGCTATCTTGGCAGCTGTAAGTAACAAATGACCTAGCAGATTTTGATCGTTTTCATGGGCTTCACGAAGACTTTTTATAGGTTTCTTTGGAATGATTAGAATATGAATTGGAGCTTGAGGCTCTATATCTCGAAATGCTAGGCATAACTCATCTTGATGTACTTCAGAACATGGAATTTCACCAGAAAGAATACGCTCAAAAATTGTTTCCTGAGTCATTAGAAAAAATTAATTGGTTCAGACATATTTTAGATACTCCTATTTAATTTAAATAGGAGTATCTAGTATTTCAAAGGGCTTCGGATGATTTTTGCCTGACTTAATTCAAGTTAGTTCTCTGTCTTAGTGATAGTAGAGACCTTTTGAGGGCTTTTCGCTATAAGGTTGTGGACCTATTGGGGGTGGTAGATGCTTGGATTCACTTGGATTACCTAAAGTAAACTCAAGTGCTTCTGCAAGCCAATATCTGAGAGTTTGGAATGGTTTAGACAAGTTGAACTCCTTTATATCTTTCTTTAGTCTGTCAATATATGGATTTCCTGCAACGAGTAATTTCACTCTTTAAAAGAAGAAGGCCTTAACATTTTCTTCAACATATAATTTATTTTGGGACTATCTTGAACGCTTATTTATTGAAGAGTTAGTTTTATCTTCTTCGTCTTCTTTGTTGAGCTTTGCGCTTGTATTTCTCGATTGGTGTTTCATGATGACGCAGGCGTTTTAGATCTGCAAAAATTCCTGCCTTAGAAACTTGACGTTTAAAGCGTCTCAGAGCTGATTCTATGCCCTCATTTTCTCCAACTGTTACTTGAGTCATCAATAAATCAATTTTATAAGTCAATCAATTTAGCAAGAGGACCTTCTCTCAGGCTAGAAAATCTTCAAATTCTAGTGTTGAGCCATTGTCTGCCTCTCCTGGATATCAGTCATTGCAAGCTTTTTGATTAAATTGTCACTTCGTAACTCAATGAATTGACTGGACATCTTCCTTATGAAAACCATGTTCGATTAATTCTCTATTTAGGTCTTCTTGGGAAGTGACTCGATCTACAAATAAAACTCCATTGAGATGGTCCATTTCATGTTGGATGCATCTGGATGTCAGGCCATCAGCATTCATTTTTTTGGGTCGACCCATTTCATCTCTGAAACTTATTTTGATTGAGCTAGGTCGGATTACATCTAGATATACACCAGGAATGCTTAGACAACCTTCTTCATAGGTTTCTAAACTTGCACTAGAACCGGTTATTTCTGGATTGATCAGAACTAAAGGAGGTGTGGTTGGATTTTCTATATCGAGGTCTATTACTAAGACTTGCTTATTAACACCAACCTGAGGAGCAGCCAATCCTATACCTTTGGCCGAATACATGCTTCGGAGCATGTCTTTGATTAATTCCCTTATTGAGTTATCGACTTTCGTTACTCGACGAGCTGTTTGTCTTAAAACCTCATTGCCCAGAGTGTGAATTTCCAATGGAGGGGTTTCCAAAGGATCTTTGGGAACGGCTATTGAGGCCTTGTTTTGTTCTGCATGACGAGCAAGTTGAGCAAAGCTTTTGTTCAAGGCAAATCTCAGATTTAGTGTTTGATTTTAGCGAAATAGAAGAACAGTTCAATTTTGACTACTTTGGAACTTCAAGCATGTGTAATTGAATCGAATCTCATGGGTTTGAATGCCGTTTCAGCGGAAGTTGCTACAGGAGAGTTGCCAAGCTTTAAGGAACCTAGGATCCTTGGCAATTGGGTCTTATGGGTCGAACAAAGACCAAGTGAAGGAGGACGATCAACATTATTAATTCGTCCTTGGGGTTGTACTTCTTTCCCTGGCCAAGAATTGACTCCTGCTCCCAGCAATTTGAGAAGTGGTGTGCATGGTTATGGAGGAGGTGTATTTGCGGCGGCTCTTGACAAGGGTCAGATCATAATTTCTTGGATTGATGATTCTGATGCATCTCTATGGATTCAAAGTTTTGAGCAGAATGACCAAGCTAGGGAACTGGAAGCTCAATGGGTTAAGTCAGTATCGCCAAAATCATGCCTAGCTTCTGGGCAATGTTTAGCTGATGGGTTTCTTGATTTAAAGCGCAGACGCTGGATAGGTGTCATGGAAAAAGATCATAAAGATTTCTTAGTGACTTATTCGATAGATGAAACCAATCAAACACCTATCGTGCTTCATTCTCCTGCTGATTTTATTGGTTATGCCTCATTGAATCGAGATGGAGATCAATTGGTTTGGATTGAATGGCAACGGCCAGCCATGCCTTGGGATGCAAGTCAACTTTGGTGGGCTTTGCTTGATCAATCAGGAGCTATTAAAGAAAAGTCTTTAATAGCTGGGAATGGTTTTGACCATAAAATAGGAATTTCTGTATTTAATCCTCTTTGGCTGCCTTCTGGACAGATAGTGGTTGCAGAAGATAGCAACGGTTGGTGGAATCTGATCTTGTCAGATCTAAAAACTGTTGGTCAGATGCCATCCTCATGGCAGCGAAAATGGCCTATGGAAGCAGAGTGTGGTGTACCTCAGTGGATTTATGGAATGTCCACCGCAAGTGTTGCAGGTAATCAAGTGCTTTCAGCTACTTGTGATAAAGGATTATGGCGCTTAAGTCTGTTGCATTTAGATGGATGTGTGACTGAAATAAATCAACCTTTTGATGATTTGTCGGGAATTAATTCATCTTCAGACCGTGCAGTGGCAATTGCAAGTAATTCTTTAAACACCCCAGGGATTCTAGAGATTGAATTAAATAATTTTACTTGGCAATATGCAACACCGCAAGACAAGATGATTAATGATTCTGATGTCAGTATTGGTGAATCTTTTTGGTTTAAAGGTTGGAATGGGGAATGGACACATGCTTGGTATTATCTAGCCACTCAACCATTAGATAGAGCCAAACCATTACTTGTTAGATGCCATAGTGGGCCTACCTCTATGAACTCTAGAGGTTTGAATCTATCTATTCAGTTTTGGACATCCAGAGGTTGGAGTGTAGTTGATGTTAATTACGGTGGGTCTACAGGTTTTGGAAAGGCTTATAGGGATAGATTAAAATTTAATTGGGGAAAAGTAGATGTTTTTGATTGTGTTGCAGTAGCAGAGGAATTAGTGAAACAAGGTAAGGCCAGTCGAGAATTAATTGCAGTTGAAGGAGGTAGTGCAGGAGGTTTTACAGCTTTAAAATGCTTATGTGATTCGAAACTTTTTCGTGTTGGAGCTTGTCGCTATCCTGTATGTGACTTAAACGCTATGACTGAAGATACACATCGTTTTGAGTCAGGATATCTTGACTATCTAGTCGGTCTACTCCCTGGAAATAGATTGATATACGAACAACGTTCGCCTTTAAATAAGGTAGAACATATCTCTTCTCCAGTTATTTTCTTTCAAGGTTTAAAGGATAAAGTTGTTCTTCCTAATCAAACTAAAATGATGGCTTCGGTCTTGAAAAGGCATGATATTCCAGTTGAGCTTTATACATTTCCCAATGAAGGGCATGGTTTTAAAGATAGTAAAATAAAAGTTCAAGTTCTAAAGAAAACTGAAAAGTTTTTTCGACAGCATTTAGGCTTTTAATTATGTTCTCTTAGAAAAGAAATCGCAGAATTCAGTTCATCAAGGAAACTGTTAATTTCTTCATGAGTAGTTGTAAAACTAAGGCTTGCTCTGGCTGTTGATTTTAATGAGTAATGGCGGTGGAGAGGTTGACAGCAATGGTGACCACTTCTTATACATATACCATTTGTATCTAACAGTTCAGAGATATCATTTGAATGCAGATCTGTCACATTGAATGTCGATAAAGCTCCCTTGTTAGGTTGTTCTTGTGCGTTAGGACCTAGTACCTGCAAGCCATTTATTCTTCTTAAACCTTCATCTAAATGTTCTATTAATTCTTGTTCCCATATACTTATTTCATTTAATCCTATTGATTCTAGGTAATTAATTGCAGTTGCCATGCCTATTGCTTCTGCAATTGCAGGTGTTCCAGCTTCAAACTTGTGCGGTAATTCTGCCCAGCTGCTTTTGTCAAGAAAAACTTCTTCAATCATCTCGCCACCACCTAGAAAAGGTTGCATATTTTCAAGGATCTCGATTCGACTCCACAAAAAGCCAACTCCTGTTGGCCCACAAATCTTATGAGAGGAACCTGCTAAGAAGTCTATGCCTAGACTTGCGACATCTATAGATTTGTGAGCCAGACTTTGGCAAGCATCAATACAAACTAGTGCACCAAATTTATGAGCTAAATCAGCTATTTCTTCAATTGGGTTACAACAACCTAGAGTGTTACTTATATGCACTAAACTTACAAGTTTTGTGTGAGAATTTAGTTTTAGACTAAGATCATGAAGATCTAATTCGCCATTAGGAGTAATACCAATATATTGAATTTTGCACCCAGTTCTTTCAGCAAGTTGTTGCCATGGAACCAAGTTGCTGTGATGCTCCATAACAGTTAAGAGAATTTCATCTTCTTTTTTTAAGAATTGATCACCCCAAGTACGAGCAATAAGGTTAATAGCCTCGGTTGCATTTCTTGTAAAAACTATTTCTTTGCTTGATTTTGCCTTTATAAATTTTGCAGTTGTATTTCTTGCTTCTTCGAAGGCCTCTGTAGCTTTAACACTTAACTGATGTGCACCTCGATGAACATTTGCATTGAAATTATAGTAATAATCTTGTAGAGCATTTATTACTTGCTTGGGTTTTTGACTTGTAGCGGCATGATCTAAATAAATTAATTTCTTCTCATTAGATATTTTATGTGAAAAAATAGGAAAATCTCCTCTGACTTTTTCTGCAATAGTCTTGTTTAAATTGTTCATTGATTTAAACTTTCAAGTAGATTATTGATTGGTAGATCTGCAATTGAATTTATTGAAATTTTATTGATTATTTCTTGACAGTAAGCTTTCAATAGAAGGGCTGTAGCTTCCCTGATCTTGATCCCTCTACTTTGTAAATAAAATAATTCTTCTTCTTGTAATTGACTAATAGTTGCACCATGAGCACATTTTACGTCATCTGCAATAATTTCTAATTCTGGTTTGGTATCGATTCTTGCTGTCTTTGAAAGTAGTAGATTTCTACTTAATTGGGATGCATTAGTTTTTTGTGCAATTTTCTCTACATTAATCTTCCCATTAAATATAGAATGAGATTTGTCTGTTGCTATTGCTTTATGAAGTTGGTCTAAATTACCTTCAGGACCATTAAATTTTACATGTGAATGTGTTTCTATTTGTTCTTCTTTTGTGCATATCTGCAGGCTCTTTATTATTGTATTAGCCTGCCCATCTAATTGTGTGATAATTGGTTCAACTCTTGCAAATGACCATCCATTGTGAACAGATGTAAGTGAATAAATACTGCCTATACTTTGCTCTACTAAGCAATTTGCTAATAAATTGGAATCAAGACTTCCTTGTCCTATCCATCTATGATTTAACTTAGCTTGTTTCTTGAGGTGCAGTTCCACTAGAGTACTAATTGCAGAGTTTTTAGATCCAAAATCCTTTTGTAATAAATTAAGACTTGCATTTTCTTCAAGAAGGATAATTATCCTATAAGAATTTAGGCTATTTGACTGTGCATTCATTATAATTTCGAGTTCTTTAGTATTCTTTTTATTGATTTTGAGACCTATGATTTTATTTGTTGATGAATAGTTTATTGATAAGGGCCAGTTTCCTGGAGTATGTTTTTTATAATTATCATTAAGAACTTTTTTCAGCTTTTCTCCTTCTATTTTTTCTATTCCTTCTGGAAGAATGATTGAATTGAGAGGATCCTGATTGGATTCGAGAGAAATACTAATTTTATCTTCCTGTTCAGAAAATGAGCTATTGCTACTTGGATGAATCTCATCTTCAGATTTTATAGATAATGGAAGATCAAGGATTTGAAATAATCGTTCTAATTTTGTTAGTCTCCATTCTTCAATAGAATGAGTTGGAATATCTTGTTTAAGGAATAACTCTCGTCCTCTCTTCTGGATATCTAAAAGAGTACCCTTGGGCTTTGGCAGCGAATTTATCCATTCTTTAGGCTGCTTCACAATTACTTATCCTCTTTGCTAAATGGTTCGTGGTCAATCCAGTCATATCCTTTATTTTCTAATTCAAGAGCAAGCTGACTTGAGCCAGTTTTAATTATTCTCCCTGAGCTCATCACATGTACATAATTTGGTTTGATTTCGTTTAATAAGCGTTGATAGTGTGTAATTAGAATAATACAATTATCTTTAGTTATTAATTGATTAATACCTGAAGAAATTATCCTGAGTGCATCTATATCTAAGCCAGAGTCCGTTTCGTCAAGAATGGATATTAATGGTTCCATAAGTGACATCTGGAGAATTTCATTTCGCTTTTTTTCTCCTCCTGAGAAACCTTCGTTTACACTTCTTGCTAAGAAAGCTGGATCCATTTGAACTATCTTTAAATGTTCATCTATCAACTCTTCAAATTCAAAGGTGTCTAGTTCATTTTTTCCTAATTCTTTTCGACGCGAATTAGTTGCGACACGAAGAAATTCTAGATTATTGACACCGGGGATCTCTACAGGGTACTGAAAACCAAGAAATACTCCTAATCGAGCCCTATCTTCGGGCTCTAACTCCAGAAGATTTATACCTTTAAATTTAATTGAACCAGAGGAAATCAAATATGCTGGATGACCAGCAATTACCTTTGAAAGCGTACTTTTTCCACTGCCATTTCTACCCATAATTGCATGGATTTCGCCAGCATTAATATTTAAATTAACACCTTTTAAGATAGGCTGACCTTCTACTTCAGCATGAAGGTTAGAGATTTCTAGAATTGGCTTTGGTTCTTGGCAGATCACGTCAGTTGCAATTAAGTTTCACGGTTTTTAGAGATGAAGATGAGCTAGACTCGCATTCAATTAGCCTACAGAACCTTCAAGCTTTAAAGCAAGAAGTTTATCTGCTTCTGATGCAAATTCCATGGGAAGTTGGTTGAAAACGTCTCTACAGAAACCACTTACCATCATTGATACTGCCTCTTCAAAGCCTATGCCTCTACTTTGTAGATAAAATAATTGATCTTCAGAAATGCGGCATGTGCTTGCTTCGTGTTCGATATTTGAATCAGGATGTTGAGATCGAATATAAGGATACGTATTTGCAGAAGCGTTATCGCCAATGAGCATTGAATCACATTGGCTGTAATTTCTTGCCCCTTTTGCTTTACTTCCAATTTGCACTAGTCCCCTATAGCTGTTCCTAGATTTTCCAGCACTAATCCCTTTGCTTACGATAGTTGATTTAGTATGTGGACCAACATGTATCATTTTGGTTCCAGTGTCTGCTTTCTGAAGATTGTTTGTTAATGCTACTGAATAAAATTCACCAATTGATTGTTCACCCTGTAAAACACAACTTGGGTATTTCCAGGTTATTGATGAACCTGTTTCTACTTGAGACCAACTAATTTTACTTCTTTTACCTTTGCAATTTCCCCTTTTAGTCACGAAGTTATAAATTCCACCTACCCCTTCTTCATTTCCTGCGTACCAATTTTGAACAGTTGAGTATTTGATCGAAGCATCATCTAGAGCTATAAGCTCTACTACTGCAGCGTGAAGTGTATTAGTATCAAACATAGGAGCAGTGCATCCTTCAAGGTAACTAACGGATGAACCTTCTTCCGCGATTATTAATGTTCGTTCAAATTGCCCAGTATCACCAGAATTGATTCTGAAATATGAGGATAACTCCATTGGACAGTTGACACCTTTAGGAATAAAGACAAATGATCCATCACTAAATACAGCAGAATTTAAGGCTGAGAAGAAATTATCATTACTTGGAACAACACTGCCTAAATAGGTTTTTATAAGTTCTGGATATTCTTCAACTGCTTCACTTATGGAACAAAAAACCACACCATCTTCAGCAAGTTTCTCTTTATATGTGGTTGCAATTGATACACTATCAAAAACAGCATCAACCGCTACATTCGACAATCTTTTCTGTTCATTTAATGGAATTCCAAGTTTATCAAAAGTCTCTAATAATTTTGGATCTACTTCATCGAGGCTTGCTTTTTTGTCAGTTTTCTTGGGGGCAGCATAGTAAATTATGTCTTGATAGTTTAGTTTTGGATAACCAAGATCAGCCCAATCCGGTTCTTTCATTTTTAACCATTGCTTATATGCCTTTAATCTGAATTCGAGCAGAAAATCCGGTTCATTTTTCTTTTTTGATATTAATTTTACAACATCTTCGTTGAGCCCTTTTGAGATTTTTTCTGTTTCTATATCTGTTATGAACCCATATTTATATGGCTTAGAAACAATATCTGCAACTGGATTTTTTTTATTCATGATCAAAATCAGTTAAAAAAGGAATCGCCTTAGTAATAAAATTGCTGATAGTTCAGCTTTAGAGTTGCTTACGCCTTGTGAGATGGGGTTGCGCCTCGTTGATGAGTGCAGTTGAATCTCATCATTCAGCGCTCCTGGCTCCTGAGCTGCATGCTAATACGAAACCTGAAGGTTTCGTATGCCAACTTTATGCTACAGAGTGATAGATCATGTGAATTTGCAATTTAAGTTTCCGTTTCCATTTCTTGATATGTCCTCTATGAATTGCTTGAATTCTATTAATGATTCTTAGAAGAGTTAGCTGATTCCTTTGGCTCAATCAACTACAGTTCCTAAGAATTTTTGTCTAACTTAGGATTTCTGCTATATAACTCTCTTATAGGTAAAGTCATTAATCACTACCTGCTTGTTTGTTAGTTCAGCATTTTCATGGGCGAACTCAATGAACTTAATACCCGAGAGGCAACATTGACCGAGTTGCTTAGGCTTGGGGAGAGTGATGCATCTTCATTGGCATTGTCAATGTCTATCTCGGTACAGGCTATGAGGCGTCAACTGCGTAGGATGGAAGTAGATGGTTTAGTTGAGGCAACTGCTATCTGTGATGGACCTGGCCGACCTTCCAACGTTTGGAAGCTGACAACTAAAGGGCACAATCTTTTTAATAATGCAAGTGAAACATATGCATTGGAACTGATGAGTTCTATAGAAAGAAATTTAAGTATGGAATTAACCCTTGACATTTTTAATCACCAATTAATGAAAAAAGTTAGTTATTATCTTGCTCATATTGGTACTGGTCAAATACGCTTAAGACTTGAGAAATTGGTTGATTTGCGTAATGAAGAAGGCTATTATGCTGAATTAATAGATTCGATCGATGGCATAGGCTGGGAGCTTAGAGAGTCACATTGCTCTATTAAGAAAATAGCCGAAAAGTTTCCTCTTGTTTGTGATCAAGAGCTTGAATTGATTCGCAGAACTTTACCAGACTGTACTGTTAGGCGACTTGAATGGAGACTTGAAGTAGGCAATATTTGTGGATTCCAGATAATTCCAAAAAATAAGAATGGCTGATCCAATTACAAATAATATAAGTCCTCTTAGCTTTGAGGATCTTCAAAAGATTGAGAGTACAAACTTTAGTAGTTTAGAAAGGCATCATTTGAGGTTGCTTGCGCATTGCTTATTCTGTTTTAAAGAAATGAATCAGGACAATATAAATTCTCTTGATTTACCTAAAGAAGAGGCACGTCTCTCATGGTGTTTGAACCAACCTACTTTGTCTGAAGATCAGGCTTTTATTTCTATTTTGTTAGAACAATTTTCTGCAGCGGCTCAACAGTTAGAGACAATTGCGTCTTTTTTGGAAGTTCCTCCACTTGAACTGACGATAGAACATCTAATTATATATAGACGAAAGGAGTAGGGAGGTTGATCTGAATCCTTATGGCAAGATGTTTGCTCTTGGGCTCACAACTCAACAAAATAAGGAATTTTGAAGCAGAGATGCCAAGTCCGGTTTGTGATTTATGTATCTCCTTGATGAATCTATCCATAAATTATTTGCAAGTTGCCTACGCTAGTTCAATGCTCAAGAGCCTTTAGCAGCAAGCTATTCGGGCGAATCTAGGCAGCTTTATTCTTGTTCTGGGAGTCAGAGGATGCTGACCACACCTTTTTTCAATCATCGTAATCGATTAGGAATACCCATGCCGATCCCAAACAAAAACGGAGATTTTCAGACGTGACGACCCCAGCCCAAGAATCTCTGGCAAGTCTCACGTTGCGTCAGCTTCGTATAAAAGCAAGTGAATTAGGAGTACCTTTATATAGTCGTAAGAGTAAGGAGACCCTTGTTAAAGAGATTTGTTCATATCAAGATCGTAAGGACTTAAGACAGAATCCGCAGAAACAATTTTGGCAATCATCTGAGAATGATGTAGAGCCTTCAAATGATTCTGAAAAGAAAAATCAAACTAGAGTAGTTTTTCTTCCAAGAGATCCTCAGTGGGCATATGTTTTTTGGGAAATTTCTGAAGTTGATAGAAAGCGAGCTTTATCGCAAAGAGCTAATCGTTTGTGCTTACGTTTGTTGGATGTAACTAACGCAGAGAATGATTCTCCTAACAAGGGAACTCTAAGAGAAATCACAGTTGATAGTCATAGTACAGAATGGTATTTACCTATTCCAATGAGTGATAGGGATTATCGTGTTGAGCTTGGATATCGCACAGGATTAAAATGGATATCATTGTCCTTTTCTTCTTCAGCTCGTGTTCCCTCGATGCAGCCTAGTGAGCAGGTTTTAGATCAGTTTGTACCTTTTAGTCTTGATGCGAATCCTGTAAATATTGACTCATTTGATTCGTTTGTTTCTGAGTCCATTGAGAATGGAGAATTACATGAGCGTTTATATCAAACAGCAACAACACATTTCAGAAAAACAAGAGTAGGTTCTGAAGAATTTCATGAAAATGATTCAATTACTTCTGTTAATTCTTTGAATAATGATTCTGGTTCTGGTTTATGGGCTAGTGGATTAACTGACTCTGGAGTTGGAGGAGTGCCTCCCAGAGATCGTTCTTTTTGGCTTGCTGCTGATGCTGAATTGATTGTTTATGGTTCTACAGATCCTTACGCAACATTAACAATTGGAGACGAAGAAGTTCCTTTGTCTAATGATGGGACCTTTAGAATCCAAGTGCCTTTCCGTGATGGAGTTCAGGAATATCCGATCAAAGCATCAATTTCTAATGGAGAACAAACACGTAATATGACTATGAGATTTGAGCGTGTAACCCCTGAAGATAATACGAATCCTAAAGACCAGCAGCAACCTGAATGGTTTTAATTTGCTTTTAGGAGTTGAGGATGTTTCGTTGGTTTGTTGCTGCAACTCCTTTGATGGGTGCAATCCTCTTTCCCTTAGTTGTTCCTATTGCAATTGTTCGTTTTGGTATTGAGGCTGGTGTAATTGTTGCTTTAACTTTAAGCACACTATGGTTTATTTCTATGCTTCTTACTTCTGAAATGCCCCATTAGAACTTTTATTATCTAAACTCTTTAAGACTTTCTCACCTTTATAAATTCTTGCATTTTTGCTAATGTCAAACTCTTTTTCCAAAGATAATCTTGAAAAGATATTTGTAAATATTCCTACACCATTTACTGATCAAAAACCTGGAACATCTGGTTTACGAAAAAGTACTCAGCAATTTCAGACTCCTCATTATCTTGAAAGTTTTATAGAAGCAATTTTTCAGACTTTGCCAGGTGTTCACAATGGGACTCTAGTACTTGGTGGAGATGGTCGTTATGGGAATAGAAAAGCTATTGATGTAATTTTGCGAATGGCCGCAGCCCATGGCTTCTCGAAAGTTATTACGACAGTTGACGGCATCCTATCTACGCCAGCTGCATCACATTTAATTCGTATTCATGATGCAGTTGGGGGAATTATTTTATCTGCAAGTCATAATTCAGGCGGTTTAGAGGGGGATTTTGGTGTCAAATTAAATTCTTCTAATGGAGGCCCAGCACCCGAATCTTTGACAGATGAAATTTATTCTAAGACATTAGATCTTTCTAAATATAGGATCTTAAAAGCTCAAAATATCAACATTAATCAACCTGGTTCTTTTAATATTTCTCAAATGCTTGTAAATGTAATAGATGGTGTAGAAGATTATATTGAATTAATGCATGATATTTTTGACTTAGATAAAATTAGCCTCTTACTAAAGCAAGACTTTCCTATAGCATTTGATGCTCTTAATGCAGTCACAGGTCCATACGCTAAGCGTTTGTTTGAAGACTTGCTAGGGGCTCCCTTAGGAACAGTTCGGAATGGAATACCTTTAGAGGATTTTGGGGGATGTCATCCTGATCCAAATTTAACTTATGCGTCTCAATTAGCTGAATTGCTTTTGAAGGGAAGCTCTTATTGTTTTGGAGCAGCGTGTGATGGTGATGGTGATCGTAATATGATTTTAGGTAAGGGTTGTTTTGTTAATCCTAGCGATAGTCTTGCTATTTTAACGGCAAATTCACATTTAGTACCAGCCTACAAATCAGGTTTAGCAGGAGTAGCTCGCTCAATGCCAACGAGTTCTGCAGTTGATCTTGTTGCTAAGGGTTTAGGAATAAGTTGTTATGAAACTCCTACTGGATGGAAGTTTTTTGGCAATCTTTTGGATTCATCTCAGATAACAATTTGTGGAGAAGAAAGTTTTGGTACCGGTAGTCACCATGTCAGAGAGAAAGACGGCCTATGGGCAGTATTATTTTGGCTTCAAATACTTTCTGAAAAGAGATGTAGTGTCGCTGATCTTCTTTCTGAGCATTGGAATAAGTATGGTAGAAATTATTACTCAAGACATGATTATGAATCCATTGATAGTGAAATTGCCCATAATATATACACTAGAGTTGAATCTATGCTGCCCTCATTAATTAATAAGTCTCTCTGTAAATCTTTCATTACTGTAGCTGATAATTTTAGTTATACTGATCCAGTAGATAATTCGGTTACGCCAGGCCAAGGACTTAGGATTTTATTGAGTGACGGAAGTCGTATTATTTTAAGATTATCTGGTACAGGAACAAAAGGTGCTACTTTGAGAGTTTATTTAGAGCGATATGTTTCTAATACTGGTAATTTGCACCAAGACCCACAAGTTGCTCTCAAGGACTTAATTCAATCTATTGATTCTTTAGCAGAGATATCTCAGCGTACTGGCATGAATGCTCCAACTGTAATTACATAAGTACCAATAGTATTTACCTTGGCTCAAGATCTTTTTGGATTGAATGAAGATAATATTCTTCAGAAAAATGCACCACTAGCAGAACGTTTGCGTCCAAGAAATTTTGATGAGTTTGTTGGACAGGGAGCGATTCTCGCTGAGGGGCGATTATTGCGTCGTGCAATAGCAGCCGACCGTATCGGCAATCTTTTACTCCATGGCCCTCCTGGAGTAGGCAAGACAACATTGGCTCGTATTATTGCTGCTCATACTCGTTCACATTTTAGTGTTCTAAATGCTGTTCTGGCTGGTGTTAAAGAGCTACGCAAAGAGATAGATGATGCAAGGCAGCGTTTGGGATTGCATGGGTTGAGAACTATTTTATTTATAGATGAAGTTCATCGATTTAATACACTGCAGCAGGATGCACTTTTGCCTTGGGTTGAGAATGGAACTCTGATATTTATTGGAGCTACAACTGAGAATCCATATTTTGAAGTTAATAAAGCTCTTGTGAGCCGATCTAGACTTTTTCGGCTTCAATTGCTTGAACCAAATGAAATGAGGCTTCTTCTAGATCGAGCTTTGCAAGATCATCACAGAGGCTATGGTTTAAAGAATATTAATTTATCAGAAGACGCAGCCAGGCATCTTGTTGATGTATCAAATGGAGATGCAAGAGTTTTATTAAATTCTCTTGAACTAGCGGTTGAAAGTACAAAAGAAGATGATCAAGGTTCTATTAATATAGATCTATCTGTAGCTGAAGAATCTATTCAAGAGAGAGCCATTCTATATGACAAGCAAGGAGATGCACATTTTGACACAATTAGTGCTTTTATTAAATCATTACGTGGCTCAGACCCTGATGCTGCCTTATTTTGGTTGGCTAGGATGATTGAAGCAGGAGAAAATCCTAGGTATATTTTCAGGAGGATGTTGATTGCAGCGGCAGAGGATGTGGGGCTTGCAGATCCACTAGCTATAGTGATTGTAGAGTCCTGTGCATCTGCTTTTGATAGAATTGGTTTACCTGAAGGCCTTTATTTACTTTCAGAGGCTGCAATATATTTAGCTGCGACTGATAAGAGTAATAGCGTTCTTGGATTTCTTGATGCTCAAAATACTATTCGAAGAATACAAAAACAAGAGGTTCCATTACATCTTCGAGATCCTCATAGAGATGGAAAATTTTCTGGTGATGGTAAGGATTATAAATACCCACATGCTTTTCCTCAGCATTGGGTTGCGCAACAGTATTTGCCTAAACAATTGGAGGGAGAAATTTTTTGGCAACCATCTTCACATGGTTGGGAGGGTAGTAGAAGGGCGATGCTTTTAGAGAGAAGAGCTGCTCAGATTTCTATCGCTATTGAGTCAGAAGAAGAAGATTGTTTAATGTCTACTGCTTCTTTGGACTTATCAATTGAGAGATGGCTAAGCAGACATCTTAGTAATGAGGGAGAAAGATTTCAAAAACTTTTGGAAAGATTATGGTCTGAAGTTCGTTGGAAACGTAATGATCGAGTTTTAGTGGTAGGAGGACGTTCATTGTTTTGGGCGTTATTACCATTGCGATCTGTTCCTGACGGGGGAGTGACTATCCTCGCTAGTTCTCAAAAGGATCAAGCTGAATTAATTTCACATGTTGAGGCATTAGATTCTGTTGTTCGACCTACAATTATTGGAGAAAGTTATCAAGCTATAAATCAATTACCACCTTCTTTCAATTTCGAATGGGTTGGTGGTCGTTTGCATAATAAGGATTTACTAGAATGTGACTTGGTTAATCTCTGGACTATTATTACTGAAAGGACAATTGAGAATAGTGGCTTAAGATTATTGATTACGTATCCACACTATGGACCAGCTTATTCACTTAATCAGTTAATTTTGAACTCTCAGAATAAGAGCTTTAATGTTACATTCCTAGAAAATCTTATTGAGAGGGAGAATAGTTGGTTGAATTCAAGAAGACGAGAAAATGATCTATTTGATTTGCTTGTTAGTTTAGGATGGGCAGTCGAACTCCAAACATGGGAGGAGGATCTGACTTTGCTAGTTGATAAAAGCCTAATTAATAGATGGATGGCTACTGGAGCATTATATAAAAATTTTCTAGATAAGCAATGTAATAAAAAAATGGCAACTGATTTTCACAAACTATTAGAATCCTTTCTTGGGGAGAGACTATCTCAGAAACTCATTCATTTTTGTCTAGTGGGGAAAAGGAAGTAAACTATTTGTATTCGTTGTTTTTTAATATAGTACCGAGAATATACTCATGAAAACATTTTCATTCATTGCATATAGGTTTTTATGTTAGAGATCAGTGCAAAGAATTGGATTAGTATTGTTTTTTAAAGAATTAGATGCTATAGCTATATACCATTGTTGGTATTCAATTTGATGTATTTTTACATTCAATTTTAATTTTCTATGTGTCGCTGATTGTTTAAATTGATTATAATCCCATTCTAAAATATCTCTTGCTAAAGAACCCCTTTGCCATTTAATAGCAGATTCTTTGGTTACCCATTTTTTAAGTACATCCATCTTAAATAATTCATCATTTGTATGTTTTATTGTTTTTTTTTCTTCGTTAGATAAGTAACGATTGTATATCTTCTCTGCTGATAAAGATCTTTGCTTTGGTTCAATATCAACACCTATTTTTTTATCTGACCAGCCAATTAATAGAGCATCCTTGCAATGGCTTAAACTTATAAAGCCCCATCCATTTGCTAATTGAGGAGCTGATCCAGGTGGAGCATACAAAGGAATTTCTAAAGGAGGTATCGACCAGAGGTGAGACAATGCATGTCGCACAGAACTTCTAGAATATATAAATTGCTTTGATCTTCTTGTAGGTAATTGGTTTGCCCATGATTGTTCTTCTCGATTAATTTCTTTTAAACCTCTAGTTAGTGAAAATAGCCACAAGTTGGTTACGCTTGAAGACCTTAAGACATTTGAAAGTAATGGCTTTGCAAATTGGTGATTTTGCACCTGATTTTACACTCGAAGATCAGAATCAGGAGTTGGTAACGCTCTCATCATTTAAGGGAAGGAAGGTGGTTATTTATTTTTACCCTAAGGATGACACCCCTGGATGCACTAAGGAAGCTTGCAATTTTAGAGATCGTTGGCAACAATTTGAAGATAATGGGATCAAAGTTCTTGGTATTAGCAAGGATGCTTCTAAGTCTCATATTAAATTTATACAAAAGCATAGTTTACCTTTCACATTGCTGTCTGACCCAGAGCCTTGTGCTGTCGCAAGTTCTTATGAAAGCTATGGTTTGAAAAAGTTTATGGGAAGAGAGTATATGGGGATGATGAGGCATACTTTTGTAATAGATAAGGAAGGTAAAATAGAATATATTTACCTTAAGGTTAAGGCTGCATCTATGGCCGATCAAATTCTGAAGGATCTTGCAATTGGCTAGTTTCAAGATGATCTATTATATTAATCATCCCCTCCATCATTAAATTTGGTTGGAGATTAACTTTAAATCTTCGGTATTTTAATTCATGAGATAATACTTCTGCATCTCCTCCACAAAGCCATAATGTGTATTGACTAGCTTTTTGTGCTTCTATGATTGTGCCAGTTAATGATTCAAGAATTCCTCGTTGCATGGCATCTTGAGTTGAGAATGGAAATTTTTCTTTGATTAAACTTACGGGACCTGGATCGATGAGATTTTCTGTCCATTGTGACATCGCTTTTTGTTGTAGTCTCCAACCAGCCATAAGTTGCCCACCCGCAAATTGACCATTTGCTTTAATCTTTGTAAGGCTAAGAACTGTTCCTGCATCAGCTATTAATAGTCCTTTTGATGTTTTACCTAAATCCCTCTCTTGTTTAAATGCGGCCCAAGCACCTAATGCCCTATCAATTCCAATCCATGGAGGTAAGTTTAACAATGGTATATCTAAAAGATTGATTTTTCTTGCTGCTTTGATTTGGTTGATCTCTGGAACTTTTCCAACAGATGTCCATGCTATGAGTTTAATTGCTTTAGATTGAAGTGTTTGTGGATCCGGAAAAGTATTTAAGAAATGCCAAGAATTTGACTTGCGAAAAGCCCAATGCCAACGAGTATTCCCAATCACAAGACAGCAACTTGTAGGGTTCAAATTAGATACCATCTCCATCAAGTCCAGGTCCTGGCATATGGATTCCGCATTCTTGCTTTAGACCACTAAATCTTGTATCTCTTCCTTTTGTTTCGCCAATATCAGGTCCACTGGAGTGCCAATCACCCACAGTTGAATACCCTTTCTCAAAAAGTGGATGCTGTGGCAGCTTATTTTCTTCCATATAGTAAAAGACATCTTTTTGATTCCAATTTAATAAAGGCCTCAATGAAAGCTTGCCTCTAATAGCATCAATTACATGCATTGATTTTCTGTGATCAGTTTGATTTCCACGCACTCCACTAGCCCAGCAATGAGCATTAAGATCTTCCAGCGCTTGGTCTAGAGGCATCACTTTTCTAATTAAATGATATTTTTCGAGATCCTTAGAGGATTTTGTTTCCCATAATCGACCATGAATTGCTTCCATTCTTGCAGGGGAAACTGGGCTTTGAACGATTTTTAAGTTGAGGTTGAGAAGTTCAGATATAGTTTCTGCATAGGAGTATGTTTCTGAGGGTAGATAGCCCGTATCTACCCAAATTACTGGAATATTACCATTACTTCCTATAACTTTGATCATATGAAGTAACACACAGGATTGAATCCCAAAACTTGTTGTTGCAACAAAATTGCTTCCAAATTGCTCATAGGCCCATTCGAGCCTTTGTTCTGCATTTAATTGATTTAAATGCAATCGACTTGTTTGTAGTTCATTTTCGAGCATTAGATATTGTTCAGATGGTTTTGCTTTTTCATTGTTGATGTGGGATACGTTTGTCATTGCTCTCTTTTTAAGGGTTAACCTTTCATAAAATTTGCTTAGGGTTTTTCAATCATCTCAGGCTTAGGGCCCATGGCTCCCGTTTCTTTATACCTTTGTTAGATCTATAGGCTCCGAAACTGTTGAGATGGAACACGTTGTGGATAAACAAAAGTTCAATATTTCTTTGTCTTATACAGTAGTGAGCTGGATGACTGGTAGAAAGTCAGTAATTCCTAAATTCTTTCCTGAAACATCTCTTCGTAAAGAAAAATTGGAGGTAGATGAATATTTTCAAGTTCAAGGTGAAAGAGATATTTTTGCTTTGGGCGATATTGCATGCAATATGGATGATCAATTAAAACCTTCAGCTCAAGTTGCTATGCCACAAGGGAAAGCAGCTGTAGGAATTCTTATGGCACTGAGATCAGGTCATAGTCCTAAGCCTTTCAAATATATAGATTTAGGAGAAATGATTGGTTTGTGAATAGGTAGCGCCTCCATAACAGCCTTGGGCTTAACAATGCCAGGTCCTTTAGCTTATAAAATCAGGCGAATGATTTATGGCAACAGGTTGCCTGATCTGTTTCTGAGTTTAAAAGCTGCAGGAGGGATGATACTTGGCAACTCATTATCAAAAAAAGTTCAGTAAAGCCTAGGAGTTTTATTGCATTAATTGTTTTATATGTCAGATGCATATCAAATTAAAATCGCCATGTAGTACTTAAGGGTGCAGAATCAGGAATATTCCATAAGGCGAAGAAAGTATGGGTGAGCTAGGTGCTGTTCTGCACAACCTACAGGCGCTCATTACCCTGGCTGTTTTGTTACTGGCCATATTGCTTTTTATTAGTGGCATTTTGGCACCGGAACTGACTGGACTTCTCAGCGTCGCTTTGCTTATTGGAACAGGAGTTTTGACACCTCAAAAGGCTTTAGCAGGTTTTGGTAGCCCTGCCTTAATAACTTTAATGGGATTATTTGCAGTATCTGCTGGGTTGTTTAGGAGCGGAGCATTAGATCGTTTGCGTGAATTAATAGCTTCAGAACGTATTAGAACTCCTAGACGCTTAATTGCATTATTAGGGTTTGTAGTTGGTCCTATTTCTGGTGTAGTTCCTAATACTCCAGTAGTCGCCTCTTTGCTCCCTGTCATAGAAGCTTGGTGCATTAAAAGACGACTGTCTCCATCACGAGTTCTTCTCCCTTTGTCTTTTGCGACTGTTCTTGGTGGAACTTTGACTCTTTTGGGGAGTTCAGTGAACTTGCTTGTCAGTGATATTAGTGAGCAACTTGGATATGGATCTTTAGAGCTATTTAGTTTCACGATGATTGGATTGCCTATTTGGCTTTTAGGTACTGCTTATTTAGTATTAGCACCTCAAAATCTTTTGCCTGACAGAGGGAGAGATAGAAATGAACTAGTGGGAAATATAGAGAGAGTTGGTTATTTCACCGAAGTCACTATTCCCTCGGACTCTGAATTAGTAGGGCAGTCTCTTCATAACAGCAGATTGCAACGTCGTTTCGATGTAGATGTTTTGGAGTTACATCGAGGTAAAGAAAGATTTCTGCCTCCTCTTGCGGATCGAAAGATTGAGCCTGGAGATAGATTGCTGCTACGAGTAACACGTGCAGACTTATTGAGGTTGCAGCAGGAACATACTATTCAACTTGCTCAACAGCCTTCTTTTGATAGTCGTAAATCCTATTTATCAACAAATGATGAAGCCCAAAAAACTGTAGAGGTTCTTTTGCCAGCTGGGTCAACTTTGGCTGGCGCAAGTTTGCGGGAATTACGTTTTCGTCAAAGGCATAATTCAACCGTACTTGCTTTGCGCAGAGGTCAGCAAACTGTTCAGGAACGACTTGGCCAGGCGGTTTTGCGAGAAGGAGATGTTTTGTTACTGAAAGCCCCAATTGATTCAATTAGAGGTTTGCAAGCTAGTAATGATTTATTGGTTCTTGATCAGTTGGAGAATGATTTGCCAACGATTAGAAGTAAACCCATCGCAATAGCTATAGCAATAGCGATGTTGATAATCCCAACCGTCTCTCCTTTGCCTTTAGTTGCAGCAGTACTATTTGCGGTTATTGCAATGGTTTTGGGAGGATGTCTGCGGCCAGGCGAAGTTCAACGTTCAATTCGACTTGATGTAATTCTTTTGCTTGGTTCCCTGTCAAGTTTCAGTGTAGCTATGCAAACTACAGGTCTAGCAGACGCTTTGGCTAAAACTCTTCAATATTGGTTAGATGGATTGCCAACTTATTCCGCTTTATTGATCATTTTTCTTGCTACAACAATTCTTACCCAGTTTATTAGTAATGCAGCATCAGTCGCTCTTTTAGCTCCAGTTGCTGTTGAACTAGCTCCCTCGATGGCTCTACCTCCAACTGCGCTTTTGATTACAGTTTTATTTGGAGCAAGTCAGTCGTTTCTGACCCCAATGGGCTACCAAACTAATTTGATGGTTTTTGGTCCAGGTAGATATCGCTTTTTTGATGTTACAAGATATGGGGCTGGTTTAACTATTCTTATGACTTTCATGATCCCAGGGTTAATTATTTGGCAGTTTGGAGGAATGTAGACAAAATGAACAGAAATTATGCAACTATGAATTTATTTTGATAATGCTTTTGTTTTGTAAATTCTTGATTGGTGTATAACTCTGTGCCTTCTTCTAACTCATTTAAGCTTCGACCAGATCGTTATCGAAGACTAACAGTACCGCAATTTACAGTTGTCACTGGCCTTTTGGTGATTTTGACCGGTACATTTGCTTTATCATTACCTATTTGTTCAACTACTAAAGTTGGTTTATGGGAAGCTTTCTTTACCGCCACATCTGCTGTAACTGTTACAGGGCTGACTGTAATTGATGTAGGCGATGATTTAACAATTGTCGGTCAGATTGTATTAGCGACCATGCTGCTTGTCGGTGGCTTAGGACTTATGGCAATTACAACTTTCCTCCAAGGATTTGTTGTCAGTGGAACTGAATTGAGGTGCCGCCTTGATCGAGGTAAGACTCTAGATGAATTTGGTGTAGGGGGCGTAGGAAGGACTTTTAGAGGGATTGCCTTGACCGCCACTGTTGTGATTTTGATAGGTGCATTAATACTTTATTGCTTTGGTTTTGTGGATATTTCAAATAACGGAGAAAGAATATGGGCCTCTATTTTTCATAGCATTTCTGCATATAATAATGCTGGTTTTGGTCTTTGGTCCAATAGTCTTGAGTCATATAAAACAAATTGGGTGGTGAATTTAGTGGTGATACTATTGATTATTCTTGGTGGCCTAGGATGGCGAGTCACCAGTGATCTATGGACTAATCGTTATAACTTAAATAGAAGAACATTAAGTCTTCATACTCGTTTAGTTTTAAGAACTTCTTTTGCTCTAGTGCTTATTGGTTCCATTGGACTTTTAATTACCGAATCAGTTTCAAATGCAGGCTTCTTCGATTCGATGAGTTGGAATGAAAGGCTTTTAAGCTCTCTCTTTGAATCCGTTAGCGCAAGAACAGCAGGTTTTACAAGTATCCCATTGTCTGTTGAAAAAGTTTCTGATTCTGGTTTGTTATTACTAATGACTTTGATGTTTATAGGCGCTAGTCCTGGTGGCACTGGTGGTGGAATCAAGACAACAACTTTGGCAGCTTTAATGGCTGCGACACGCTCTACCTTGAGAGGGCAAGATGAAGTTATTATTCGGCAACGTCAGATTTCTGATAAGGTTGTTTTGAAAGCGGTTGGTATAACGGTTGGTTCTCTTCTGTTTGTATTGATAATGGCATTATTGATTAGTATGAACACTAATTTCGTTGGGGAGCAGCCTTTTTCTTTTTTAGCAATGCTTTTTACATGTGTTTCTGCATTTGCTACTGTTGGTTTTGATGTGGGAGTTACTCAACAGTTGGGTCATTTTGGCCAATTAATTTTGGTTGTAGGAATGTTTGTTGGTCGATTAGGTATTCTTTTGTTATTAAGTGCTATTTGGGATGCTTTGAATAGAGGTATCCTTCACAATCAAAATCGAGTTGGTTACCCCAAAGAAGATTTGTATGTTTGAACTAATTTTGTTGATTTGAGGCAAAGCTATGAGTGAATGGTGGCGTTGGCATCCCAAGCACGAAACTGATGACTTGGGATTTGCAGTTGTAGGAATTGGCCGTTTTGGTAGTGCTGTTTGTCTTGAGTTGATTCGTAATGGTGCGCAGGTTCTTGCTGTGGACTCCTCTGAGAGGGCTATCGAAGAACTTCGACAGTTGGAGCCTGGAATTGAGGCAAGAGTTGTTGACTCCACTGATGAAGAATCTATGAGGGCTGCTGGAGTACTTGAAATGGGTACTGTTGTTGTTGGAATCAGTGAGCCAATAGAGGCAAGTATCACTACGACGTTGATTGCTAAAGATAGTGAGGGAAGTCGTGTTAGATCAGTTATTGCAAGGGCAACCAGTAACTTGCATGAGAAAATGTTGAAGAGAGTTGGTGCTGATAGGGTCGTTTTCCCTTCTCGTATGCAAGGAGAGCGATTAGGCCTCGAATTAGTAAGACCTAATTTAATTGAAAGATTGGAATTAGATGATCAGACAGGTATAGATGAGATTAAGGTTCCAGAAATATTTGTTGGGAGATCATTGCGCGATTTGAATTTAAGAAAAAATTATGTTGTTAATGTTTTAGCGGCTGGTCCAACAAAGGGTTTAACAGTTAATCCTCCGGCAACTTATGTACTGCAACAGGATCATGTTCTTGTTGTAATGGGTCTAATGGAAGATCTGCAGAAGTTGCCTCAAAATTAAATTTATATGCGAGTACTAGGATTAATGAGTGGGACTAGTGCAGATGGCGTTGATGCAGTATTGGCTGAGTTTAAAGGTAGATCAAATAATCCAAAATGGCAGTTGCTTAATATGACAGCTATTCCTTATCCTTCTGATTTAAGGAAGACTATTATTGATGTAGGTCAGGGATTAGAATTAAGTAGTAAGGCTTGGTTAGAATTATCTGAGTTTATAACAGAAGTTTATTTTCAAGCAATAAAGATTTGTGATCCTAACCATAAGGCAGAACTGGTTGGTTGCCATGGCCAGACTGTTTGGCATAAGCCCCCAGAGATGGGCTTGTTGGGATCTAGCTTGCAACTATTTCGAGCACCATTACTTGCATCTTTAACTAATCGTCCAGTGATCTATGATTTTAGATCTGCTGATCTTGCTTTAGGAGGTCATGGTGCACCTTTAGTTCCTAAGACAGATGAAGCACTTCTTGGAAGAGTAAAAGGTTGGAGGGCAATTTTAAATATTGGAGGCATAGCGAATTTGACACTTATTCCTCCAAAAGCTGGACCAGATTCAGTTAAATCTCTTTTAGGATGGGATTGTGGTCCGGGTAATAGTCTTATTGATCTTGCTATGAATAAGATTAGTGATGGAACATTATTCTGTGATCAGAATGGTAATTTTGCGGCCTCAGGTTCTCCAGAGGTAACTATCATCAACAAATGGTTAAAAGAACCTTTTTTTAACAAAACTCCTCCAAAATCTACTGGAAGAGATCAATTTGGCATTGCTGATCTTGAGTATCGATTAATAGAATGTAGTCATATGTCTCATGAAAATTGTATAGCAACAATCACAGCTTTTTCTGCTGCAGTTGTAGCCCAAGATTTAGATCACATACATGCTTTAAGTAAAATCAGACCTATTGAACTTTTAGTAGCAGGTGGAGGAGCAAATAATTCTTTCTTATACAAAGAGCTTGGGTCAGAATGTAAGGGAATTATGGTGAAAAAGATAGAGGAATATGGTATTCCAGTCGGATCACGCGAAGCTCTTTGCTTCGCAATGCTTGCTTGGTGGCATGTATGTCAATTCCCAGGAAATGTTACTTCTATTACAGGAGCCACTAGAGAAGCTGTTCTTGGAGTTCGTGTAAACCCTGCCTAAAGTTTTTTATTAAGAGAATTTAGGACGGCTTGTAAAAACGCAGTCTTCTTGGAGCTCCTCTTAATCTTGTTACTTCTTGTGTCTCCAATGAAGAGATAAAACCTTCTGTAGAGCTGATTGGATTGGTTGTTTGCATAGTTAAAGATTCTTGCTCATATTTTTTTACTCCTTGTTGAATAAGGACTTTGGCCATATTGCTAACTGTGCGAGATTCTTGTTCTGCTAGAGAAGTAAGCCTTTCGCAGAGTTCCTCAGGAAGCACTACTTGCACCCTAGGGGACTTGGCTTTCCCATTTTGTGAGGTTTGTCGGGTTGCCACTACCCAGAGAAAGTAACGGATATCTATTAGTGTACAGTGGTGTGCAAGGATAGTATCCGTGACTATGCTGTATTCAAGATTCTCGCGTTTATTTGGGATCGCTTGCTATCCGCCAGAAGCTATCCATTCATTGCTTTTCTTGGATGTTTAATTCTTGAGTGGTTCACGATCTCTATAAAGACCAATTCAGCAAAAGGATTTTCAATGACTAAACCAATCTTGCCTCGTTCAGCTGTTTCCAAGGCAAAAGGATCTAACCCTATTTCAACTCGTTCAAAGACTAATCGCCTTCGCAAAAGAAATCGTCGCAGCAAAGAGAGCAGCGATGTATTGATTTCTGCAGTTATTAGTAGTTATTTGCTTACCCATTTGCATTATGTACTTCAAAGGGCTGAATATGGGGCTGCACAAGAAGGTAGAAAATCACAAGCTGCTAATTTTGCCCAGTTACGTAAAGTCCTTTGTATGGATGCTCGCAGTATGGAAGATGCATTAGCAACTGGAATGCGTGATTCTGATTCAGATAATTTCCATCATCAAACAATTGCTTCAAAAGCTGCTTAGTTGAATAGGGTTTACATAGTCTCACTAGTTTTATGAGCAGTAATGCGGCTGAGCTTTATAAGCGCATCCAAAACAATCCTGAATACACTCAGATTCTTTTTCGCCAAGCTCTACAAGACCCGCAGGGAGCTTTGAAGTCAATTTGTGATCTAGGTGCAACTTTGAATTTACCCGTGACACCTCAAGAAGTTAGGCAATATTTGTCCAGTATTGATGATGAGGAAACCAAGCAATGGCTAGTTAAAGCTAGAGGGGGTTTATAGGTTTTCTAGTTTGTTCTAAGGAGTCCTCCTTGTCTTGAATATGAATTTTAGGGGTGGCTCTTCGGTCATAGCCTCCTCCACCAGCCAAGCTCCAAAAAAACCAGTAGCTAGGGATTGCTAAGGCTGCAGCCAAAACTAGAGCACTAATTTGTTCTAGTCTCAGCATGGCCGAAATTCTGGAATGGGATTGGTGCGATCTGCTCTTGTTCCAATTCGGATGATATACCTATACATGTTTTTCACTAGTGCTTCGACTTGAGAAGGTAAGTAAGATTTATCCTACGAGTGAAGTCTTAAGAGACGTCACCTGGGAAGTAAAACCAGGGGATCGTATTGGCTTGGTAGGTGTGAATGGTGCGGGGAAATCGACGCAGTTAAAAATAATTGCTGGGATAGAAGAAGCTACAGATGGCCAAGTAGTTACACAAGGAGAGCCACGAGTTGCTTTCTTGCAACAGGAATTTGACGTGGATCCTCAAAGAACTGTTCGTGACGAGCTTTTTCAGGCCTTTGCTGAGGCTGCCAAGGTTTTAGCCAAGCAAGAAGTTATTCATAAGCAAATGGAGTCAGAACGAGCATTATCTGATGAGCGCTATTTGCAAAGTCTTATTGAGGGACTGGGAAACTTACAAAGTACCTTTGAAGCACTTAATGGTTACGAATTAGAGGCTCAAGTGGATAAGATTCTCCCAAAAATAGGATTTTCTATTGAGGAAGCAGAACAACTGGTTGGCTCATTCTCAGGTGGTTGGCAAATGCGTGTTGCTCTTGGGAAGATATTACTGCAAGACCCTGATTTGCTGTTATTAGATGAACCTACTAATCATTTAGATTTGGCTACTATTGAATGGTTAGAGGGTTATTTGATTGGTCACTCTGCAGCAATGGTTATTATTAGTCATGATAGAGCATTTTTGGATCATATTTGTACTCAAATAGTAAGTACTGAAAGAGGTATTTCAAGGAGTTATCCAGGTAATTATTCTGATTACTTAGAACAGAGAAAACAAGAAGAAGAGTCTGCAAAGGCTGCTTATGAGAGGCAGCAAAAAGAAATTTCTACACAACAAGCTTATGTCGATAGATTCCGTGCAAGTGCAACGAGAAGTACCCAAGCAAAAAGTCGTGAGAAAATGATACAGAAAATAGATTTAATAAAAGAACCAATATCCAGTATTAGTGGCCCTATTTTTCAATTTCCTCCAGCTCCAAGATCAGGAAGTCAAGTTGCATTGATAGAAGATCTAACGCATAGTTATGATGATAATATTTTATTTCTTGGGGCACATTTAGAGGTCGAGCCAGGAAATAGAATTGCATTTTTAGGTCCCAATGGCTCAGGGAAGTCAACATTACTTCGTTTCATCATGGGTTTGGAAAAGCCTGATGAAGGTATTGTGAAATTGGGTGCTCATAATGTGAAAGCTGCTTATTTCGAACAGAATCAGGCTGAGGCATTAGATCTTGGCAAGACAGTTATTGATCTAATGTATGAGGCTGTGCCAGACTGGTCTCAAACTAAAGTTCGTTCACTATTAGGTAGCTTTTGTCTTAGTGACGAGGCTGTTTTTAAGGAAGTCTATCAATTAAGTGGTGGCGAAAAGGCAAGACTAGCCTTAGCTTTAATGATTGTTAAACCATTTAATTTGTTGGTATTAGATGAGCCAACTAATCATTTAGATATTCAAGCAAAGCAAATGCTAGAGGATGCAATTAGAAATTTCGAAGGTTCAGCACTCATTGTTTCACATGATCGTTATTTTATATCCAGAGTAGCTAATCGTATAGTTGAAATTCAAGATGGTGAGTTAAAACTTTATCGCGGTAATTATTCATATTACAAAGAAAAGAAAGAAGAGGAAGCTTCTCGGCTGCAAGAGCAATTGGCCTTGGCAGCGAGAGAGGCTAAAAGATTAGTGAGTAAAGAACGACAAAGAAAAAGAAAAGCCGCTAAGAAGTCAAAAAATTAGTAACTTTATTGAGTCGTTTATAGCAAAACTTTACATATGCTTAGGCAGTAAGACTTATTTTTCTTTACCAGTCAGACTTCTCATTATAGGGTAAAGGAAATTCATTGCAAGGGAGATGAGCCTTTCTTCTGGAGAAATCGCTAGTCATCGTAATCACGGTATTGGAAATGGTTGTGATGCAGTTGAGATGTATTTTGAATGCATTACAACATGTTCAATAGATGATGGCGAATGTATAACTCGTTGTGTACAGCAATTACGAGATGCAGAGGATTGATAGTTCTAAGTTCAACTTTTCCTAACTCTCTCTAAACATATACATCTCTATAGGGGTGATAAGTAGTTTGAGCCTTCGTTTCCCTCTTAGGACTCCAAACTCAAGTGGAGTATTTACTTTGTGTGAGTTTATAGCTGTGACAATATTTGCAGAGTTTTTCATGATCTTCTGGTCTACAGAAGTGATTACGTCATTAATCTTCATTCCGCCTTTTTCAGCAGGACTTCCTGGTAAGACATATCTAACAATAGCTCCTTCAGACTTGTTTGGATTGTTTCCAAGACTTACTCCAATCATGGGATGACTAGCTTGTCCATTCTCTACTAATTGCTGTGCTATTACCCTTGCTCTATTAATAGGTATTGCGAACCCTAAACCTGCTCCTGGACCTGATCTTATCAATGTATTTATGCCAATTACTTCTCCTGTTGAATTCAATAATGGTCCACCAGAATTTCCTGGATTAATCGCAGCATCAGTTTGAATGAGGTCTAATCGTTTCCCAGATATTCCTAATTGAGAAACATTCCGACTGAGATTGCTAATGATTCCTAGGGTTACTGTGTTTTCTAGTCCAAAGGGGTTCCCTACAGCTATTGCCCAATCGCCAACCATTAATTCATCTGAATTGCCAAGAGGTGCAGTTGGCCATGGTCCATTTCCATCTAACTGAACAACCGCAAGGTCTGTCAACCGGTCTTGGCCAATCACCTTTCCTTGCACTCTTCTTCCATCTGACATCTCGACAACAAGTTGGTCGCTATTTTCAATCACATGTGCATTTGTAAGAATTAGTCCTTCTGGTGAGAAGATGACGCCGCTACCTTGGCCATGCTCAATGCGTGACCGTGGAGACTCCAGACTAGGTAGAGAGAAAAAACGTTGAAAATATGGATCCATTAATAACCCTGGAGGGAACCCTTCACTCCCTCGAGAAATAACAGTTCTTTTTGTTTCTAATTTGACTACTGCGGGCCCACTTTTGGCTACTGCTTGTGCAACGAAAGAATTTCGAGAGAAATTTATAAGTGGGGCTGCTTCTAATGGTCTAGCGAGAAGGAAATCAAGTAAAGCTGATGAAAAGAAAGTTGCTCCTCCTAGTGTAGAAGCAATAATCCATATAGAAAAAAACTTTTCTTTCTTTAGAACTTTGAATTTTTGAATGAAATCCTTGATGAAGGGATGCATGAGAATGGTTTGATGAATTTATAGGTTTCGACTGAAGTCGATATGGATTGACTAAAGACTTTCATTATTATATGAACTTACTATTCTTCCAGTTGGTTTGTTTAAGTAGCATGGCTGACTTGTAGGTTTTTTGTGAATAGAGACATTGTTGGTTGTATATCCTATTGCGAATAAGAATTGCAATTAAGTTTAGAGTGTTAAGTACATTAACTGCAAAATTCTTGTTTATTTGATCTAGCTACTTGTTACCATATGTAAGCTGAGGAAATAAAAATAGACTTAAAACTGAGGATTTATCTCCCCCTTTTTCTTATACTCATCTCATGATGAGCTCCTTGTTCCCAATCTTTTACGGTATAGCGGTTTTAGTCCTGCTGTGGCAGGCTTTTGGCTTTATTAGAAAAGCTTGGTCTTCCTTTGGTTCGGCAGGCTCTCCCATAAGTGATCAAAATACCGATCGTACTGGACGTTTAACTATTCACCCTGAACTTCTTGATCAAGAGGGCAAAATTACCGAAGAGGAGTTACTTACAGTACGTTTTTCAGGAGATGTTGATCCACCGCACTCAGCAGAAACCTCTGCTGAATAATTGATAATGGGGTAGCACTGTCCCAATTAGACAATTACTATTATTAAAGAGGCTTTACTAGTGGACCAAAGAACACGCATCGTAGCCGCGGTACTTAAATCGTTAAAGTTACCGCCTCGTTTTCGGTTGAAGATGTTGAAAGAAGATCCAGTGAGATTAGAGCTTAGCCTTACACCTTCTTATGGAAAAAACCCAATCCAAGTGGGATTAGTGGAGTCTCTTGATTTAGTTGCAAGAAGAGATCGAGAAGGTCGAATTCCAAGGGACTTGCAAGGCACATGGGATTGGACTGTGCGTCATGGAGATGTCAGTACAGGTGGATGGAACCCTTTCCTCAAAGAAGCATTGCAAACAATGTTTGAGACAGGTTTGCCTGCAATTATTTATGAGGAATTAACAGGTGAGGATTATCACCCTGTTGATGGAACCCGTCATGTACGTTGATTTCAATTTTGAATTAAATATTTTTCTGGTTTATTTGGTCTTTGACTTGAAATCGTATTGATTATTGGAAAAGAGTGACGAGATAAACCGTTTTCGCAAAGGCATACTCGTCAACTTCTGATTAAATTGCTTACAATAATGAAAAATAATGGAATTCCTATGAAAGAAAACCTTGAGCCTAGATTTGGCTTTGTCAACTTTGCCGAGACTTGGAACGGTCGGTTGGCCATGATTGGAATTTTGATTGGATTGAGTACAGAATTGCTTACAGGACAAGGGATCTTGAGGCAAATGGGCCTTGGATGAAATTTCTGGCGATCTAATGTATGAAGAGACTGACATATCCAAGTTGATAAGTAAATTAGGTAAATCTGGCTTATCCACAAAGGTCTATTGTTGTTAATCTGTTATTAGTAGGAAAGTATTCCTTTGTCT
This sequence comes from Prochlorococcus sp. AG-409-G20, assembly GCA_003215775.1. GTDB lineage: Bacteria > Cyanobacteriota > Cyanobacteriia > PCC-6307 > Cyanobiaceae > AG-409-G20. The sequence goes on from QCJW01000006.1 coordinate 62,832, forward strand.
TCTTTCTTTTTTACAAATAAACGAGATGGTGCTCGAATAATTAGTACAGGGATTGTTATCTTTTCTATTACAACTACACAGATAAATCATTTTTGGGGACTTTTAATTAGTATTCTTACTGCAATAGCTTGTATCTTCTTGGGATTTCTTTATATACGCCTTGATAAATAATTCCTTAACAAATTATTCTGTTGCTGAGTTGAATTCAGCCATTGCGACTTTGCTAAAGCGGGGTTTTCCTCCGTGTTTTTGTTTACACGCTTCAGTCTTAAAGGCACAGGTTAAAAAAGGACACCTATGGTTAACTTTGACAGATGGAAAGGCAAGTATTAATGCAGTTATTTGGGCTTCAATTTTTCAAAATTTGAGTTTTAAGCCTAATGAGGGTGATGGGGTAGTAGTTGTTGGGAAGATTAATTTCTGGGAGACCAGAGCCACTGTGACAGTACATGTTTTAGATGTTCGACCAAGTATTTCAACTGTCTTACATCAATTTGAAGTTGTTCGAGACTTATTGCTGAAAGAAGGATTAATTGATCCTGCTAGATCCAGAGAGCTACCTAGATACCCTCGCTCTATAGCTGTTTTAACAAGTGTTCCAAGCTCAGCATTGGCAGACATGATTCGCACCGCAAAAGAGCGATGGCCCTTAACAAACCTCTTTGTTATTCCAATTCCTGTTCAAGGAGCAGTTGCTCAAAAGATTCAGTCAGTTTTAAAAAGCTTGACCAGTCAATTGTCTGCCAATCAAATTGAAGTATTAGTTTTGGCAAGAGGTGGAGGGAGTAGAGAAGACCTCATGGTTTTTGATAATGAGGATTTGTGTAGACAATTGGCAGATTATCCAATTCCAGTTGTAACTGGAATTGGACATGAAGATGATTTAACTGTTGCTGATCTTGTAGTGGATCATCGCGCGGCTACTCCCACTGCTGCGATTGTTAAAGTCTTGCCTAGCAGGGAAACTGCTAAAGATAACTGTCTTCAAAGGAAGGTTAGGTTGATTGATTATTGTGAGTTATTAGTAAAAAAGAGAAGGCATGATTTGCTAGAAAGGAAGAAGGCTTTATCAGTAAATTCACCACTGAGAGTTATTGATAATTACCGTATTAAACTGGAAGATAAAAATCAGCTTTTGAAGGCTTTGTCTCCACAACGTTGGCTAGCAAGAGGTTTTGCAATCGTAAGAACTCAGAGGTTTAAAACTATTCGTAAAATTGAAGAAGTAAAACCAAACCAGCATTTGACTATTGAACTAATTGATGGTCTGATTGATTCAGAAGTCCAGACAATCTATCTTAAAAAGAAATCAAAATGAAACAATCAAAAAAGCCTTCGGATTCACGATTAACTAAGAATAACATTCAAGTTTCATCTGATTTAAATGAGAATTTAAGTGGTATTGAAAACAGCCTGATTCAACAACTCCGCGATCAAATATCTTCGCTTACATATGAAGAGGCTTTGGAAAAGCTTGATATTATTCTTCAAAAGTTACAACTAGATGAAGTTCCTGTAGAGGATTTACAGAGACAATACATAGAGGGTCAATTATATCTTGAACGCTGTGAAGATTTATTAGATCAAGTTCAACAACAAGTAACTGAGATCGAACTTTAAAGCAAATCAATGCAAATTATTTAATTCATTGTACGTCTTCAGCAGTTATATCAACTGTCACAGAACTTGCTGGAATTGATTGACTTTGACTGTTCGTCTTGGATTTATCTGCTCCACAAAATGGACATTTTTGGGAATTATTTATTGAGCTAACACCACAGACTTCACATGGGATCATTTTTGCTTGCAAGACTTTCCATCCAATCCAACTAATACCTCCCAGTAAAATAGGTATAAGTACAATGATTAATATTACTCCTCCAGCAAGGTCTACTAGAAATCTTCCAGCAGTTGATGGAAGAAGAATTAACAGTAGAAGAGTGAAAATGATAAGTGAAGAGGACCTATTCATTTGATTTTAATAATTTTCATGATTAGTTAGTTAGGCTTTGAATAAGAAATAGACCTATTTTTATGTGATTGTTTTCTGGCAAGGACTACACTCCAGCATTGCCCAAAGTAAATTATTACGCCTATCATCCAAACCCATAGAGTTAATACTAAGACACCACCTATAAAGCCATATGCTTGAAATCGCGAGCCTAAAGATAAAATACTTTTTCCTACAGCTAAATTTAAAATAGTTAACAATATCCCTATCATTAATGAGCCTGGAATTAGAGGCCTTATTGGAACCCTTCGGCTTGGAAGTAATGCTTGCATGATTAAAGCCATTATTGAAAGACTAACTACTGGAATAATAAATTGACCTACTTCTAGTACTGGAAAGCTTGATAGTATACTTGCTAATCTTGGACTAGTTTGAGTTAGTTCCTCAAATACTGTTACAGGCAGCATTTTTAGATTAGTACTTATTTGATCTATAACTACTAATAGTCCAATTACAATAACAACTAGGAAAGCTTCTACTCGAGTACGTATAAATCTGAATGCCTGAATTTTCCACGGGGTCTGAATTCCTTTACTTGGGAATGCATCTTCCCAGAGTCGATCTGCCCCTCGCTGTAAGGTTAAATATGCATTTCCTGCAGTTATCATTAGAAACACTGCACCCAATAATCCTGCACCAAATCCTTGATTAACGAGCTTAACTAATGTTGTATCTACTAATCCAACCACAGACGGGGGTAAAGCATGAGCAGTGTAATTAATAATTTGTTGGTCTAGTCCGGTTTGTTTCCCTAAGAACCAAGATGCTACTGAAAGGGAAATGAGGAGGATTGGGAAAAAGGATTGGAGGGTGTAATAAGCAAAAGCAGCACTCAGGTCAACACAATCGCATCTTGTCCAACTTTCATAGGCTGTCCACAGACTTGCAGCTAAACCGCTGATTTTATTCCTAATCCTGTAGCTCACCTTGGTTGGCACTCTGATATCACTAACAATAGCGATAGTTGAATGCTATTGACATAGCTAGTGCCTCTTTTGTGATGGATCTTCTGTTGGACTGTTCTTACCTGATTGATCTTACAATCAGAATGTTACCTAGATAATATAAATTTAGTAATATTCTTTCTTAAGTGCTTCTCCCCAAGGGATAAATTTTTCTAGTTCTTTGTTTGAACTTGCGGCAATTAGTGGGAAGCTGATATCAGACAAATCTTCCCCTGATTTTAGATTGCATGGATTTATATTTAGCCATTTTATAGGACATCCTAACTCGGATAAAATGAGACATGAAGATGCTAAATCCCATATTTTAGGAGTCGCTTCTAATGCTGCAATTGTCTGGCCAATGGCAACACTAACTAAATTTAAACTTGCTACACCTAGGAGTCTTATTTTCCCTGGGAATGGCTGATTAGGTTTTTTTTGAAGAATGCGTATTGATCTGCTGCAAAGAGAAACACAGCTTGTATAAGATTGATGTCTTTTATCAATTGAAAGTTGCTTACCGTTAAGCCAAACCCCTTTACCTTTGATAGCAAAGATTCTTTTATTTAATGCTGGAATTTCTAAAAAGGCTGTTTCTGGTTCACCATCAACAAAACGAGCGATTGAAATTGCCCAATATGGAATACCAGCTGTGAAATTGGTTGTTCCATCCAGAGGATCTACTATCCAATAAGCTGAACTATTAGGGATTATTTTTGAGCCTTCTTCGCTTAAAACACCTTCACCTTTCGCTACCTTTGAAAGTTCTTTGACAATAGTGTAATCACTCCATCTGTCACATTCAGTAATCAAGGTTCCATCTGGTTTGATGTCAGAACTGATATGACCAAAATCAATTTTTTGCCTTGCCGAAACATGATCAATTAAATTATTGATAGCAATAATCTGTTGAGAATTTAATTTCTGATCTGTATTGGCTTCTATCATTCTATTTTCCTGATTGATGATTCCTCGCAAGCGGGAATAGTGGGGAATTGATCCATCTTAAGGTCTAATAGCTCTTCTACGTTTTCTTTCTTTCCAGTATTGTCAATTGGCTGACATGCTTTTATATGATCTATCCCTGTCCTTCTACGAAGCTCTGCAAGACTAATATTATATTTAGTTATTGCATCCGAATATCTTACCTCGGCTTGTGTCAGATCTCTTTGATTATTTACTACTTCTCTTTGATTAGTGACTCCTGCCTGGAATCTTAAGCGAGCAAGTCTTAATGCTTCCCGCGCTGCAATTACTTCTCTTGTTGTAGTTTCAATATCCCTATTAGATGTTCTAAGGTTAAAGAAACTTTCTTCAACTTCTCGCCTAATATCTGATCTTTGGCTTGCGAAATTAGCTTCACTTTCTTTTGATTTCTCCTTGTTAAATCTGTACAGAGCTTTTGCCCTACCTCCATCGAATATGCTCCAAGTAGCACTTAATCCAATGCTATTACTTACACTAGATCCATTATCATTCATGTTGACTGAATTAGGTGAAATTATTCCGGTTTGACCTTCAAAACTTGATGTTGTAAAAGTATCCACTATGCTTACTTTTGGCTGACTGGCTGCAAGTGCAGCATTCGCATTACTATTGTTAATTGATATATCTAAAAGATACTGATCAAGTTCTTCTCTATAAGAAAAAGCAGCAGCAATACTTTCTTGCAATGATGCCTTCCATAGACCAATTACTTGGGCTGGAGAGGCAGCTGTTGGAGTGATGTTAGAAGGTAGATTTAATAAACCAGCTAGAAGTCTTCTGTTGATATCTTGGTCACCTAGCTTGCTGGTTAAAAGTTGTTTGTCTCGGGCAAGTTGAGTTTCTGCCTCTAGAACTTCCAATCTAGTCGCAACACCTGCTTTGTAACGTGCTTTCGAGTCTCGTAAACTTATAATTGATGCTCTGATTGATTCTTTTCCTATTCGAACTCCCTCATCTGCTCTTTGTAATAGAAAATATCTTTTTGCTGCATCAAGCCGTAATTGACGAAGAGTAATGAAATATGAGTTCTTAGCTTTTTCATAAGTATCTCTTGCGGCTCCAATTTCAGGAACTCTTGCGGGATCGATGAGATTCCATCTAAATTGAAGTGATAAAGAGGTTCTCCATTGCTTTCCACTGGAATCTTGTCCGAACTCCGAATCTCTAAATTGTTCAATAGTGAAATACTCTGGCAATCCAGAGGCTGACAAGTTTAGGGTAGGGTACCATTTGGAAATGCTTGCTAATAATAAAGATTTAGCTTGATCTACTCGACTTGTAAATATTTTTAAAGTTGCGTTATTTACTTCTACAAGTTCTTGAACTTCTTCAAGTGTTAGTGGTCGTATTTTTGTAATTTGCAATTCTGATGATTCATTAGGGATGAATAAGTTGTCATTAGCTTGTAGTGAAGACAAGCTTGGGCGGAGATTCTTAGATGCTGGAGTGACTTGACTTGACTGTGCTTTAGGGCGAATCTCTCTGAGCTTGATTTTATTAGGCAGTGGAATTTTATGTAATAGAGGTTCAGCATTACCTTCGCTCCTCTTGATAGAGGATGCTTTAGGTAAGGGATTAGCAAGGTTCGGGGCAATTTGGTCTGCTCTAACAATGAGCCAACCATGAGCGAGAACTCCTGCTAGGAAAATAAATTTTGTAGTAAGCCTCCTCACAGCAATCCTGGAACTGAGCGGAGCTTATCGAACTTCTTCAAGTTCACCCATTGCTGCGGCCACGATGTCATCAGCTCCATGCACAATCCTGATAGGAATTTTGAGAATCTTGCTTACTTCTTTTAGCGTCATGTCATCAAGAAAGATAGTCTCTCCTCTCTTTAACATTACGGATGGCAATAATAGTTGCTCCCCAAGATCAAGTCCTTGCAAGCCTTCTATAAGATCTTGCCCTGTAAGTAACCCAGTAACAATTTCTTCTTGACCCCAATATGGGCTGGGTAGTCCATGTAAATAAAATTTTAAACCTTTAATACTGTTAAGTCTTTCGCATGAGCCTTGTAAGGCTTTCTCAACTATTCGTCCGACTACCCAGCTGCACGATTTTGGTTCTTTAAGTGTTGTAGGAAGATTTGATGTCGCGGCATCCATTTCTTCTAAAAAGGCTCTAATACTTCCAACTCCATTTTCTTGTTGTGGAAGATCCTCATAGTTGCTGCGTGGTGGAAGTGGTTTGTGTGCAATTAAATACCATTCATCTGATAGCCACGCAAAACGAGATCCAAAGTCTTTATGAAATTGATTTTGTAATTCTTCTACGATTTTGATTACTTTTTCAGCGCAGACACGATTGACCTGAATTAATACATCTGTGTCTGGCCTGAACCTGGTGAGACCTACCGGTACAACAGCAGTAGAGAGGATGGTGGGCCAGTCACCTTTTGCAAATTGAGAAAGCTCGCGTAAAGTTTCTTTTAATGAATCGCCATCATTCAGTCCAGGACATACAACAATTTGAGCATGAATTTGCAGTTTTCTCTGTTGAAACCACTTCAGTTGATCAATTAGTAGGACGGCTTTTGGATTTTTTAGTAACTTTGCTCTTAATTTAGGGTTAGTAGCATGAACGGAGATAAATAATGGAGAAAGTCTTTGTTCTTCTATTCTTGCCCAGTCTTGTTCATTTAGATTAGTCAGTGTCAAATAAGAACCATAAAGAAAACTTAAACGGTAGTCATCATCTTTTAGGTAAAGACTTTGCCGATGTCCTTTTGGTTGTTGATCTATAAAACAGAATGAACAGCGATTGTTGCATTGTTTAAGTTCATCAAATAAAGCTTCTTTGAATTCAATGCCAAGGCCTTGATCAGCATCTTTTTCGATTGAGACTGTATGAATTTCTTCTTTTTGATCTATGATTTCAAGTTCTAACTCTTCATCCGCAATCAGGAATTGGTAATCAATTAGGTCACGGGGCTTTGTGCCATTGATACTAATAATTTTATCCCCTGCTTCGAAACCAAGCTCTTCTCCAATTGAGCCTGCTTCAACATATGCAATTTCTGCAGCCCTGGGAACAGAAAGGGTGCTGGGCGAATTGTTTTGTGAGGCGTTTATTTTGCCGGAGGATTCAACCCACACAGAAGAAAATTCTATTTAGCATTACTTTGAGCCTAGAACCGAATACCAAAAAAGTATGCCTGTCCCAAAAATTAATCTATAAATTATAAAAAACCAGGTGCTTTGATTTTTTAGATATCTAAGTAACCAATCTATAGTAAGCCAAGAAAAAATAGTTGCTGAAAGGATCCCTAAAATCAGAGGTAATGTTCCAGAAATATTAAGTGTATTCAATTCGAATGCATCTTTTAATTCCACTAATCCTGAAATGGAAATTGCTGGGATCCCAAGTAAGAAAGAGAATTTTGCTGCATCTTCTCTTTTCCAGCCAGATAAAAGTGAGCTGGTTAGAGTAATGCCTGATCTGGAGACACCAGGTATTAGGGCAAGCATTTGACTAATTCCAATGAATAGTCCATCTTTACCTTCAATCTCATTTAGAGATTTCTGTCTCTTGCCTATGTTTTCTCCTAAAGCCATTAATAAAGCCATTAAAATAGAAATGATGGCTATGGCAGGCATTGTTCTGATTGGAGATCTTTCAAAATCAAGCCAGAATATTTTGATTGCCATGCCTCCAATCAGGATGGGCATGGTGCCTATAGATATTGCAATTCCAAGTTTTGCATTCTTTTCCCGCCACTGCCCGTTTCTGAAGGCTAGATATATGCCCTTGAGGATTTCTTTTAGGTCATTTCTAAAGTATCCAAGCACTGCAAAAATGCTTCCCAATTGAATTGATGCTGTAATTGAAATACCAGGGTCTCCCCATTCAAAAAGAATTGGAAGAGCCTTAAGGTGAGCTGTACTACTTATTGGTAGAAATTCTGTGAGACCCTGAATAATCCCTAATGCTAAGTATTTCCAGCAAGCTTCCCAGAAGGTTTGGGTCTGAAAAACAATGTGATTTGCAGTAGCGAATGAGAAGAACACTTCATTTACCAAGGGAATTCATTTCATTTATGGAAACAAGATATGGCGGTCTTCTAAGGTTCATGGACTTGTTTGCATATTTTGGGTGGTTGCTGTGTCTAGACCTGCAATCGAAACAACCATCATTACGCAATCGACCTTTCCTCTTAAAGAACCTCTGATTAATCCTTCCCCAGTTAAAGAGCCTTCCAAAATTGTAGAGGCATACCTATCTAGGCCTGGAACTTTGCAATTCTGGGCGAGTGTCATGGTTGTGCTTCCAGTTTTTTTACAAGCTCCTTGGGTGCATCTTCAACCAGTCTCTGCATGCCTTTTTACTTTTGTTCTGTTGGGAACTGGATTAGCTTTTGCTGAGTTGGGTGGAGAAAGGTATTTCCAAGTAGGATCGCTTTTGATAGGTGTTAGTGGCAGTTGGTTAGGAGGTTGTCTGTTTTGGGGTTGGCTTCGTGCGTATCCGGTTTGGCACCTTCCTGTAGAGGCGGTAGCTTTTCCTCTTGCCTGTTTTGGATTAACTACTAGATGGAAACTTGGGGCAGGTTTTTATTTGTCTTGTTTATTAGGGACAGCATGTACAGATTTAATGATGGTTGTGACAGGCGTTATGAGTAAATGGCCTCAAGTAGTTTTGGCTCCTTTTTCTGAGGCGCCTGATTTATTGAATCAAGCCGCTGCAAACCTTCTGAAATTGCAACCGTTGTTTTTGCTTGTCTTAGCAGGTCTAATAATTTTCTTTTTAGCTCGATTGATGCGTCAGAGAGCTAATTTACGTTCTCCTTTTGGTGGAACTTGGTTGGTTGCTAGTGCTGCCTTGACAACAACATTATGGGTAGATGGATTATTTTTGTTAACCGCTTTATTTCACCCCCGTTTAAGTGGATTGATCTGAAGAGCAATAATCCTGATGGTCGATACTTTTTCTAGGACCCATAGCGATATTTTTAGAACATCTTGGGATGTGATTGTCGTTGGGGCTGGGGCTGCAGGTTTGATGACCTGTCTGGAATTACCTTCAAACTTGAAGGTATTGTTACTCAATAGAAATACCAGTCGGCGTTCTTCTAGTCGCTGGGCCCAGGGAGGAATTGCAGCTGCAATTAGAGAGGAGGATAGCTTTGAGAGTCATGCTGAAGATACGATTAATGCTGGAGCAGGTTTGTGTGATAAAGATGCTGTTGAGATGCTTGTTAAGGAAGCGCCGAATTGCGTTCAAAGACTGGAACGCTTTGGTATGCAGTTTGATCGAGATTCCGACCAATTAGCAACAACATTAGAGGCAGCTCATAGTTTCCGTAGGGTTCTTCATGTTCAAGATCAAACGGGTAGGGCTTTAGTCGATGTTTTACAGGACCAAGTTGAGCAAAGAGCAAACATTCTGCATCGACGTGGAGTGCGGGTTAGTCAACTTTGGTTGGACCAGAATCGTTGTCAAGGAGTGCAAGTACTTGATGGCCAATGTCTTTATTGGATACCAGCTAGAGCAGTTGTTCTTGCTACTGGAGGTGGAGGACATTTGTTCGCTAATACAACTAATCCTCCTCAGTCCTGTGGAGAAGGTGTTGCATTGGCTTGGAAGGCCAGAGCTGTTATAGAAGATCTTGAATTTGTGCAATTTCACCCAACAGCTCTTCAGTTGGAAGGTGCTCCATGTTTTTTGATTTCTGAGGCTTTAAGAGGGGAGGGTGCGGTTTTGGTAGATAACAACCGACAGAGTCCTGTATCTCATTTAAGTGGTGGTGATTTGGCTGCAAGAGATCAAGTGAGTAGGGCTTTAGTGACAGCAATGAAGGCTCAACAATCTAGAAATATTGGTCTTGATGCAACAAGGCTCAAACCTAATTTGATGGAAATTCGATTCCCAACGATTTTTCAAAGATGTAGAGAATTTGGTTTAGATCCAACGCAGCAGCCTATCCCTGTAGCCCCTGCCGCACATTATTGGATGGGAGGAGTTGCTACTGATTTAAATGCGGCAACGACTGTCCCAGGCCTTTATGCGGTTGGTGAAGTTGCTTGTAGCGGATTGCATGGAGCAAATCGATTAGCCAGTAACTCGCTTATGGAATGCCTTGTCTTTGCAAGACAAATGAAATCTATTGAGCTAGGGCCAATTATTAAGAGATTTTCTCCACATAAGGACTCCACTGCTGTCCCTTGCTCTGTCAATTTAACTTGGCCGGAGACTTCTAATTCACTAATGGATTCTATAGAAAAATTACGTCAAACTTGCTGGAGAGAAGCAGGTGTTGATCGTTCTCCGAAAGGGATACAACATGCAATTCTTTGGATAAGGAAACATTCGCAAGGGTTAACTCAGCAGCCATTACTTCAATATGTAAATAAACAGTGTTCTGACCAATTTTATCGTTTTGATGATATTTCTAGAAAGAATCTTAATTTGCTACTCGACCTTAGTCATCGCCAGATAACAAGTTCATTATTGCTTGAAGCTTGTTTGTTTAGATCTGAAAGTAGAGGTGGTCATTTTAGAAGTGATGCGCCATTGTCTATGCCTTATTGGCAATGCCATACAAGACAGAGATTAGGTTTGGCTTTGTCTACGCGAGCAGTCAAGAATTAGTTGTTAACCTAAAAATTATTATTTGCACCCTTGTAATCACTTAGTGAGGCCAAATCTTCTAAAGATCTAGTCCCAGAAGTGATAGTATTATTGATTTCCCATGAAGGAAACCCTGTTATCCCTTTTTGTTCACAAAGCGAACGTTGATTATTAATTCCATCTGCTGCACATTCAATGATTGAAAGTTCCTCACTTGCTTCTTTCCCAAACATTTCTTTCTGATCATGGCAATGTGGACACCAATATGCACTATACATTACTGCACCTGTACTTTTTAGATGTTTTGCTAATTCAATTTTGGAAATATTACTTTGAGAACGCACTATAGGAGGCGCATTACTTTTATTTGAATTAGCCTGGGTGGGTTCTATGGCTGATGACCATATAAACCCACTTAATAGTACAGCGATTGATAATAATGTCCCTCGAAATAGTAATTCTCCAGGCTCTTCCCAGCCACCTCCAATTATCGTCAAAAGAAAAATAAAAGTTGATAAAAGTGCGGAAAGCGCACAAAAGAAACAAAACTCATTTATCTTGAAAATCATCAGCCAAATCAAAACCAGGCTGAAGATTGTCATTGTGCATGAGATAATGAAAAGTCCCCACCAAGTGTTTCTTGAGAAGTTATTTCCGCTATCAGGTTTACTTGGAAGTAATGGAACAACTGCAAGCAACAAAATGCTCAGATAGCTAATAAATCCAATAAATGAAAGTGGTATTGAGAAACCATCATTTTGGAAGATGGTTCCCCATGGACTATTTAAGACTGAGTCACAACCTCCAGAGTTTCCAGGGCAGATTGTTTTCCATAAGCCCCAGCGGCTTAAGGTTATGGAGCCTGTATCGATGACTCCAATTGTCGACATGATGGCAATGCTGATTCTTGCCCATTTGAAACCTTGATCTGGTCGACGACGACTTTTTATGCGTGATGTTCCCATTGGTTGGGGTCTTAATAGAGTAATTTTGGCAGTTAATCAATAGCTAGGCTGTTAGAAACACTAAAAGATTCTTTGGGAATTTATTTCCATAATATTTTTGGAATTCATGATGAGTCAGTTATCAAGAGAATCTGGAAGAGCAAACCAATTATTTCGCAAGAGCCGCCAGAAGCATTCTGTTGCGTTTACTCATTTGGGATGTGAGAAGAACTTGGTGGATACAGAACATATGATGGGGCTCATAGATCACGCTGGGTATGAAGTAACTGAAGACACATCCTGTGCATCTTTGGTGGTTGTGAATACCTGTAGCTTTATTCAAGAAGCCCGTGAACAATCTGTAAGGACCCTTATTGAACTAGCTGGTCAGGGAAAAGAATTGATCATTGCTGGATGCCTTGCTCAGCACTTTCAATCTGAGCTCTTAGAAGCTATTCCTGAGGCAAAGGCGATAGTTGGAACAGGTGACTATCAAAATATTGTTCAAGTCCTTCAAAGGATAGAAACAGGTGAAAGGGTTCATCAAGTAACTGAAAATCCCACATTCGTGGGTGATGAGAATTTGCCTAGATATAGGACTACTGCAAATGCAGTTGCTTATCTGAAGATTGCTGAGGGTTGTAATTATGCTTGTGCATTTTGCATTATTCCTAAATTAAGAGGCGGGCAGAGAAGTCGCTCAATTGACTCAATAGTTGCGGAGGCTCATCAGCTTGCTGAGCAGGGTGTGAAGGAACTGATTTTGATTAGTCAGATATCAACTAATTATGGAATGGATATTTATGGAAAACCCCGACTTGCTGACTTATTAAGAGCTCTTGGCAGGGTAAGTATCCCTTGGATACGAGTTCATTATGCTTATCCAACTGGACTTACTTCGGAAGTGTTATCTGCATTCAAAGAAGTGCCTAATGTATTGCCTTATCTAGACCTTCCATTACAACATAGTCATCCTGATGTGCTTCGTCTAATGAATCGTCCATGGCAGGCTGATGTTAATTCTTTATTAATTAATCGAATTAGAGAAGAATTGCCTAATGCAGTATTGAGAACTTCGTTGATAGTTGGATTTCCAGGAGAAAGTGAAGAGCATTTTGAACATTTAGTAATGTTTTTACAAGAACACAAGTTTGACCATGTTGGAGTATTCACATTTTCCGCTGAATCTGGGACCGAGGCATTCAATCTTCCTGATCAGGTTCCCGGTCATATTGCTGAAGCGAGGAAGGATCAAATATTATCTTTGCAGCAACCTATAGCAGAAGATAGAAATAAAGCTTGCATAGGGAAAGAAATAGATGTCTTGGTAGAAAGATCAAGTGAAGAGACTGGAGAGATAGTTGGTAGATGCTATAGGTTTGCACCTGAAGTTGATGGGCAAGTCTACTTGCATCAAGATTCTGATAAAGAGTTTCCTAAAGAAGGAATGGTTATCCCTGCGTTGATAACAGGTGCAGATATTTATGATTTATCAGGAGAGGTATTAGATGCTTATCAAATTGTCTCAGCCCTAAAGAAAGGTTAATTGTATTCATTTAATTCTGATTTGTATTCAGGTAATGTTAGCCTCAAGCTTAATGATGCTACTTTTTTAGAAAAATAATACTAAATTTTTCTAAATTACCACGAATTAGGTGCTTATCAGATTAGTTTTATTGTTCGGAGAATTTTGTTGATTGCGAGTGCGGCAATCAGACCACTCACAACAATTGCCCCATAAAAGAGGATGCCCATTTCAGAATTGCAACTTACTACTATTAGATCAGATGAATGAGACTTTAGTCTTGGTTTCTTAGGACTTCTACTTACATTAGTCTTGAATGTAGCTTGTTCCACTCTTCATGCAGCTTTCAGCCTTTTGAAGTTCTCTCCCTAGGTATAGAGCATGATCCAGGCGACTCAGTGGTAATGGCCCTTCCCCTTCAGTGATCTTTATCCCAATTTCTTTAGCACTCCGCCCCCTAAAGGTTTTCAGAGGTTTCCGAGGATTCTGTTCGTTGCAACTAATTGGTTGGCCTGTCTCTGGGTCTAATGCTCTTCCTTGTGGATCAATATCATTGCTAAAGTGTTCAACTACTAATTCTTTGGTTGAGTGATCAACCTTGATAAGAAAATAGCCGTTTTCATCCAGAGCAATAAAGCGATTAGACAAATACCTATCTATCTCGTGAATGGATGAGAGGGAGGGCTTGTTGTTGATATTTGAATTCATCCCTTCACTCTGGAATTGATAGTGGAGGTAAATCCACTTTATACGGGACTTCGTTGTTTTCTGCTTTGATTTCATGAATCATTAGCTTATTTACTTTGGTTAACCAATTCCTAATGAGATGATCCATTGTTGGGTTGTACCAACGATGTAGGCTTGTATTAGGTTTTGCTAAAAAGCCTCTTCTACGTTTATGACTTCCACCTGCCCCAGGATCAAAGAACTTGATTCCTTTATTAATAGCCCAATCGATTGGAGAGTAATAACAGTTCTCGAAATGTAGGCAATCAATTTCTTCATGGCTACCCCAATATCGACCCCAGAGGATATCTCCATTCGTAATGCAGAATGACATGGCTACGGGCTTATTCGTGTCTCCCCGATTGGCGTTAAAGAAAACCATTTGGTTCTGATCTAATGACGAGAAGATGGTTTCAAAGAATTTCTTTGAAAGATACTTACTTCCCCATACTCCCCATTTGGAGCAATGCTTTTCGTAAAGCTCATACATATTTTCTATTGTTCTCTGATTAATATTTTGCCCTGTGATTACTGAGATTGATAATCCTGCATCCTTAACACTCTTCCGCTCTCTTTTTATATTTCTTCTTTGATTTGAATTGAAATTAGCTAGGTAGTCAGAAAAATTAGTTTCACCACATGATGTCCATCGACTTTGCTTATTAAGCCATGTAGCACATCCTGCTTTTTCAGCAATAGTTTGCCAAATGGAATCTACGTAAAGAAAGTTGCAGCTGAGAATTTGATTTTTCAAGGCAAAACGATCAATTTCGTGCATGATCGCATTAGTGATGGCTTGTTTGTTTTCATTAGGTGCAATAAGAAATTGATAGCCTTCAACAGGGCTGAATGGACTCATCCCGATTAACTTTGGATAATAGTTTTGACCAAGTTGGGTTGCTAGTTCGGCAAAGATTTGATCAAAAATAAACTCTCCATAGCTATGATTTTTTAGATATAGAGGAGCAATGGCTATTAGTGAGCTTTTTCTCCAGAGAGATAGATGAATTGGTTGCCAGCCTCTTTTTTGGCAAACACTTTCTGAACTTTCGAGTGCATTAAGCCATCTCCATGTGAAAAAGGGAATGAGCTTTTGCTCACTCAGTTGATCCCATTTCGTTGCATTGATTTCCGTAATAGATGTATGCCAGCGAGCAATAAAATCAGACATACTGTTAATAATTAGTTGTTGCAGCTGATTGAATTACAAGCATCTCTAATTAGGTTTATTTTAAGATTCGCTTTGAGCTGCATTGGTTGCAATGTTGCGTGCTCTTATATAGCGCAGCATTACATCATTTTCTTCTAGTTGTCTCACTTGTTTGAGATTCCATGTTGATGTTGATGTGTTTGCCATAGGAAGATGGCTAAATTCTGGTTTGATCCATGTTTCTACTCCGCCTAGCACTCGTGGAGTGATAGTTAGTTGTAATTCATCTATTTGATCTTCATTCATTAATGAGCTTGCTAGAAGAGAGCCCCCTAAAACTACTATTTGAGATATTCCTTGATTTCCTAAGTCCGTTAGTATATCTTCCCAATTATTTTTCATTATTAATGCCTTGTCAAATCCTATATCTAATAATGGATCTAATGATGTTTCTTGCGTAGTAAGTAGCCAGCGTTCGACAGGTTGTTGAAAGAAAGACCATTCTCTGTTGAACCTTTTTTGTGATCCAACTACAATTGCTATGGGTTGCTGAGTGAGGTTATTGAGCTTTCTTTTTTTTAGTAATTCAGGATTATTTATTAAACATATATTCTTATGTACTGACAAAGTTCTCCTGCCAAATAGTGTTGCATCAGCCCATGCAAGAGCTTCTTCTAGAACCTGTCTATCCCCTTGTCCACCAAGATGACTTTCCCCAGCCCCGTCAAGCGCAATACGCCCATCAAGACTTGTTGCTAGGACAAGTTTAAGCCATGTTTTCTTCAATGAATTTAATTTATATTTGATGTAGTTTTTGAAGTTTAGGCGAGTATCCCTAATTTCGGTTCTTCTGGATAAACTTCCGCAGCATTATTTGGACTTTCCTGAAGACGAATTTTGTGAAGATTGGCACCAAGATCTTTAATTGGTTCTGTTAGTAAATCTGAAATATGCAATGCAATGTTTTCTGCAGTAGGAACACAAGTCTCAAAATAATCAATATCTTTATTGAGAAAAGTATGATCAAAACGCTCAACTATTAATTCATTCACTAACTCTTGTAGATTAGCTAGATCACATATCATGCCAGTTCTTTTGTTTATTGAGCCCCGGATAGTTATGTCAACAAGATAATTATGGCCATGACCATTTGGCCTGGCACATTTTCCATAGATTGATTTATTTTCTTCTAGACTTAGTTCTTCTCTGGCTAATCGATGGGCGGCTGCAAAATGTGTCCGAATTGTTAGAAAGGTTTCCATTTCATTTCCTAGATAATCAGCCCATAAAGCTGGTTGTTCATAAAGGCGTATCCCTACTAAGGGTAAATAGCACATTAGTCTCTTCCAGATTATGACAACTAATGCTTCAGTAGTAGGTAAGCACCCCTGAGGCTTTGAAACATCGAATTCAGGCCAAGTATCATTTAATAATCGGAAATCTAGTTGAGATGTAACTTCTTGTGCGATGGCATGTTTGACTTCTGAAAGGTTCAGAACCATCCCATTGGCGTTGAGTCCTCCATTCATAGAAACAATGAGCTCATAATTATGGCCATGTCCTGGGGATGTTGAACAGAGACCAAACTGCTCACTATTTTCCAAAGTTGACAACTCTGGCAGCCAATAACGATGACTTGCACTAAAACAAGCTCGCCTTGTGATTACACAACTTCTTCCTTTTCCATGATTGTTGCTTTGTTTGATATTGGTCATGCAAGGCTTTAACCCGATTCCATTGTAGCCAAAACCTTAAACTTAATTGTATGAATCCTCTATCCAGGCCACATGCAGTAATTAAAAGCTTGCGTGGAAGCAATCTGTATCTTATTGGAATGATGGGCTCTGGTAAAAGCCAAACAGGCCCTTTATTAGCCAAATCACTTTCTTATAGCTTTATTGATGCTGACTCTGTGGTTGAAGAATTGGTAGGAATGAAAATCCCACAAATTTTTGAGTTGGAAGGAGAAAGTGAATTTCGTAAGATAGAAACACAAGTCTTAAATGCCATTGGTCAATGTCATTCCTTAGTCGTCGCAACAGGAGGTGGTGTTGTTACTTGCTCTGAAAATTGGGGTGTTTTACATCAAGGTATTTCGATTTGGCTTGATCCAGGAAGCCAAAGATTATGGCATCGATTGAAAGCTGATTCAGCAAAAAGGCCTTTGATGCAAAATATTGACTCATTTGTGGATTTCGAAGTTCTTGTTGACAAAAGAATTAATCTTTATCGCGAGGCTGATTTACATATAAGAGTTGAAGAAGAATTACCAGATGAAGTGGCTAGTCAAATTCTTAATGGACTTGATGGGCTAATTACTGCTCAGGGTGATTAAGCCGAACCGCGAACCATTGAACTCTGAAACCATGGTTGATTTCTAAATCACAGGCGGTATCTAATAATCTTTGCGCGGCTGCATGAAATGAATCTTCTTTTTGAAGATCTAATGGTAATTTTTTGAGTTTTTTGAGCCATTTCTCAAGCCATTGTAAAGTCTCTGAGATATTTAATATGGTTTCTTCTTTGCCTGGCTCTATTACAACATAGTGATCAGATTCACGGATAATAGGATCAGACATAATGTCAATTTGAACTTCCAAGTCCTTGAGGCTTTGATTTATATTACATCAGAATCTTTTGTGGAAGCAATATTAGTAAAATCTATTCTGTCACGCCAATTGAATAATGCATTTAAGCATGGATCATCTTTAAACCCTTTACAGCCTTTTCTACAAAGTTTTCTCCCTGCTGAATTTGGGCATTTAAGTAATGATAAGTGTGCAGCATTGCCAAGTCGTCAATGCTAAGTTTATTTCCTATACTCCAATGATCTGATTGAACGAGTTGAGATAGCATTAGAAGATCATTTATTAGTTTGATTGTTTGCTCATGGTTAATTATTTTGTTAATACCATTTATAATTCTATTGGGCAGACTGTCTAATAGCAGATTCCATGGATGATGCATATTCTCTTCGGAAAGAGCTGTTCGAAGTTCCTTATTGATTGATAATTCTTGTATAAATATTTTCTGGCCTGAAATTGCTAAGACATTGTCTGCCCAACTTTCAATTAGAGTTGCCTCAGTGCCATATTTAATGTCTAGGGGGATAAGTGGATTGTTAGGTGTAAGTGTGTCTAAATATCGAATGATTTTACTTGAGCTTGTAATCACATGACTACCATCTACTAATACTGGAACTTTTTTGGCTTGATAGTCGAAAAATATTTATCTGGTCTACTCCGGGTCTGGCTTCAACCACTTTGTAAGGTAGCTTTTTTGCTGCTAAAGCGAGCCGAACCTTTAAGCAAAACGGTCAATTGTGAAATTGATAGAGTTTTATCATGGTTGATTGATTGAAATGGAGGCAGAGTATCTACTAATGGCAATAATTAGGAAATTGTTCTATGGGTGAGTTTTTTGCAAATGTTGCTAGATACCCTAAGTATCTGATCACTATCATTCTGGGAGTTTTCACTGCGATTTTGGAACCGCTTATTAGGCGTAGTTCTAACCCTATTACTGCAGTAGCCCTTATTGGAGCTGCAATTAGTGGAGGTATTACCCTTGTGTTGATCTTGAGGGCAATGGTGTTTCCAGAATCTTTGGTATAGCTATGGCACAAGGTCGTCGGGTTGAAAGAGTCGCAGCACTTATTCGACGTGAAGTTAGTGAATTGCTACTCAATGGTATTCGAGATGAACGAGTTCATTTTGGAATGATCACTATTACTGATGTCATTGTTTCTGGTGATTTGCAACACTGCAAGATTTTTGTGAGTGTTTATGGCTCACCTAGTGAACGTAATGTAGTTCTTGATGGATTGCATGCTGCTACAGGTTTTATAAGAGCTGAGTTGGCAAATAGATTGCAAATGCGTCGTTCTCCTGAAGTAATTTTTTGCCTAGATAGGGGACTTGAAAAGGGTGCTGCTGTTTTGAATCTGTTGGGCAAGTTAGAAGATGAGAGAAAAACTAAAGATGAGAATTCTTTAAAGTCTGATTAGTAGTTATGAATTTGACTAATGCTGTAACTTTGCGTCAGAAAGTTTCTCAATTATTTGTTGTCCGAGCAAGTGGTCATATTTATGATATCCAACGTGACTTTCCGCAATGGGAGTTAACTAATAAAGAACTTAGAAGTTTACTTAAGGAAGGAGTAGGAGGAGTAATTCTTGTTGGTGGATCTGCTTGGGAATTAAAGTCTAGATGTAAAATATTAAGGGAATGGGCTGGTAATCCTATTCTGATTTGTGCTGATATTGAGGAAGGACTTGGGCAAAGATTTGAGGGAGGAACATCATTAGTTCCACCAATTTCATTAGGACAAATATACAAGAAGGATTCTCAAAGAGCACTTCAGCTGGCTAAGGAATATGGCCATTGTATTGGCTATCAGGCAAGAAGTTGTGGCTTGAATTGGGTCCTTGCTCCAGTTTGTGATATTAATACTAATCCTGATAACCCAGTAATTAATGTTAGGGCTTGGGGTGAAGATCCATCGATTGTCTCTCACTTGATTGCTGCCTTTCAGAGAGGTTTGGACTTAGAGGGAGTTCTTTCTTGCGCAAAACATTTTCCTGGACATGGAGATACAAATGTTGATTCACATATTGGCTTGCCAACTATTAATCACAAGTTAAAACGATTAGAAGAATGTGAATTTCTGCCATTTCAATCAGCAATTGCTTCAGGGGTAGACAGTGTAATGATAGGACATTTATTGCTGCCCAATCTTGACTATCAATATCCTGCAACTCTTTCGAAATTAATTATCACAGATTTGCTTAGAAAGAAGCTTGGTTTTGATGGACTTGTTGTGACTGATGCTCTAGTTATGGATGCGATTACACGGACTTATGGACCTGGTCAGGCTGCTGTGATGGCTTTTGAAGCAGGTGCTGATTTAATCATGATGCCAGAGAGTATTGAATTGGCCTTGCAAGCGCTTTGTGATTCCTTTCAGTCAGGCCGGTTATCTTTAGACTCTCTCGATAAAGCTTTGAATAGAAGGTACGAGCTACTTGCAAAGTTAACTGATAGTTATTGTGTAACTGACCAGAATCCTTTGACTTTTCATAATCAAGAACTAGAGAGAGAGTCTGATCATTCTTTATCATTAAACTTGATAAATAGCTCTTTGGAGATTAATCATCCGAGATCTATACCAAGTACCTCTTTGGGTGTAAATTTGGTTCGTATTGATGGACCTTTCTTAGGCAAGAGTTTAATTAACTCTTCTCCTGCTCTTTGTATCCCTGAGCAAGCTGGCTATCGTACTTGTTTGTTTCACCCTAAAGGTATATCTCCTTGGAGTAACGATAAAGATTCTCCATTGGTTTTGGAACGTCTTCCGGAAGGACTTGTTCTTCTACAGATTTTTACTAGGGGGAATCCTTTTCAAGGAGATTTACATCAAAATGAGCCGTGGCCATCTGTTGTTCGACAATTACAGAGACATAAATTGCTGGCTGGTCTAGTTGTGTATGGAAGTCCATATTTATGGAATGATTTGAGTCAATCTTTGGATAAATCTATCCCTTCTGCTTATAGTCCTGGGAATTTTTTAGAGGTTCAAAGAAAGCTGTTAAATGCTTTATTTGGGTCTTCAGCTATAAAGAATTCGACTTCATTTTCAGACTTGAAACAATTCACGGATTAAGTAAACTTCTACTTTTCCTATATCATATTTTACTTATGTTAAGCCTCTCTATGATTGTAAGAAATGAAGAGAATTTCTTAGGAGATTGTTTAAGCTCAGTCCATGGTTTTGTAGATGAGATGCTAGTAGTTGATACGGGTTCTACAGATTCGACTATTTCAATTGCATTATCAATGGGTGCAATTGTGAAGCACTTTCCTTGGTCTGGTGATTTTGAACCTGCTCGTAATTTTGCACTTGATTTAGTAAAAGGAGAATGGGTTCTTGTCTTAGATGCAGATGAACGGTTGCATCCAGAGTGTAAAGCTTCATTGGAATCATTTATGTCTATGGATGATTCTTTATTGATTAACTTGTTGCGATATGAGCAAGGTTCATTAATGTCCCCATATTCAAGTGTGAGTAGATTATTTAGAAGACATCCAAAAATTAGATGGAATAGACCATATCATTCAATGGTTGATGATTCTGTGAAGGCTTTAATTCAAGAAGAGCCAATATGGAAAATAAGAGAATGTAATATTCCTGCCATAATTCATTATGGATATAGTCCTAATTTATTAGTTAATAGTGATAAGTCAAAAAGACTTAGGGATGCAATGGAGTTATGGTTAAGTAGGAATCCAGGAGATCCTTATACTTGTGCCAAGTTAGGGGCTCTAGAGATATCAGAAGGCTCGAGAGAAAGAGGTCTATTTCTACTTCGTCAAGGTATAGCTAACCTTGAAACTAATCCATGCAATTATAAAGTCTTGTATGAGCTTCTATTTACTTTAGGAGTTGCATGTACATCGTCTAATGTTCTTGATGCTATAGATTATTACCGTCAAGCTCTTAGCCTTCGAATCGGCGAACGAGCGAAATTAGGTGCGCTTTGCAACCTATGTGATTTATTGCTTAATAGAGGTTTGAACGAGGAAGCTAGGGAATTAGCCATCCGCGCAACAAAATCTGCACCTGAAATTTCATTGGTTTGGTATATGATGGGTTTGGTTCATCGTAAATTTGACGAATTATTATTGGCTATTAATGCATATAAAAAGGCAATTGATTTAAACCCTTCTCATCCCGAGTCTTATCAGAATTTGGGAGTTGTTAAATTTTTAATTGGAAATATTTATGAGTCAAGAAAAGATTTTAATAAGGCATTGAATCTTTTTAAGGAGCAAGGTCGTAATTCAGAATATCAAGCTTTGAAGCAGAATTTAATAGGATTTATTAAGTTAGATTAGTGGTCAGAATAACCATGCTTGAAAAGTTTCCTCTTTTAGATAAGAAAATAATTGTTACTAGAGCTGAAGGCCAGCAGGGGGAAGCTAGGCATTTGATAGAGAAGTATGGAGGAATGGTTTTAGATATGCCTGCTTTAGTAATTCAACCTCCCATAGACTGGAACCCTCTGGATGATGCTTTATTAGCTTTGGGAAGCTTTCATTGGATTATTTTTTCAAGTAGTAATGGAGTCCATTTTGTTGAGGAAAGGATGAAATTAATTTCAAAGAGTTTGGTCGATCTTCCTAAAGGTTTGAAGATTGCAGCAGTAGGGCAAAAAACTGCTAGAAATTTAGAAAATATGGGAATTGTCATAGATTTTATACCTCCTGATTTTGTTGCAGATAGTTTGATTGATAATTTTCCGGTTTCTGCGATGGGGCTTAAAGTTTTGATTCCGAGAGTACAAACTGGTGGAAGAAAATTGCTCGGGGAGGCCTTTGGTCAGGCTGGTGCACATGTCGTAGAAGTTGCTGCGTATGAGTCCGTTTGTCCTACGGAAATTCCAGATAAAACGGCACTTGCATTAAAGAACTTGGAAGTAAGTGCAATTCTTTTTACAAGTAGTAAAACTGTAGTAAATACTTGTAAATTATTGAAAGATTATTTTGGATCTAACTGGAGACAAATGCTTGATCTAGTGAAGATTCTTTCAATTGGTCCTCAGACAACTTGTAGTTGTCAAAAATACTTTGGTCGAGTTGATAAACAAGCTAAAAAATTTGATCTTGAAGGCTTAGTTCAAGCTTGCATTGATTCTTTTTAGGTTCTTATGAGCCATATCCACTTTCTACTAATTGACTAAAACGATCCAAGTTTTCCTGAAGCTCTTTTGTGACCATCCCACCTAATATTGATGGTTCCATTAATGGTGCAAGAACTCTTGGTAATTCATAGCTAATCATTAGCTTGACAACAGTTAGATTGGTGTTTTCAGAATAAAATCTTACACATCCTTTTGTTGGTAATCCACCTACAGAAGTCCACCCTAATTTTTTGCCTTCAATACGCTCATTGATTTGAGCTTTCCATTTAAAACGGAAGCCATTAGCAGCCAGTGTCCATTCAGTCAGATCTGGCAGAGTAGTAGTTGATTGCTCAACAGTTTTCACGGATTCAATCCAACTCATCCATAGAGGCATCGCTTCCAGATCGCTCCAAACAGTCCATACTTGACTGACAGGAGCCTTGATGTTGCTAATAACTGTGTGTTCTAGCCAGCGTCCCATAATTAAGCTACAGCTTTGTTTATTGCTAAGTTGGCTTGCCTCCCAAGTATGGCAGCTGCAGCCAGATGCCCACTCATTGTTGCACCTTCCATAGAGTCGATGTAATCCTGACTGGTGTAACTACCTGCTAGAAAGAAGTTGCTGATAGGAGTTGATTGTCTAGGCCGATACGGTTCCATCCCTGGAGATTCTCTATATAAAGATTGTGCGAGCTTTACAACATTGCTCCAGATCAAATTTAAGGATTTGGAAGATGGGAAAAGTTCTCGTACCTGAGCATCAGTATGTTTCACAATTTCATCAACTGATTTACCAATCCATGGATCTCCAGGTGTTAAAACACATTGCATTAATGACCCCAGTCCTTCGCGCCGATAGTCTTCTGGGCTGGTTAGAGCTAAGTCTGCAAAACAACTAAAATCTGCATCTGCTGTATAAAGTAAGTTGTCTAAACCTGATGCTTTTGAAAGGTCATTTATTGAGTTTTGATCATTGAGCTCTGTAACCCATCCATCATATCTAAGTTGAACTGTTGCGACTGGTACAGCCGAGAGTTTATCAATTAATGCAAATTGATCATATTTTCTCCATTCCTTTGGTAAAAGTTTCTTAATTCCAGGTATATCACATGCAGCAAGATATTGGTCAGCATGAATAACTTTTTCACCTTCTGGTGAAGATAAAGTTAAGCCTGTTATTTTTATTTTTTGATCTTGTTCTGAGTCAATAAAATCAATTGTATTGACCTTGTGCCGTAAATGCAGCTTGCCACCTTTTTCTTCTATATATTTAAGAATTGGTTGAGTCAGCCATCTATGAGGCGATCCTTTAAGCAGATTTAGTTTCGAAGCCTCAGTGCGAGCAGCAAACATCATAAAAATAGTAAGCATGCAGCGTGCTGAGATCATTTCGCAATCTATGAATCCAAGTGCATAAGCAATTGGATTCCACATTCGTTCAATACTTCGTAGGCTTCCACCATGATTTAAGAACCAACTTTGAAAGCTCATAGAATCAAGAGCTCTTATGGTTTTCATTGCTCCTTCATAATCAACTAATCCTCTAACTATTGGACTGGTTCCGAGAGCTAAAGCATTTCTTAATTTGTCGATCCAATTGAGTTGAGAAGTCGTAAAGAAAGCTTTCAGGCCATTTATTGGTGCTCCTATGCCAAAGCGAAAATCTAAAGATCGAATATCACCTCCAGTATTTACAAAAAGATGGGTGTGCTCTTTAGGCAGTAGATGCTCTAATGCACCTACTTTTTTCATAAGGGCAAAGAGGTTGGCGTAATTAAAAAAGAAAACATGAAGACCCATCTCGATGTGATTTCCATCTGGATCTTCCCAGCTACCAACCTTTCCGCCAAGGAAAGGTCGAGCTTCATATAGGTCGACCTTGTGCCCTGCATCGACTAGATCCACTGCTGCTGTCAGTCCAGCAAGGCCGGCTCCAACTATTGCTATTTTCACTGTTTTAGGAAACGTACTCCTTGACTCTATAAATAATGTAAGAAACTCGCTGAGTACATAAAGTAAATTCTTTCAATAAAGTACCTATAAGCATGTCACTTTGAGATGGACAACCCTACTACTGCTTCCAATACTCATGCTGCTAAGGACGGCAAGGGAATTCTGATTACTGACCCTGCAATGCAACAACTGGCAAGGTTGTGTAAAGATCAAGGTGATGATCAGGTTTTGAGAGTTGGGGTCCGTTCAGGTGGTTGTAGTGGAATGAGTTACACAATGGACTTTGTTCCGAGTGCGGAAATTCATCAAAAAGATGAGATTTATTCATATACGGCACCCAATGGCCAAGAATTTACCGTTATTTGCGACCCCAAGAGCCTTTTATATATTTATGGAATGCAATTGGATTTCAGTAAGGAATTAATTGGGGGAGGGTTTAACTTCACGAATCCCAACGCTACTCAAACTTGCGGGTGTGGAAGTTCTTTTGCTGTTTAAATTCAGAGATCTTTGCAAAATTGAGTCACAATACCTTTGAGTTTTACTTAATTAATGGAGTCATCTGAAAATAGCCTGTTTCAAAAGGCAATGGATCGTTATAAGTCAGGTGCTGATGCCATAGACCTGCTTGCGGATTTCGAAGTTATTACTCAGACAAATCCTTCTCAGGCCGCAGGATGGATTTGTCTTGCTTGGCTTCAGCTTCTTTGTGATCAGCCTGATGTAGCGCTTCGATCTGCAAGAACAGCTGTAAAATTAAATAGTCAGGATCCTCAAGCACGAATTAACCTGAGCTTGGCGTTATTAGAGACAAACTCCAAAGGTGTCAGGGATCATATTGAATATGTTAAAAGGTCTTTAATTGCAGTACCTGAATTGCATGAGGAATTAAAAGAATCTATTGAAGATGGGTTGCATCGCAAACCGGAGTGGAAATCCTTGATGAAAGTGAAAAGTTGGTTGGAGTTTTAATTTGACTCGACTTTTAATACTAAGTAATGGACACGGAGAAGATCTGTCGGGAGCTTTAATAGGACGTGTTCTGAAAAAACGTGGATATTTTGTTGATGCAATCCCTCTAGTTGGTAAAGGTCAAGCGTATTTAGAAGCTGGAATTCAGGTTCTTGGAAATACGAGAGAATTCAGTACAGGAGGACTTGGATATACAACTTTGAGGGGTCGATTGACAGAACTATTTCAAGGTCAACTTTTTTATTTATTGGTGCGTTTCTGGCAATTGCTAGTTGTGGTTAAAAGATATGATCTTCTTATAGTTGTGGGAGACGTTGTTCCTGTAACAGCTGCTTGGTTGTCTGGTGCAAAAGTAGTTACTTATCTTGTTGCATATTCAAGCCATTATGAAGGTAAATTAAAGCTGCCATGGCCATGTGCATATTGTTTATCCAGTAGACGTTTCCAAGCTATATATAGTCGTGATCAATTAACTGCTCAAGATCTGTCAACTCAACTATGTCGCTCAGTCTTCTTCTTGGGCAATCCATTTGTAGATTATGTTTTAGTTCCTTACCCTGGATTACCGAGTTGTGATAAACGACTTGGTCTCCTGCCAGGTAGTCGCAGACCAGAAGTAGAAAGTAATCTTTTATTAATACTTCGTTTATTGGAAGTATTCATCGAACATCACTCGACTCTGCCACTTCCCTCTTTTGATTTAGCCTTAGTGTCCGCTGTAGATGATATTTTGCTGTCAGAGTTATCTGTTAATGCTGGTTGGCAATTTAAGAAAAAAGGATCAGCTTCATTATCGACTGAGTTAGTTCGGGGTAAATGCAGAATTAATGTGCATCGTGACTCCTTTGTTCAAGTCCTCCAAAGTAGTGATGTCCTTTTATCTATGGCGGGAACAGCAACCGAACAAGCAGTTGCTTTATCTAAGCCGGTCATACAACTAGTAGGGTATGGACCTCAGTTCACTAGTACTTTTGCAGAAGCACAACGCAGACTCTTAGGTCCAACAGTATTTTGTGCTCCTGGGAGGGTAGGGGAGGAAAAGCTTTTTCTTGAAACGGCTATTTTGATATCTGAATTACTTCTTCGTAGTTCTAAGGATGCTTCTTTGAAAAGAAATTGCCATTTGCAAGCAATCAGTCGTCTTGGTGTTGAGGGAGGGGCTAGCAGGATTTCAGAAGCTATTGATCAATGCTTAGCTCCTAGTTTAAAAGCATAAATAGGTTATTTCCCTGAATTTATCACAGGCAAATGTTCAGTCAGTGTTGAAGCCCTAAGTGCTTGATCAAGTTCAGGGTATTTAAATTTAAATTTCTTCTGCATTAAACGTTTAGGTCTGACATCTTGGCCCTCGAGAACTACTCGAGCTCCATCACCGAGAAGCACTTTTAATATTGCTCCAGGGACTGGAAAGATACTTGGTCGATTGAGACATTGCCCTAATGTAGATGCAAAATCCTTCATTGAAATTGGCTTAGGAGCAACACAGTTAAATATTCCAGACCATGACTTATCAGTTAAGCTTTTTTCAATAATTTGGCAGAGATCTGTTAGTTGAATCCAACTAATCCATTGTTCGCCAGTTCCGATCGGGCCTCCTAATCCGGCCTTGAAAACAGGTACCATTTTCCCTAATGCCCCTCCGCCTGCTCCAAGCACAATCCCCATACGAATAATGACTAATCTTGTGGTCTTAGGTTTTTCCAAAGCAATTTCTTCCCATTCTTCGCAGAGCTTTCCTAAGAAATCTTGACCACATTTACTTTCTTCTGAAAAAATCTCATTTTTACTCGTTCCGTAATAGCCAACAGCTGAAGCATTTATCAGGATAGAAGGTGGTTTTCTTAGTTGTGAGATAGCTTCTATCAAGAATCTTGTTGTATTAAGTCGACTATCTTTTAGTTTTTGACAATGTTGCCTTGTCCACCTTTTTTCGGCGATTGGTTCACCAACAAGATTTATAACACCATCTGATTGGCTTAGACAATTTATAAGCTCTTGATCATTCCAGCTTTTTTGCTTTGTAAGGTCAAACTTTAAAAAATTTAGCTTTTGATTTGAATATTTAATTTTGGGAAGAGGGTTATTTTTTCTGCTGATGATAGTTAGCTCGTGATTCGAATTGGCTAGTGTTGGCACTAATTGGCGACCTATGAAGCCTGTGCAGCCAAGTAATAGTAAACGCATCAGACGAAATCTAAAGAGGTAATTTGATTACCTCCCTGTCTAGGGAGGGTAAGTAAGTCACTAGAGTGACTAAAGGCTTCAATTGATTTTAGATGTTTCACCTTATATATGATTATGCAAGTCGCCCCTACTTCTAACGCTAGATTTCAAGCGAGTTTCATTATGAGTTCATTCAATGAATAGATATGGAAGATAGTCTTTCTTTGAACAACGAAGCGTCCCTTCCAATTAAGCCTTCTCAGCGTTTCCGAAAGGGAGCATTAGTTAGAGTAAATCGAGACTTGTACCAAGACAGTCTTGAGTCTAAAGCTAGTGATCAAGTTCCACCCAGTTATATTTTTGAAGGACCCGGTGAAGTATTGATCATTAAAGGTGAATATGCACAAATACGTTGGCGCATGCCTGTACCAGATGTTTGGCTAAGGCTTGATCAACTAGAAGCTTGGTCTTGAGACTTCACTGAATATGTCAGTTTTACTTTGTATTGAATTGAGTAATTGCTCTGGGTATTGAATTAGTAGCAGCCGGTAATCGCCAGAGTCCTCCTCCTAATATTCCACTTAGATCTCCTAATCCTTCTAAGACTGCGTTATTGACATGTAGTTGCTTAGCTGAGTCTGCGATAGATGCAGCTTTCCAAGGATTCCATTCTGCTAGAGCCATGGTCGATCGATATATACTTGGCCAAGGGTTTGTTGGGAGTAATTTTTCAAGAACAGCGAATTGTATTTCTGCCTCAGATGCTCTGTTGCGGAGGACTGCTAATAGGGCTAGAGCCCATCGACTATTAATATCGTTTGGATTATTTGAGATTCGTTTTATAGCTATTTCCTGTACCTTTTCTTGATAACCGAAATGAGCATCAATCATATGTTGAATAGCAATTTCTCTAAACACCTCTTCTATTCCATCAATTCCTTCGCCTAATTGCCTAGCAAGAACAGGAAATCTTGTTGAAAAATTATTTTTTGTTGGCTTATTATGTCGACGATGCCAAATAGAATAACTGCCTCCCTGTTGTCTTGGGAACTGCTTGAGTTCTTCGAAAACTTGACTATTGCGAATTGCTTTATCAAGTGATCGTGAAGAATTCCGTACTGAACCTTGATCACCTTCAGCTAAGATAACCCATTGAGATTGGTTCAGAACAGGTTGAATATCATCTAGGGAATTCCCGAGTTGACGTCCAACTAAATTACCTCCCTTGATGCGACCATAGTAACTAAAATTATGTTGATTTAAGTCGGGAGTGCTGGGTACGACGATAACAGTTTTCCTTTTCTCTTTATTATCATCATTATTTTTAATCGTATTGATAATTTCTAGTAAAGGTCCTTCGTGGGCAGTTCCTAAAAGACTCTTGTGTGCATTCCAGGTAGTTGGAATTATTGTTGTTAAACCGGTTAATAATGCAAGAAGTAATTTCCTTTGTGAGAGTAAAGGGAAACTATTACTTGCCCATAAACCCCATTGCAACCATCCACGAGCTAAAAGCAATAATAAAGGTGGAAGTAATGGAGTGATATAACGAGCGTCTTTATTTGGACTAATACTTGTAAGTATGAAACCTGCCAATAAAGAAAAGATTAACCATTGCCATCCTTTTTGATTGTCTATGACTTGATTGATTCCCTTGTACCTGCTTTGTCTTCGATATTTCATTAACAACCAGAGAACCAATCCACTGCATCCAATTAAGAAAACTACTAGTCCAATTTGTTCTGGGAGTAGGCGAGGATACCAAACCCAGTTTTCTATACTAAAAAGAGTAGGGTCTCCTTCTTTGACTGCTGATTGAATTACTGCTCGATTTGTTCCACTTAATGTTGTGATCAAATTATGGCGTAGCCAAGGCAATATGCCTAAGAGGACTATGGATATGCCTGCGCATAATTGCAATATCATTGCCTGATTCTTTCGCAATGACATTGCACAGACCCACGTAAAGCATGGCAATAGGACTAAAAGAGAACTTTGCTTAATTAGTATTGCTGATGTGCATGCAACTGATGCGATAAATAATTGTTGCCATTGTTTTTTGCTGTCTTGATCTGAATTCCACCAACAACCTAACCGCCATAATGAAAAGGTCACGACCGCGGTTAGAGGCATTTCTAGTAGATAATTCAGACGTATAGCTATTAATGCAGGAGCGAAAGCAATTAAGAGAACACCTAATATTCCTAATACCTCACCGCTTAAATAAAGTCCCCAGCCAGCCACGCTTGCTAAAAGTATTCCATTCCATAAACTCAAGCTCCATGCAGCCTGCTGAGGCTCTTCACCAGCTATTGCAATTACACTTCCATTAATGAAGGATGCTAGTGGAGGAATCTTGGGAGAGTGATCTAATAAAGCCTTCCAACCTTCCCATTCTCCTCCTGATAAGATTCCAAGTGCTCTCCCATGCTCAAGTGCACTGTTTAAATATTCAGCTTGATCCCATGCGGGAAGCCCATCGAATTGATGCCACCATGTTCGATCTATCCAAGTACTAAACAGCCAAATAAGAAGAGTAACTATCCAAAAATTTCTATGTGATTTCATTTGAAATTCAATGTGCGGTATTCAAGCTTTAAACGGCTACGTATTTGCTTCGCTTCTTGCATCATTTCTCGACCATCATGTAAATAGTTGTCTACATAGCCCATCGTATATCTATCTAGTTCAATGATGGCATCTTTTATTTGGGATAAACAGTGATAAAGATTTAAGCCAAAACCCCTAGCAGTATAGGGAGTAGGTATTGATTGGTAAATGGTCTCTACTTTCGCAATTCGCTTTTTACTTTGTTCGAGGTATTGGCAAAAGCTTGTCATTAACAGCTCATCATATGGGTCAGCTGAGAGATTCCTGATCTCTGAATTCAATGGCTTGATGATTTGTCCTAGTAACTTATCTATTGGGATATAAACTGTTTTTAGCCATAGGACAAGCGCATTTTCTTCTTTTGCCATTTGGTTCTGTATGACATTTGCTGCAGCGCTGGCTGAGGCATTTCTTATGTCTCGAAGCTTTGCTTCTGTTTGAAATGATTCTTGTTGCTTTTGTTTGTCGTCATATGCATGACGTTTGTCTGCATGCCTCAGCAGTTCCCAAGCAGCATTTAAAGAAAGAATGATTCTTGTGTCTCCTCCTGCATCAGGGTGATGCTTTTTGACTAATGTCCGATATGCGGATTTGATTTCTTCTAGGCTTGCACTTGGGAGAACGCCTAGCACTTTATATGGATCTTGATTCATCGATCTCGTAAGTAATTTGCATAGTTAGATATGCCCCCCCAGCCTGCTGGGAATTGGTAATGAGTTGTTAAACATAGGTGTTGACAGATAGCGCTCTCCAAAGCTTGCTAACACAACTACTATTCTTTTCCCTTGCATTACTGGCTTAGATCCAATTTGTATTGCAGCTGCTAATACTGCACCACTACTGATACCACTTAGGAGACCCTCTTCTTTTGCTAGGCGTCTACCAATATCCATGGCTTCTGTGTCAGTCACTGTAAGAACTTCATCAATAACTGTTCTATCAAGAACAGCTGGAATGAAACCAGCACCTATGCCCTGAATTAGATGAGGACCTGGTTGTCCCCCATTAAGGACAGGACTTGATTCAGGCTCAACAGCGTATATGAGTATTTGAGGATTGAGTCTTTTGAGCAATCTTGCGCAACCTGTAATGGTTCCTCCAGTACCCACGCCTGCTATAAGACAATCAATTTTGCCATTGCAATCAGACCATATTTCTTGCCCAGTGGTTTTTTCATGAATTTCCGGATTAGCAGTATTGTCGAACTGTTGTAATAAATAGGCTTCTGGGATTGAATTTACTAAGTCCTCCGCCAGATTAATAGCACCTTGGATGCCTTCCTCCCCTGGAGTTAACTGTAGTTCGGCGCCATATGCTCTCAGCATTGACCGCCTTTCGGTAGACATCGTGTCTGGCATTGTGAGAATTAGTCGATATCCCTTCGCTGCTGCAACCATTGCTAGAGCAATCCCAGTATTACCGCTGGTTGGCTCTACCAGTACAGTGCGGTTTGGGTGAATGATTCCTTTTGCTTCAGCGGCTGCAACCATAGAGCCTGCAATTCTGTCTTTCACTGAAGCTGTTGGATTAAAGCTTTCTAATTTGGCCACTATTTCTGCGTGGCACCCCATTGCCTGTGGTAAGCGATTAAGACGTACGAGAGGAGTACGCCCAGTTAGATCAGTGATGTTGGCTGCTATTGGCATTGCGTTTGGCTGACAAATGGCCGCTTAACTTTGAAAAAGGACACTGTTTTTGTTCGGTATGCTTCTATGTCTCCTTTGAGGTCAGTTTCAGTTAATAGATCGGCATTTCTTTCCTAAATTAATTTAAAACCATAATGTCGCATAAAAAAGCCTCCACAAATTGTGTGGAGGCTTTTTGACTTAGCTTTTTAAACTAAATTCTTTCAGATCAGAAGCTGAAAGTTGTTTTAACGAGAGCACCAGTGATGTCATCAGCACCGTCCTGTTCAATACTGAAATAGGAAGGTGTAACGGTGATGTTGTCGCTTACAGCCATTGAGTAATAAAGCTCAAAAGCCATAGGATCGTCATAACCAGAGTCGTCTCTGTGACCTTCAGCAGTACCGTAAGCAATTCCTAAAGCATTACCTTCAGCACCAAGATCATTCCAAACAACCCCTAGAGACCATGTAGTTTTCTCTTCGATGTTGAGGGCGTCATTGTCATCATCAGGAGTCTGCCAGCCGTAGCCTGCATTTACAGAAACACCGTTGTCAAGGTTGTAGACAGCGCTAATTCCATATGCATCATGCTCATAGCTTGTCGCTGAGTCTGCGGCATCGGCATTGTCAGAAGTTGTATAAGCTGCAGCAACTGTGAAGTTGTCGCCAACCCAAGCAACCTGAGCAGTCATGATGTCAGAACCTTCGTCGGTTAGAACACCTTTAGTTGCATCTGTACCGTTTTCATTAACGAAAAGAAGAGATGCGCTCAGTTGATCTTTTGCGTAGGTGATACCTGCTCCAGATCCTTCAGCCAAGTTGTAAGCAGCGTTAGCACCTGCATAAGTCAGGACGTCCAAAATGCTGTCACTTGGGTAAGAGCTAGGCCATACGCCAAGCATGTCGTCTTGACGAACCTTGGCACCAACAGTTGCAGTTAGGTTGTCGCCAACTGGGAACTGGTAGTAAGCACGGTCGATATTGAGTGCATCGCTTGTGCTAGATGCAACTTCCAATGCTGCTGCGCCAGTGGCAGAGAAAGGACCGCTGCCAAAGTTGCCAGAGCGGATTCTTGTCTTCAACAGATCGTTGCCGTTGAAGCTGCTGTCTAGGTCAATCTTGGTGTCATAAACAAAGTGAACTGCTTCACTACCTGAGACT
>QCJW01000007.1 GCA_003215775.1 Prochlorococcus sp. AG-409-G20
AGTGCCATCGAAGCCCTTATGGGTATTAATACTCACGAGAGCGAAGCCCTCTTGTCGGCAAGGCTGTTTATTTGATTAAGTATGTTTTCGTGGATTGGAACCCTTTAATCCATTCTTAAAGTTAAATGTCCAAATAGGCACCACAAACTGCATCGAGAGAACTCTAAATGACGAGAAGCTCTTCATTGATCGAGTCTAAACGACAAAAATCGCATGAAGTTATTTGCGAAAAAGAAAGTGTTCTTCTTGTTAGATTACCTTGCAATCCTATCTTCCCGATTGGTCCGATATATTTAGCCGATCATTTACATAAATGCTTTCCCAAGCTAAAGCAGAAGATAATTGATTTAGCTGCAGTTCCATTACCTGACGTAGAAAGAATATTAATATCACAGATCAATGAATTAAAGCCATCATTACTTATCTATTCTTGGAGAGATATACAAATTTACGCTCCTGTCGATGGAAGAGGAGGCAATCCATTACAAAATTCTTTCGAGGTATTCTATTCGAAAAATATAATCAGGAAACTAAAAGGAGCAATAGGAGGATTGCAATTAATAAGGAGTCATTATGGAGAGATAAGGCGAAATCAGAGTCTCATCAAGAAAGGACTTAAATGCGCTAAACATCATCGCAAAAACGCTAAGGCAGTCATAGGAGGAGGCGCAGTAAGTGTTTTTTACGAACAACTTGGAAAAGTACTACCTAAAGGGACAATCATCTCTCTCGGGGAAGGAGAGCCGTTACTAGAGAAGTTACTGCGAGGAGAAAAAATAGAGAATGAAAGGTGTTTTCTTGCTGGAGAATCCCCTCGAGCAGGCCTCATACATGAACAACCTCAAAGCCTTCCAAAAACTGCTTGCGACTATAAATATATAAGCTCTATCTGGAGCCAACTTGAGTGGTATCTGGAAGGAGGTGATTTCTATGCTGGCGTTCAAACGAAAAGAGGCTGTCCACATAACTGTTGTTATTGTGTCTACACGATTGTAGAAGGGAAAAAAGTAAGGCTAAATCCTATCAAAGAAGTTATCAATGAAATGCGTCAATTATACGACCTTGGAGTACGTAGCTTTTGGTTCACAGATGCACAATTTATACCTACAAAGAGCCATATCAAAGAAGCCAAAGAACTATTAAAAGCAATTAAAGAAGAGGGACTAGAGGACATTCAATGGGCAGCTTATATAAGAGCCGATAATCTTGACAAAGAATTAGCAGAACTAATGGTTGAAACAGGAATGAGTTACTTTGAAATCGGCATAACTTCTGGGTCTCAGGAATTAGTTAGAAAAATGCGTATGGGTTATAATCTTCGCACAGTTCTTGATAATTGCAGGCTACTCGCAGACTCAGGTTTTCAAGACAATGTATCAGTAAATTATTCATTTAACGTTATTGATGAACGACCTGAAACGATCAGACAAACCATTGCTTACCATCGAGAGTTAGAAAATATTTTTGGCAAGAATAAAGTTGAGCCATCTATCTTCTTTATCGGTTTACAACCTCATACTCATCTCGAGCAATATGCTTTTGAGAAGAAAATAATTAAACCTGGATATAATCCCATGAGCATGATGCCCTGGACTGCTCGCAAGCTTCTGTGGAACCCTGAGCCAATGGGAAGCAAGTTTGGCGCAATATGCCTAGAAGCCTTTGAGCAAGAAGGAAATAATTTTGGCAAAGCTGTTTTCAACTTACTCGAAAGAAATTACGGTAAATCCTCCTTAGAAGAATCTTTGAGAGCCCCTCTCACTGGATTCCGAACTATTGCTAATGCAAAGAACTGAACCATCAAAACCAATGTCAAAATTACTATGCCTAAATAGCCACCTATCGGATTAAAGCTTCCATCACCTGTTCCTAAAATCCACCAAGTGGGGTTTGGCGAAAGTACAACCAAGTCATTAGAAACAGCAAACCATAGCCCAACTAGGCCGCCATGGAAACCAATACAAGTCCACAAAGACCCATCATTAAATTTGCGAAAAAGTGCAAGGACAATTCCTAATAAAAACAAACCAAGGCATAACCCTATAAGAGTTGGCAAATTAAGATCAAATCGAATATGAGCTAAGCTAAAAATTAATGCCTGAAGAACTAAGCTATACCTAGGAGAATAAAGATACTTCAGTTCCAACCACAACCATGATCTAAAGACTAATTCCTCTGCAAAACCAACTCCAAAACCAAGAAAAATTGCATTCAGCAAATTCTTTCCACTCAAAAAACCTAACCAAATACCTGAGGATGTATATAGCAAGGCAATTAAAATAAATAAAATTAAAACAACTGCTAAGAGAAATCCTTGCAATAGCTGACTAAAAGCAACTCTTTTACTAGAGCCAGCCAGACCCAATAACTGCCAGGGGTTTGACTGACGCCAACGGAACCTTGTCCAAGCAGGCAGTAAAATAACAAATAAAAAAAATGTAATTATTGTCCCAAATAATCTAATTTGATCAGAATAATAATCTGCAAAAATAATAAAAAAGGGAATTGTAATTATCCAGCCAAGAAAATAAAGGGCTGGAATGAATATCAATGTTGGCAGCAAATTCTTTTGTTGCAGCAAATATTTAATACTATCAACCACAAAGACTAAAGTCAGTTTTCTTTCTCAATTGTACTAGTAAGACCCTTCATGTTCAGCGTCTCTGAATAAAATTCAGCAGGCTCAAGGTCGCATACTATGACAAGGCCTACTCCATTATTATGCGCTTCCAGCATAATGCTTATTGCATCCTGTTCGCTAAGCCTTGGTACAACCTGTCTCAAGGTAATAACAACATATTCCATTGAATTAACAGGGTCATTATGAAGAAGTACTTTATATAAAGGAGAATTACTCTTTAGTAATTCCTTATCCTTTTCGAGCAATTCAGCGGTCCCAAGAGTTCCAACAGCTAAGTCAAAAATACTCAATGGCGATACTAAATACGTCATATTTGTCTATGGTAATTTTCAGATAGGAGATTACATTAGATCAACTACAGAGCTGCTATACGATTCATAGCAGTCTGTACATTTTCACGGCTATTGAATGCTGATAAACGAAAATAACCCTCACCAGCAGCCCCAAATCCACTACCAGGCGTGCCAACAACATTAGCCTCTTGCAATAAATAATCAAAGAAAGTCCATGAATCCATACCTTCTGGTACTTTAATCCATACGTATGGAGCATTGTCTCCTCCAAAAACTTTCAAACCTGCTTCAATCAAGGATGTTTTAATCAAGGTAGAGTTTTCCATATAGAAAGAAACTAACTTCTTAATTTGAGACTTCCCTTCACTTGAATAGGCTGCCTCAGCTCCTCGCTGAATAATATAACTAACACCATTAAATTTAGTACTCTGACGACGATTCCACAGATTCCATAGTTCAACCAATTTACCATCTTTAGACTTTCCAAATAACGTCTTAGGAATAACAGAAAATGCACAACGAGTTCCTGTAAAACCAGCATTTTTAGAGAATGATCTAAATTCAATCGCACATTCACGAGCTCCATCGATTTCATATATTGAATGTGGTATCTCCTCAGATTGAATAAAAGCCTCATAAGCAGCATCAAACAGAATCAAAGCTTCTTGCTTATTTGCATAATCAACCCATTTAGATAATTGTTCTTGAGTGGCGACAGCACCTGTCGGATTATTAGGGAAGCACAAGTAAATCAAATCAACAGGTTCTTTAGGAAGTTCTGGTTCAAAATTATTTGCCGCACTAATTGGCAAATAGGTTAGGCCTCCATACCTTCCTTCCTCTTCTAATTCTCCAGTTCTTCCTGACATAACATTGCTATCAACATATACGGGATAAACGGGATCCGTAACAGCTATGCGATTGCCATCTCCTAGGATGTCAAGAATATTGCTACTGTCACACTTTGAGCCATCAGAAATAAAAATCTCTTCTGGACTTATTTCACATCCGCGGGCCTGGAAATCATTTTGAGCAATTTTTTGACGTAACCATTCATAACCTTGTTCTGGGCCATAACCACGAAATCCATCAACTGTCCCCATTTCATCGATAGCTAATTTCATTGCCTGGCGGCATGCATTAGGAAGTGGCTCTGTTACATCTCCGATACCTAAGCGAATCAAGTCAGCACTAGGATTTATTTCCATAAACCCTGTCACTCTTCTTGCAATCTCAGGGAATAAATATCCTGCCTTCAACTTGAGATAATTTCCGTTAACTTGAATCACTTGAGAGAATTTGATTGATTATCAGCATCTTGCTATGAAAAGAGCCTTTTCGGGTGGAAATAAGTCCATACGATGTAAGAAGAATGAACAAAACCTCTTTGTCCCTTGCATCTCATTCTTCGAATCAGAGCAACGAGCGCAATGCTCCAATTGACTTTGAGGGTCTAGTTGATAATCACATCAATAAGCCTGGACGATATATCGGACAAGAATTAGGTGTATCAACAAGGAATTGGGACAAAGCGAGAGTGCGCTGGGCTCTGACTTATCCAGAGATTTATGAAGTAGGAGCAAGCAATCTTGGCCACATAATCCTTTACTCAATTCTCAATAAATTACCTAATCAACTTTGCGACAGGGCATATCTGCCTGGAGTTGATTTAGCTAAAAAGCTTAGAGATCAATCTCAACCATTGTTTGGAGTAGAAACACGTAGGCCGCTATTTGCATTCGACATTCTCGGATTCAGTCTTAGTTATGAGCTTGGCGCAACAAATATCCTCGAAATGCTGGATCTTGCCCAATTAAAACTTTATGCATCTGAACGAGGAGATCTTCCAATTAACGATCCAGCTGCGCCTCCTTTGATATTTGCTGGAGGTCCAACAGCAACTAGCAATCCTGAACCTTATGCAGAATTCTTTGACTTTTTTGCACTAGGGGATGGAGAAGAACTCTTACCTGAAATTGGCTTGGTTATTTCTGAGGCAAACCAACACAGCCTGAGCAGATCAGCAACTCTTCTTGACCTATCAGAGATTCCAGGCATTTATGTTCCTTCTCTTTATTTAGTTGATCCCCAAAAAACTTCCTTTATCCCAATTAATCCATCTATCAACAAAAAAATCCTTCGTCGTGTTGCAACACCAATTCCTCATTATTCAACTGGTCTAGTACCGAATATAGAAACCATCCATGACAGATTAACTATCGAAATCAGACGTGGTTGCACTCGAGGATGCCGATTTTGTCAGCCAGGCATGCTCACTCGACCCGCTAGAGATGTTGAACCTGATCAGATTATTAATGCCGTAGAAAAAGGAATGGAAAAAACTGGATATAGCGATTTCTCACTACTTTCACTTAGCTGTAGTGATTATTTAGCTCTTCCTGCAGTTGGGGTTGAACTTAGAAATCGACTAGCAGATAAAAATGTATCCCTTCAGCTTCCCAGCCAAAGAGTCGACAGATTCAATGATGACATTGCTCATATTCTTGGAGGAAGT
Organism: Prochlorococcus sp. AG-409-G20; assembly: GCA_003215775.1. Classification (GTDB taxonomy): domain Bacteria; phylum Cyanobacteriota; class Cyanobacteriia; order PCC-6307; family Cyanobiaceae; genus AG-409-G20. The sequence continues at coordinate 5,450 of QCJW01000007.1, forward strand.
CGTAAAACAGGACTCACTTTTGCTCCTGAAGCAGGCACCCAAAAGTTACGCGACATAGTTAACAAAGGTTTAACTGATGAAGACTTGATAAATGGCATTCGAAAAGCCATGGAAAACGGTTACAGAAAAGTCAAGTTATATTTCATGATCGGCTTACCTGGCGAAACAGATGGTGATGTTATTGGGATAAGTAATACTTGTAAGATGTTGCAAGAAAAATGCAAAGATTTAGGTAGGCTTCATCTAAATATCACAATCAGCAATTTTACCCCTAAACCTCATACTCCATTTCAATGGCATAGTGTATCCACTAGAGAGTTTGAGAGAAAACAAAGAATACTTAGGAAAGAATTTAATCAATTAAAAGGTGTAAAAGTTAACTTCACAGATGTGCGTCTATCTGCAATGGAAGATTTTATTGGGAGAGGTGACAGAAGATTAGCCAAAGTTATTGAAAAAGCCTGGAAAGACGGCGCAGGCATGGATGCCTGGTTCGAATCATTAGACCGTACCTATACAGCTTGGACAAATGCGATCAAACTATCTGGACTTTCTAGTTCCTATAGAAAAATTGAAATGGGTGATTGGAGTTCTATCGAGTCTTTATCCAAAAAAGAATTGCTAAATTTCTGTAATCTTCCTCTACCTTGGGATCATATTGACACTGGCATAGACAAAAGGTGGCTCGCAAATGATCTTATAAATGCTTTAAACGCTAAAACAATACCTGATTGTTCATTCAACAGTTGTAGCAGTTGTGGAGTGTGTGGAACTGAATTAGGCCACAACATCATTATCGACCCACCAGAAGTACCAAATCAATATATTAAACAGAAGCCTCCTACTAATAAAGAATGTCGCATAAGGTTCTATTTTACAAAAACATCGCCTATTACACTACTTAGTCACTTAGATATTGTAAGGATATTTGAAAGAGCTCTCCGAAGAAGTAACTTACCTGTTAGTTATTCAGAAGGGTTTCATCCTCTTCCAAAAATAAAGCTTGCTCTTGCCTTGCCATTAGGAGTAGAAGCCTATGGTGAAATAATGGAGATCGACTTTACCCAGAAACTTGAATGCAAAAGAATAGTTGAGACAATTCAAAAGACTTTACCTAATGGTCTTAATCTGACAAAAGCTATAAATGTTCCTCTTAACACTCCAAGCCTTGCGAAACAATTAGATGCAGCTATTTGGAGTTTCACACTAGAGCATGAAGAAGGAGCAATAGCGAACTATTTTCAATGGCAACAAGCAGTCAATTCAATAATGAATGCAGACGAACTAATATGGATTGACAATGACAAGAAAGGTCGAAAACGGACGAGAGACTGCAGACCGGGGCTAAATTATCTAAGACTCAAAAGCACGTGCCCAAAAGGTCAGGAAGAACTACCTTTGAAGACTGTTCAGTTTGAATTCAAAACAATTATCGATGTGATGGGACGAAGCTTAAAGCCTGTTCAAATAAAATACTGGCTAGAAAAAGATTTGAAAAGCAATTTTATTATTAAAAGCTCAGCAAGAGATGAACTTCTCTTATGCGAGTGCTAATCTCATTACAGAGCAAACACTAACGGGCGCCTCCGCCATTTGTGTGTCTCAGCCTTTCTTACCCCCAATCGTGAGGTAACTCAGGCATCTTGTAACTCACAGAATCAGATCTGTCACGCTGTTGCAAATTTAATAGGAGCATCGCCTCCGTCTATTTATTCCATTGGCCTTCAGTCTTAAATCAAATACCAATTACTAGCAGAAATCCCTGCAAGTTCTTAGAACGATTCAGAGCTGAGATGGCTCCCACCTTTTTTGATATATGCCTCAGCAAATTGTCATTGCTGAGCAGCTGCGTATAGCAGCCTTGCTCACAGATGAGAAAGTTGAAGAATTAATCGTTGCCCAAGGTCGATACCAGATAGGGGACGTTTATTTAGGCACAGTTGACAATGTCCTCCCTGGGATTGATGCAGCCTTTGTAAACATTGGAGAAAGTGAAAAAAATGGTTTTATTCATGTCACAGACTTAGGTCCTCTACGACTTAAAAAGGGTGCTGCCGGAATAACAGAGCTGCTTGAACCTCGACAAAAGGTACTGGTTCAAGTCATGAAGGAGCCAACTGGAACCAAAGGGCCCCGACTGACAGGAAACCTTGCCTTGCCAGGGCGGTATCTAATACTTCAACCTCATGGGCAAGGGGTAAATATCTCAAGAAAAATAAATGCTGAAAGTGAAAGGAATAGATTAAGAGCTCTGGGAGTTCTAATTAAACCTCCAGGCTCAGGTTTATTAATACGAACAGAAGCCAATAATATTAGCGAAGATCTACTGATTGATGACCTAGAGGGATTACTAAAGCAATGGGAGGCAATACAGCAAGCTGCCATTAATTGCACACCACCAACTCTTCTTAATCGTGATGAAGATTTTATTCATAGGGTGCTCAGAGATCATATAAATACTGATATTCAAAGAGTTGTCGTAGAAAGCGACTTAGAAAAAGAACGAGTCAATCAGTTCCTTGGGCAAGACTGTCCAGACCTCTTGATTGAGTCTCACTCTGAGTCAACTACGCTGCTTGAACACTTTCGTATAAACGCAGCGATTCGAGATGCTCTTAGACCAAGAGTAGAGCTCCCTTCAGGTGGATACATAATTATTGAGCCAACCGAAGCACTAACTGTTATTGATGTCAATTCAGGTTCATTTACCAGATCGGCAAATGCGCGGGAAACAGTTTTATGGACAAATTGCGAAGCAGCAATAGAAATTGCTCGCCAATTGAAACTTCGCAACATTGGAGGAGTCATTATCATTGACTTCATAGATATGGAGTCTCGTAAAGATCAACTTCAATTACTAGAACATTTCACCTCAGCAATCAAAAATGATTCAGCTCGTCCTCAAATAGCTCAACTTACTGAACTAGGTTTAGTAGAACTTACCAGAAAACGTCAGGGACAAAATATTTATGAATTATTTGGACGACCATGCTCTAGCTGTGCAGGATTAGGACATGTTGCACTTTTGCCAGGAAAGGATGATCTTCAACCAGCTGCCACTGCTAGTGGAATAGTTCGATCTTCTATCTCAAAGGCTGAGGTACAAGTTTCCTCAGACATTAGTAACGCCAGACGAAAAAAGGGTGGCAAAGCGAGAACCAACAATGATCTGGCACCTGATGAAGAAAACAGTCAAACCATTAGTGACTTTGACCAAGAAGGCAATATCACTGAAACCAGTGAAGAGAATGTAAATCAAGATATTTCCCACCACCGTCAAGATCCAGAAGTTATAGCAGTCCATATGGATGAAGAACAAGAAGAAGTATTTGGATTACTAGGCTTTAGCCCTTCACTCTTATTAGAAAATGACTATGAGAAAGAGCATGTGTTAGTCCGGATAGTAAGGCCTGGAGAAGATGAGGAGACAATTCTTGAAGAAGCTAGACAACAAATTGCATCCAATGCAGTTCGAAAAAGGAGAAGAGGAAGAGGGCCTTCCAAGGGAAGTAATAAGTCTGGGATAGAAATTAATGAAGCAATAGATAACGAAGAAGTATTGAAAAACGAATCTGAACATAAAAAAGACGATGTTGTTGAAGAAGTCATTCCTATTTCAAATATTGAAGAGACAGAGTCAGAAGAGATAACCTTTAGCAATTCGGCTGACAATGAAGATCAAGAGCAACAGATTGAAGATCCTCGAAGAAGAAGAAGAAGGTCTTCTGCGTCAAATTCAAATGAATAACCCAAAGTGCGAATTGCAGGAGTTGACGAGGTTGGTCGTGGAAGCTTGTTTGGACCGGTCTTTGCTGGAGCTGTTATTTTAAATAACAAGGCTGCAGCAGACTTGCTTAAATTAGGACTAAAAGACAGTAAATTGTTATCAGCAAAAAAAAGATCTGCACTTATTCCCGAAATAAAATCATTATCTTCTGGCTGGGCTCTAGGGCAAGCATCATCTAACGAGATTGATAAATTTGGAATAAGATTGGCTACTGAAAAAGCCATGATTCGTGCTTTACTTAAATTACCTTTCCCTATAGAAATGGTTCTGGTAGATGGAGTTTTACCCATTCGCAATTGGAAAGGATTTCAGAAGACATTAGTAAGAGGTGAAAGTCAGTCACTCGCAATAGCAGCAGCAAGTGTTTTAGCCAAAGAAGCTAGAGACAAACTTATACGAAGCTTATCTAATAAATACCCAGGTTATAGTCTTGATAAAAATGTTGGGTATGGCACTAAAGATCATCGTTTAGCCCTTATCAAACAAGGTCCTACAAAATTGCATCGTTATTCATTCTTATCAAAAATACTTGTCAATAGGAATTGTGCTAATCAAGGTAAAGATTTTTCCTGACACCAAGCATTAAAGTCTTTTAAAAGTTGTTGTTGAACACGAGATTTAATTCCCAACAAAATACCATTTAAAATTGATTGACCTGTATTTTCCAAAACTGTTTTTGGTATCAACTTTAAAAGCGGTGGCTGGCTGACAGAAACCCCAAGGGCTGCTTCTCCTTCAAGCCCGTTTTCAGTAGCCTCGAGAACCGCATCAAGAATCAATTCAAAATCGTCTACCAAGCCAAGACCATCTAACTCACTATCAGTTGCCTGCATTCTGAGCTTCCCTTCTGAATTAGTGACACCAATAGAAACAACAGGATTAACCTGCAGTTGAAAGACTTTAAAGCTAGTAACGTTATATCTAAAGCCACCAGCTCCTAAGGGGCTTATTTTATTGGGATCTAGCATTGCACCAACAACCCTTTCCTGCTCTAGCAAATAGGCAGGCAAAAGCTCCGCATTACTGCTGACTGGGAGATTGAGTTTTTGTCGAGCTTCGAAGGCCAGAGGCATAATCGGCACCTGACACGCAATGATCTTATAGACCTTTCCATCCTATTTTCCTAATGCCCACAAGAGTCGCTTACCTCGGACCAGCTGGAACATATGCTGAACAGGCGGCTCTGGCATTAGCAGGCCTAGAAAAACTTCATAAACCTGTCTTTGTTCCTTGTCTTGGTATGCATTCCGTCATAGAACAGGCAGCAAATAAAAATTGCGATGTAGCAGTCGTCCCCATAGAAAATTCAGTAGAAGGTGGGGTAAGCGCAACTCTTGATGCACTGTGGCAACACCCTCAATTATTCATACGAAGAGCATTGGTCATTCCAATAAGGCATTCCCTTGTTGGTAGTGGCCCAATCACAGCTATATCTGAAGTACTTTCACATCCTCAAGCCCTAGCACAATGCAGCCAATGGCTCAAAACAAACCTACCAAAAGCACTTCAACTCTCGACCAGCTCAACAGCAGAAGCAATTAGGATGGTCAAAGGCAGTCCTTTCAGGGCTGCAATCGGATCCAGGTCTGGAAACAACTTGGAAGGGCTTAAAGAACTTGCTTATCCAATTAATGATGCAGCAGGCAATTGCACAAGGTTCGTTCTATTGCAATCCGAAGAACTTCCTCAAGAAGGAGAAAGAGCTAGCCTCGCATTCTCATTACATTCCAATTCCCCAGGAGCATTACTAGAAGCCCTCTCTTGCATAGCAAATCTTGGATTGAATATGAGCAGAATCGAATCTCGTCCATCAAAACGAGAACTAGGAGAATATGTTTTTTTCATTGATGTTGAATTACCTGAAAACAATGCTCAAGCAAATAACAAACTTAAGAACTCGTTAAAACCATTATGTGAAAATCTCGTATATTTTGGCTCATATCCAAGTACTGAAATCTACTCTTCAGAAGCCTAGCCTCGACAGCGAAATACCCCAAACTGCATAAGACCCTTTGAGAAAGCCCAATGCATTAAAAGTATAGTTGGAACCTCTCTTATTGCCTTAATGAAGCCCATCAGCCCTAATCCGAAAACAGCCTTAGGGCGAACTATCCCTTCTGTAATCGAGTGAAACCAGGAAGGCAATGTGAACCTTGTCCAATCTTCAGTCTCAACAGAACTGCCGCAGAAACCACTATTTAGTAAATTCTTTTGGAAGCCAAGAATGCTAGAGAATTCAGGGTGCGACCATTGATTTAATAACTGACTCATAACTATTTTTTCCAACCTATTCAGATCACAATCAGACGTGTCTCTTTTATTCCAATCAGCAACAACCAAAATACCTCCAGGCCTAAGCACTCTCAACAGTTCATCAGCAAACTTTTGCTTATCGACCATATGTGGTCCTGCCTCTACACTCCAAACTCCATCAAACCCACCATTAGGAAGCTCTAAATCAAGAGCATCCATTCTTTCAAAAATGCATTGAATATCAGAAGGAGTCAATTGTCTAGCTCGCTCAACTTGTGCGCGACTGACTGTGATACCCATTACATCAAATCCATAATCTCTTGCAAGAATTCTCGCACTACCTCCAATACCACATCCAACATCTAGGACTCTGGAACCTTTAGGGAGGCTATCTAAACCACTCCATTTGACTAACTCATGGACAAAGTCTTCTTTTGCTTGCCGAAAATCTGACGCAAACAAAGACTTCCTATAAAAACCAAGATGAATGTGCTCCCCCCAAAGTCTTTCCAACAAACGATCATTTGTCCATTGATCATAAGAGGAAGCAACATTCTCTATAGAATTAAATGCTCTATCTTTCTTATACCAAATAAACAATAAGGCTGTAGAAACTATAATTAGTATTAACAATAACTTAATCAAAATATTCATTAATTATTTGCCTTGTCTACATTTGAGAGTGTATCTTTTAGAACAGTACGTGCAGCCAAATGCCTCCTAGTTTTGTCAAGCATTTCATATTCATAATTAAGCCTGTCACCCGTATCACTAAGTTCTAACAAATACTGTTGTTCTTTAGCGACAGGTCCCCCAAGATGAGCTCCAATCCAAAAAGATAACTCTCTTGGAAGATCTGGTAAATCATCTGGCAGAACAGAATCAGATCCTGTGAGCTTACCTGTCAAAGAAACAACATCATGCAAAGCAGTTAAAACAGTCTCAGAGAGTTTGGCCAATTGTTCCGGCTCGTCCACTTCTTGATCCTCAACCCAACTAACCATTCCAGTCATATAAGGAACCTCACGAGTAATTTCTAATATTCGAAATCGTTGTTGGCCCAAGGTAATGATATTGCTTCTACCATCTTGCGATGTCTGATGTTTAATTATCTCAGCACAGCAGCCAACATCTGCCATTTTCTGATTAGCCGGGTCCCAACGAACAACACCAAATCGACTATCAGATTCCAAAACAGTTTGAAGCATAATTCGATATCTAGACTCAAAAATATGAAGTGGGAGTATTTCCTGAGGGAAAAGAACCACTTCAGGTAAGGGGAAAAGGGGCAACTCCCTTACAGCAAGTTCAACCACGACGAGCCTGAATCAATTCTCTTCTAAATCCTAGAGAAAAGAAATTGATTTAGAGAGAGTGATGGTTTAGAGCTTAACTTCAATGTCTACACCACTTGGGAGATCCAGCTTCATTAGTGCGTCTATAGTTTTTGCAGATGGATTATAAATATCGATAATTCTTCTATGAGTTCTGGTCTCAAAGTGCTCTCTAGAGTCCTTATCCACATGAGGTGATCTAAGTACACAATAAATTTTGCGCTTAGTTGGCAAGGGAATAGGTCCTATTGCAGTTGCAGCGGTATTATCGGCAGTTTCAATAATCTTTTCGCAAGACAGATCAAGCATTCTTCTGTCAAAGGCCTTTAAACGGATGCGAATCTTTTGTTGTGCAATTGCCGTAGACATAAATAATTCCTTGTGGTCCCTTCAACAAGGGATATGCAGATTGGGTTGTCGAGGTTCTCTCAAAGCAAGGTTATCCATTCCGAGATGAATAACCTTTTCACTAATAGTAGAAGATGGTGGGACAAAAATTCCACCATCTTATTTTATCTGAAATCAGGCAATAATCTTTGAGACTACACCTGCGCCAATAGTCCTGCCTCCTTCTCTAATTGCAAAACGCATCCCTTGTTCGATAGCAACTGGACAAATCAATTCTCCTGTCATTTTAATTCGGTCACCTGGCATAACCATCTCAACGTTTTTCCCATCATCTGAGGTAAACGCAGTAATTTGACCAGTCACGTCAGTTGTACGAATATAAAACTGAGGGCGATATCCAGCAAAGAATGGAGTATGTCTGCCACCTTCTTCTTTTTTAAGAACGTAGACCTCCCCCTCAAATTTCGTATGAGGAGTAATAGAACCCTTCTTCACAAGCACCATACCTCTTTCAATATCCTCTTTCTGAATACCACGAAGCAATAGTCCAACATTATCGCCTGCCATCCCTTCATCCAGGAGTTTACGGAACATCTCAACTCCAGTAACAGTTGTGAGTCGGGTTTCTTTAATACCAACGATCTCAACTTCTTCCCCTACCTTAACCTTTCCTCTTTCAATTCTTCCGGTAGCAACTGTTCCACGACCTGTAATAGAGAAAACATCCTCTATTGCCATTAAGAATGGTTTGTCAACTTCCCTCTCTGGTTCTGGAATAGAGGTATCAACCGCTTCCATTAATTCATTGATCTTTGATTCCCATTCGGAATCCCCTTCTAAAGCTTTTAATCCGGAGACCTTGACTATTGGCACATCATTGAAGCCATAACCTTCAAGAAGCTCACCAATTTCCATCTCAACTAGCTCAATAATCTCCTCATCATCGACCATGTCACATTTGTTTAATGCAACCACAAGCGCTGGAACGCCTACTTGTTTAGCCAGAAGTATGTGCTCCTTAGTCTGAGCCATAGGGCCGTCAGTCGCAGCGCAAACCAATATGGCGCCATCCATTTGAGCCGCTCCCGTGATCATGTTCTTCACATAATCTGCGTGTCCTGGGCAATCCACATGGGCGTAATGCCGTCCTTCAGTCTCATACTCAACATGAGCTGTATTGATCGTGATACCGCGCTCTCGCTCTTCAGGAGCGCCATCAATATCACCATAGTCTTGTGCCTTGGCTTGCCCCTTCTTGGCCAACACATTTGTTATTGCTGCCGTAAGGGTTGTCTTGCCATGGTCAACATGACCAATTGTGCCAATGTTGACATGAGGCTTGTTCCTCTCAAACTTCTCGCGTGCCATTTTGTTAAAGAATCGGGGGGATTGGAATGTTGGTTTCAGAGATCAGGATTTGCCCTGATTCTTGGAGATGATGGCTTCAGCAACGTTTCGAGGAACTTCCTCATAGTGGCTGAACTCCATAGAAAAGATACCCCGGCCCTGGGTCATAGATCTGAGCTGGGTGGCATAACCGAACATTTCGGCTAGAGGCACTTTGGATTGAACTTTAGACAATCCATCATCAATAGATTGTCCTTCAACTTGTCCTCTTCTGGAGGAAAGATCGCCGATTATCGCACCAAGGAAGTCCTCGGGGACCTCGACCTCAACTTTCATCATTGGCTCAAGAAGTACAGGACTGCACTTCTTAACCCCATCTTTGAAAGCCATAGATCCGGCAATCTTAAAGGCCATTTCAGATGAATCAACATCATGATATGACCCATCAATCATGGTCACCTTCACATCAATAAGTGGGTAACCAGCAATTACACCTGACTCACAGGTTTCTTTCATTCCAGATTCAGCAGGGCCAATATATTCCTTCGGGACAACGCCACCAACAATTTTATTCACGAATTCAAAGCCAGAACCAGGTTCACCAGGTTCCATCTCAATAACTACATGCCCATACTGTCCTTTTCCTCCAGTCTGTCTTGCAAACTTCCCTTCTCCTTTAGCACTTGCTCGAATTGTCTCCCGATATGAAACCTGAGGTGCACCAATATTGGCTTCAACCTTGAACTCTCGCAGCATTCTATCTACAAGTATCTCAAGATGTAATTCACCCATACCAGCAATAACTGTCTGACTAGTCTCAGGGTCAGTACTGACTCTGAAAGTCGGATCTTCCTCTGCAAGAGATAACAATGCTTTTGACAACTTCTCCATATCTCCTTTGGTTTTTGGCTCTACGGCAACTGAAATAACTGGTTCAGGTATGTAAAGTGTTTCTAGGACTATTGGATCTTCAGTTGTACAAAGAGTATCGCCAGTAGTTGTATTTTTGAGTCCCAGAACAGCTCCAAGATCTCCTGCTCTCAATTGATCAACTTCTTCTCTGTCATCAGCCTTAAGAACAATCAATCTAGAGATTCTTTCTTTTTTATCTTTAGTTGAGTTAAGGACATAGCTTCCTTTTTCTAATACACCTGAATACATCCTCACGAAGGTCAGCTTTCCATAAGGATCTGCCATGACCTTAAAAGCAAGTGCACTAAATGGAGCACTATCATCTGAAGGACGTAAAGCCTCCTTGCCACTAGGTAAAACACCCTGGATAGGTGGAACATCTACAGGGGCAGGAAGATAGTCAACAACTGCATCAAGAAGCAATTGAACTCCTTTATTTTTAAAAGCTGAGCCACAAAGCATTGGCACTAAACCATGCTTGAGCACACCTTCACGAATACCTGACTGAAGTTGTTCTTGTGATAATTCACCAGTATCAAGAAAAGCCTCTATCAGGTGCTCATCTGTTTCTGCGACACATTCCATTAATTTCGCACGCCACTCAGAAGCCAACTCTTCCATGTCAGATGGAATCTCTGTTTCTTCAATATCTTTACCTAGATCATCTTTATAGATATATGCCTTATTTTTAACCAAATCAACAATACCCTTAAGATCATTTTCGGCACCTATTGGCAATTGAATAGGAACAGCATTTGCTTTAAGCCTATCTTTAATTTGCGTATAAACCTTCAGAAAATCTGCACCAGTTCGGTCCATTTTATTTACAAAAACCATCCGTGGGACCGAATAGCGATCAGCTTGTCTCCAAACTGTTTCAGACTGGGGCTGCACTCCTCCAACCGCACAAAAAACAGCAATAACACCATCAAGAACTCTCATGGAGCGCTCAACTTCAATAGTGAAGTCAACGTGACCAGGGGTATCGATGATATTGATCCGATGGTCCTGCCAGGTAGTTGATATCGCAGCCGCGGTAATTGTGATACCTCTCTCCCTTTCTTGAGCCATCCAATCAGTTACAGCAGCACCATCATGTACTTCTCCCATTTTGTGAACAACACCTGAGTAAAACAGGATGCGCTCAGTACAGGTAGTTTTCCCAGCGTCAATATGGGCTGCTATCCCTATATTTCTAACGCGTTCCAAAGCAAAGGCACGAGCCACAGATCAATCTCCGATTTGAGGAGTAAAAACGGGAGAGACTCTACAGGGCAGCCTGCCCTTAATTGAAGTTTCTAAAGGAAAGGGCTTAATTGAATCAATAGCGATAATGAGCAAAAGCTTTATTAGCTTCAGCCATTTTGTGAGTTTCTTCTCGTTTCCTAACAGCACTTCCAGCTTCATTGGCTGCATCCATTAATTCACCAGCAAGTTTTTGAGCCATACTTCTACCATTCCTTGCTCTTGAAAAGTTCACAAGCCATCGCAGTGCCATCGCAGTACCCCTTTCTTGGCGCACCTCCATTGGAACCTGATACGTTGCCCCACCCACTCTTCTGGCTCTAACCTCAACTAATGGCGTGGCATTTTTTACTGCTGTTTCAAAAAGCTCTATAGGATCATTACCAGTACGTTCATTTATTAATCCAAATGCCTCAGCAAGTATCTTTTGTGCTGTTGATTTCTTGCCATGTTTCATCAAGCGAGCAATCATCATGCTCGCAAGTCTATTGTTGAACTGAGGATCAGGGAGAACAGGTCGCTTTACAGCTGCATTTCGACGAGACATAAACTTTTAGTAATGGAATGAGAATAAAAGCTGAATTCTTAAAAGAAAATTATCTAGTCATTTTTAGGAGATTTTGCTCCGTACTTAGATCTTGCTTGTCGTCGATCCTTAACACCAGCTGTGTCAAGTGTCCCACGAATTATGTGATAGCGGACTCCTGGTAAATCTTTGACTCTTCCGCCACGTAAAAGCACAACAGAGTGCTCCTGAAGATTGTGCCCAATCCCTGGTATATAGGCCGTAACCTCAAAACCAGAAGTAAGGCGAACACGTGCGACTTTGCGCAATGCAGAATTGGGCTTTTTAGGAGTTGAAGTGTAAACACGAGTACACACTCCCCTTCGTTCAGGGCAAGCACGTAATGCAGGTGATTTGGTCTTTCGGGAAAGACGCTTTCGCTCAGTGCGAATTAATTGCTGAATGGTTGGCATCGACGATTGACAGATTGGTCAGAAGTTTGACCTGTGCACACAATCCCTCACAATACTGGTTCACCTGTGCTGAAGGGAAATGATCAGTAATTAAAGCACTAAAGCAAAAATCAACTTATAAGTACATTATGTCCATCAAGGGCTCTAAAAGCCTTGAAATGAATGAACAGGTGTTTCAAACCGATTCGCTATACCAACAATTTTTGGAGAAGGATTGTGAACTTCACTGACCTGACATATTGACTATTGCAATGCTTGGTAAAGACAAGTCACTAAATCAAATGGTTGAAAGGAACTCGCCTATTTAAGATTCCTACCTAAACCAAATCAATTATTTCCAATTCGCAGCAGCAGCTAAGAGAAATTTTTTTTAATTTCATGCCTAAAGTCTCCTTTAATCCAATTTGGCCATACTGCGACAGCAGCGCTCCTCCAGCAATTACTGGCGAGAAAGATGCTTGTGGCGTTGGATTTATTGCTCATGTCAAAGGTCAAGCCAGCAATTGGGTCCTAAAACAAGCTCTTAAAGCTCTTAATTGCATGGAGCACAGAGGGGGGTGTGGTGGAGATAGTGATTCAGGAGACGGTGCAGGATTACTTTGCGAAATTCCTTGGAAATATCTTTACCAAGTTTGGGACCAAGCAAAAGCCTACTCAAACAAATCTTGTGGCATTGGAATGATTTTCTTGCCTCAAGACGAAAAAAGAATTAAAGAAGCTAAAGAAATTTGTGAACAAGAAGCTAATTCTCTTGGCCTTAAGTCAATAGGTTGGAGACTTGTACCTGTAGATAATTCAGTTCTAGGTCCTCTTGCAAGAGAAACAGCTCCTATCATTCAACAATGGCTAGTTACAAGTTCATTATCAGGAGATGAATTAGAAGCCACCTTGTTTCGACTAAGAAGGCGAATAGGTGAACGTTCCAGACAAATTTGGGAAGAGAGTTCCAATGATCTTTATGTCGCGTCTTTAAGTGGTAGAACCATTGTCTACAAAGGAATGGTCAGATCAGAAGTTCTGGCTGCCTTTTATTCAGATCTACTAGACCCTGACTTTGAAGTTGCCTTTGCTGTTTATCACAGAAGATTCAGCACAAATACACTTCCTCGCTGGCCATTAGCGCAACCTATGAGGTTGCTAGGTCACAACGGTGAAATAAATACCCTTTTAGGTAATCTTAATTGGGCACAAGCAAGTGAAAAGAACCTTGATCAAATCTGGGGGGAAACTTCTTCAGATCTCAAACCAGTAGTAAATAATTCCTTTAGTGATTCTGCAAATCTTGATGCAACTCTAGAACTGCTTGTAAGAAGTGGAAGACCCATAACCGATAGCCTGCTGACCCTAGTTCCAGAAGCATTCCAAAATCAGCCTGAACTAATAAATAAGCCAGAGATAAAAGCCTTTTACGAATACTCTGCTTGCACTCAAGAAGCATGGGATGGCCCTGCACTACTAGTGTTTGCAGATGGGGTGTACGTAGGTGCCACACTCGACCGCAACGGATTACGACCTGCTCGTTACTGCATTACAAATGATGGCTTTGTAATCATGGGTTCAGAAACAGGTGTTGTAGAGCTAGACGAAAGCAAAATCCTTAAAAAAGGTCGTTTAGGGCCAGGGCAAATGTTGGCAGTAGATCTTAAAGAAAACAGGGTATTAACAAATTGGAATGTAAAACAAGAAGCCGCAGATAGATACCCCTATATAGAATGGATAAAGAAAAATCGCAAATCTATATCTGACACAATTTGGCAAGGAAAGACATACTTAAACTCTGAAGATCTTCTTCAGCAACAAACTGCATTTGGATTCTCTTCAGAAGATTTAGAGTTGATCATCAACTCAATGGCAAGTGGTGGGAAAGAGCCAACTTTTTGCATGGGTGATGATATACCTTTACCAATCCTCTCTGATAAACCCCATATTCTTTACAACTACTTTAAACAAAGATTTGCCCAGGTAACGAATCCACCAATTGATCCATTACGAGAAAAACTTGTAATGAGCCTAGAAATGCATTTAGGAAAGAGAGGCTCACCTTTAAAACCTAGCGAAAATTCTGCTTCTGTTCTTCATCTAAATAGTCCTATCCTGAACGAATCGGATCTATCTCTCATTAAAGAAAAAGGATTTAAAATAGAAACAATATCTACTTTATATACTGTTGATGATAGTTCAGACTGTCTACAAAAAAACCTCCGAAAATTGTGCATTAATGCTGAGAATGCAGTTCAGGCAGGTTGCAGAATAGTTATCCTGTCTGATAGAGGAGTTAGTTCTAAAAATTCATACATTCCACCTTTACTTGCCATTGGCGCTGTTCATCATCATTTGCTTACTAAAAAATTACGCCTAGAAGCATCTCTAATTATAGAAACAGCCCAATGCTGGAGTACGCATCATGCTGCCTGTCTTATTGGATATGGAGCAAGTGCTATCTGTCCATGGCTAACATGGGAAACCACTCGACACTGGTGGAAGAGCCCCAAGACTCAACAACTAATTTCAAAAGGAACGTTTGACAAACTAACTATTGAGCAAGCACAAAGAAACTTACAAAAAGCATTAGAAGACGGCCTAAGAAAAATACTTTCAAAAATAGGAATCTCTCTACTAAGTAGCTATCATGGTGCCCAAATTTTTGAAGCTATAGGAATCGGAGCAGACTTAATAGAGTTAGCTTTTAAAGGTACAACTAGTCGAATTGCTGGTTTAAGCCTCAAGGAACTTGCTGACGAAACTATTAGTTTCCATTCAAAAGCGTTCTCTCAACTAAATAGAAATAAACTAGATTTCATGGGATTCGTGCAATATCGCAACGGAGGTGAATATCATCTCAATTCACCTGAAATGTCAAAAGCACTTCACTCCGCAGTCAAATCAGGACCTGGCTACGACCATTTTTCTACCTATCAAACTCTTTTAGAAAATAGACCTCCAACAGCACTGCGAGACTTATTTACCTTAAAAACAGTAAGTACACCTCTGCCCTTAGACCAAGTAGAAAGTGTTGAAAATATATGTCAGAGATTTTGTACTGGAGGGATGAGTCTTGGTGCTCTTTCAAGAGAGGCCCATGAAGTCCTTGCTATTGCCATGAACAGAATTGGCGGCAAAAGCAACAGTGGCGAGGGAGGAGAAGATCCCTCAAGATTCAAAATCCTCCAAGATGTTGACTCAGATACTCTTTCAAAAACCCTTCCCAATATCAAAGGCTTACGAAATGGAGACACTGCATGTTCTGCAATAAAACAAATTGCATCTGGCAGATTCGGAGTCACTCCTGAATACATTAGAAGCGGGAAGCAACTGGAAATAAAAGTCGCCCAAGGAGCTAAGCCAGGTGAAGGAGGGCAGTTACCTGGTCCAAAAGTCGATACTTACATCGCCAAACTGCGTAACAGCAAGCCTGGAGTTGCCCTTATTTCGCCTCCTCCTCACCATGATATTTATTCAATCGAAGATTTAGCCCAACTAATACATGATCTCCATCAAATCCACCCTTCAGCAAAAGTTAGTGTGAAACTTGTTGCAGAAATAGGTATAGGAACAATTGCTGCAGGTGTAGCAAAAGCAAATGCAGATGTTATACAAATCTCAGGGCATGATGGAGGAACCGGCGCATCACCTTTAAGCTCAATCAAACATGCTGGATGCCCATGGGAGCTAGGCCTAAGCGAAGTCCACAGTTCTCTAATCCAAAACGGCTTAAGAGATAGAGTTCTATTAAGAGCTGATGGAGGGCTCAAGACTGGGTGGGATGTTGTAATAGCAGCATTACTTGGTGCAGAAGAATTTGGTTTTGGCTCTATTGCAATGATTGCTGAAGGCTGCATCATGGCCCGCGTTTGTCATACAAATAATTGTCCAGTTGGTGTTGCTACACAAAAAGAAAATCTTCGGAAAAGATTCACGGGATTACCTGAGCATGTTGTGAACTTTTTCCTATTTATTGCTGAGGAAGTCAGACAACTAATGAGCAAATTAGGTGTCAAAACAATCGACGAACTTATTGGGAGAAGAGATTTACTCAAATTACGTGAAATAACCCTAAGCAAAACAAATTCTATTGATTTATCATGTCTCGTTAATTCCGTAGAAGGGGAGTCTGATAGATCTTGGCTTGCTCATAATAAAAATGCACATAGCAATGGAGAAATACTAGAAAACCAGCTTATCCAAGACCATAAATTTATAGATGCACTAGAAAATCATGGTTACTTTAACAAAACCATTCCAATATTAAATACCGACCGAAGTGTATGTGCAAGAATTTCTGGTGAGATAGCTGAAAAATTTGGTAACAAAGGATTTAAAGGGAAAATTGATCTAAAATTTATAGGCGCTGCAGGACAAAGTTTTGGATCTTTTGCACTTCAAGGAATGAATATTAAACTTGTCGGAGAAGCAAATGATTATGTAGGCAAAGGAATGAATGGAGGGAAAATAGTAATTCTCCCTCCACTGGAAGATGTACAAACTAAACCTCAAGTAATAGTTGGGAATACATGTCTTTATGGAGCCACTGGTGGAGAGATGTTTGTCCTAGGGTCGGCAGGAGAACGTTTCGCGGTGAGAAATAGTGGAGCAAAGGCAGTTTTAGAAGGAGCAGGAGATCATTGCTGCGAATACATGACAGGAGGTGTAGTAGTTGTTCTTGGCTCTACAGGAAGAAATATTGCAGCAGGAATGACAGGCGGAATTATTTTCTTACTTGATCATGAGAATAATGTAGAACAAAAAATAAATAAAGAAATCGTAGAAATCTTCAACCTTCGAACTATCGAACAAGAAAATATTCTAAAAGAATTACTAGAAAGTCATATTGCCGAGACTCAAAGTGTCAAAGCAAAAGAAATTCTTTCTGAATGGAAAGTTTTCAAAGAAACCTTTAAGGTGCTTGTACCGCCAAGCGAGAAAGAAAAGTTAGGACTCCTAGAGAAAGAGAGAGCAATTATTTAACAATGCCTTGGTTTATCAAAAGAGAGATTTTCACAAAAGAGGCTGAAAAAATGTCTTCAACTAAAAAACAAATTGTCATCGATCAGCACAAGGAATGGGTTTTCAACCTGCAAAATTCAGGATACAAGGTTTTAAGCGGTTATCTTGTAGATGCTAAAAAAAATCCAGGAGGTGGTGGATTACTCTTACTAGAAGATACTTCATTTAAATCAGCACTTTCAATTGTAGAAAGAGATCCAATAATATTAGCTGGAGTAGTTGAATGGGACCTACATGAATGGATCACAATATCAGGAAAGATAGACTTCTAAGTATTACCGAGGATTAGTCTTCATTAATTTCTGAACTTCACTTGCATGATAACTACTACGAGTCAAAGGTGAACTGATAACCTGCAAAAATCCCAGTTCTATCTCTCCAAGCTTCTTATAGACTTTAAATTCATCTGGAGACACGAATCTGTGAACATCTAAATGATTAGGACCTGGAGAGAGATACTGGCCAATAGTGACTATATCTACATTATTTGAACGAAGATCTCTCAATAAATCTACAACTTCGTGGTTAGTTTCTCCCAAACCCAGCATAAAACCAGATTTCGTGTAAGTCTTTGGCCAACCTTCATGTGTACGTTTTAAAAGTTCTAATGATTTCTGATAATTTCCTTGAGGCCTGACCCTTCTATAAAGCCTTGGAACAGTTTCTATATTATGATTGAGGACATCAGGAGATGAATCTAAAACTAATTTCAAAGCTTGCCAATTTCCACAAAAGTCTGGTATCAAAGTCTCAATTGTTGTTGATGGCGAAGATGTTCTAATAGCTTGTATACATTTCACAAACTGACTAGCTCCACCATCAACCAAATCATCTCTATTAACAGAAGTAATAACTACATGACGAAGTCTCATTCTTGATACAGCCTCTGCAAGGCGAATAGGCTCGGTGTCATCTAATCCACGAGAACTTTTATCAAATTCAATATCACAATATGGACAAGCTCTAGTACAACCAGGGCCCATAATTAAGAATGTCGCAGTACCACCTGCAAAACATTCACCAATATTTGGGCAGCTTGCCTCTTGGCAAACAGTATTCAATGCCAAGTCAGTCAACAAATCAGAAACATTCCCAATACGTTCCTCCTGAGGAGCCTTAACACGCAACCAACTAGGTTTTACCAAAGCTTTAAAAGTCGCAGTACACAATCAGAAAAAGATTAGCAATGAAGATGAGTTTATAGAACTGCTTATAAAATCAACTACTCGTGACGTGCCGCACTTTGGTAGCGCCCTTCGTTCGGGAGGAAGTGGACACAGGTTCGAATCCTGTCATCCCGATCAATAACTTTTTGCTTTAGAAATTAGCTATTAAAATAGCCTCGAGGGGTTAAGAGAAATTGATCCTTAATAATACTTCTACTATTACCTATGAGAACAAGAGTAAACATATCTATTTTACCAAGAGGGCAATCACCAAGTGTATATAAATTTATATTTTCAGAGTCTCTGCCAACTTGTCTCGCTAGTGCAACAGGAGTATCATTTGGCCGATATTTCAATAATATATTAAATGCAACTTGAATTTGCCAGTCTCTATTCTTTGACTTTGGATTATAAATAGCAATCACAAAATCCGACTCACCTGCTGCAATCAATCTACCCTCAATCTCTTCCCAAGGAGTTAAACGATCACTCAGACTTATGCAACAGAAATCACTCATCAAAGGAGCACCTAGTCTACTTGCGACCATTTGTATTGCTGACACCCCTGGATGAACAAAAAACTGAGGTCGTTCCTCAGGAGTTTTTTGCAAGTAAAGCTCTAAAGCCAAGCCTGCCATGCCATATATTCCGCTATCACCAGAGGAGATAACAGCAACTCTTATACCCTGAGATGCCAATTCGAGAGCTTCTTCACATCGCTCGACCTCTTTAGTTAGTTGGCCATCAATTCTTACTTGATCATTTCTTCTAAGAGGTTCTAACAAGTCTAAATAAAATCCATAACCAATCCAAACTGCTGATCTAGCAAGCGCAGAGCGTGCGTCATTTGTAAGGAAAGAACTATCACCTGGCCCACTCCCAACCAAATGCAACTCTCCCGATTTAGGTCGAGATGGAACTATAGATTCTGCAATTGCAATAGTTACCGCTCCATGCTCTTCTTCTTGTGGGTAAAAAATAGTTTTCTTTTGCAATAGACAACCAGATTTTCCTGCTGCAAGTAGAGCGGCAGCTTCAGCAACAGAAGCACATCCAATTTCCTTTTTAACAGCATTTGAGGGGGTAGGCACTGAAACCTTATCAAGAGACTCCACACTGAAAAACCGAATTGGCCAAGCATTAGTTTCAACTAAATCAATTAAAGATTGCTCATCCTGTTTTAAATCAACAGTGGCAAAACCAGCTACAGCCTCCTTGGCCAAACAAGCTCTTTGGAAAGAATTATCTAAAGCCCTCCGAATAAGACTTTGGCTTGTATTTCTTTCACAACCAATACCAATCCAAAGAGTTGCTGGATGCCAAGAACACTTATGTGATTGATCTGGTCCTATGAAAAAAATGCCAGAATTATCATTCAACTCAGCTTGTTCATTCGTAACACAGTTAGCAGCTGCTTTACTCGTCAGCCATAAACGAGAACCTTTTTGCTGGCGAAAAGATACTGCTTTGCCCTGTGCCTGAAGAATCATTAGTTCCTTCCAGTTTTTAGCAGTACCACTTCTTTTCCATCCCCAAGATTCTCCAAAACTATCTATTGATAAACGATTACTAGTTTTGCAATCTCCAGTTATTACTGCTGTTCCACCAATATCTTCAGCCAATTGTATTGCTACAGACTCAGCACCTGCTGAATGACCACCTATTAAAGGAACAAAATAATTCCCCTGAGCATCTAAAACCACAACTGCCGGATCATTATCTTTTCCACCCAGAAATGGAGCAATGAGTCTTGTCACAGCTCCAATAGCGCCAACCACAAACAAAAGTTCAATAGTGTGCCAATTTTCAGAAAATATTTTCGAAGGTCTACTAATAATGCAATTTTCAGGAATAGTTTCTAACGCCTCTGCTGCTCCATATGACAGAGCAATGGAGTCAACATACTTTCGATTTCTCAGCCTAAGCATCATTGGTATCGAACTCGAAGATAATCCGATGGCCAATTTTTTAGGAAAACTCAATTTAAAAATGAAAAGTCAGGGATTTCTTTCAAACGGAAAGTCTTAGCTCAACTAAGTCAAGACTCCCTAAGATAAGGTTAAAATAGTTGTTAAGTAAAAACCTTATGAGTCTGCTTATACAAAAGTAGCAGCCCAAAGCCATAACAGCAAAAGGCTTTAGATAAAAATTTCAAAAAAAAGAGTCCAGTCCTTATGTGAAATTAAGTTAACTAATATTGACTTTTGACTTGTCCACACTTCTTTTCAAATCCAAACCTTTCAAGTCGCTGGATAGAACATTTGTTACTTGCATCAGTAGGAATAGGATCTCGCCTCTATGATTTCCGTAATGGAGCTCATATGAGCCCCTTCTTTCTGATTGGTTTAAAGGACTAGTACTAGTCCGGCGAACCATTTGAAGCAGGAACTTGCACAACTTTCGTTGCAACTCCTACTTCATTGACAAACCTTATGGCTTGTCAATTGGTGGCATTCCACCTCGACCCCATACCTCGAGGAAAATCTCGATGACCATTAGCCCACCGGAACGTGGGGAGAAAGCAAAGGCTTCAGGAGGAGTACCAACTCCATATGATCAGCCTGTTGACAGGGATCATGTACCTGCCGACCTTGAGAAGCTAGGGAAACCTGGGTTTTTCTCTAGCAAGCTTTCCAAAGGACCCAAAACCACAACTTGGATTTGGAACCTCCACGCTGACGCTCACGACTTCGATACCCACATAGGTGACCTCGAAGAAACAAGCCGAAAGATCTTCTCGGCCCACTTCGGACACCTTGCGGTTGTATTTATATGGATGAGCGGTGCCTTTTTCCATGGCGCCCGATTCTCCAACTATTCAGGTTGGCTAGCAGACCCCACGCACGTGAAACCAGGTGCACAGGTGGTTTGGGATATTGTCGGACAAGACGTCATGAACGCCGATCTTGGTGCCGGATACAACGGCATTCAGATCACCTCCGGCATTTTCTCAATGTGGAGGGCCTGGGGCATTACAAACGAGACCCAACTAATGGCACTAGCCATTGGTGCTCTAGTAATGGCCGCCCTAATGCTTCATGGAGGCATATACCACTACCACAAAACTGCTCCGAAGCTTGCTTGGTTCAGAAAAGTCGAACCAATGCTTCAGCACCATCAAATCATTTTGATAGGTCTTGGTTCTATTGCCTGGGCTGGACACCTTATTCATATTGGTGCGCCTACTGCAGCCCTTCTTGATGCAATTGACGCTGGGAAGCCTCTAGTTATTGATGGCGTAACAATTGCAACTGCAGCAGACATCCCAACCACAACACTCTGCAATCCAGAGGTGGCAAGTCAAATCTTCCCAAGCTTGGATGGCAGAACTGTAGAAAACTTCTTCACTTTAAATTGGTGGGCTTTCAGCGACATCCTCACTAACAAAGGTGGAGTAAATCCAGTAACTGGCAGTTTATGGATGACTGATGTCTCTCACCACCATTTGGCATGGGGTGTGTTCGCCATTTTTGGTGGCCACATGTGGGGGAATGACGTCCATGGTGTTGGTCATCGGATGAAAACCATCATGGATAACGCAAAGGGCGATCCAATACTTTTCCCAGCTCCTAAAGGCCATCAAGGAATTTTTGAATTCTTGAGCAACAGCTGGCATGCTCAGCTATGCATCAACCTTGCAATGGTTGGCTCAGCAAGCATCATTGTTGCCCACCACATGTATGCATTACCTGCTTACCCATATTTATCTAGTGATTACCCAACAGTTCTTGGGTTATTCACTCACCATATGTGGATTGGAGGATTAATGATTTGTGGGGCAGCTGCTCACGGTGGTATTGCCATGGTTCGTGATTACGACCCAGCAATTCATGTCGACAATGTCCTTGACAGGATTCTCAAAGCTAGAGATGCAATTATTAGCCATCTCAACTGGGTATGTATGTGGTTAGGCTTCCACAGCTTTGGCCTATATATCCATAACGATGTCATGCGTTCCCTAGGACGTCCGCAGGACATGTTTAGCGATACAGCTATCCAACTTCAACCATTTCTGGCTCAGTGGGTGCAGAACATCTGGCAAGGTTCAATTGGAACTGCAGAACTTGTTGGAGCTGGAAATTTACCAGGTGGAATCAGTGATGCGTTCTCAATGCCTCTTGGCACAGCGGACCTCATGATTCATCATGTACACGCTTTCACTATTCACGTCACTTTGCTCATCCTTCTGAAGGGTGTTCTTTATGCAAGGAGCTCTCGTCTGATCCCAGACAAAGCTAATCTTGGTTTCCGTTTCTCATGTGATGGACCAGGACGTGGCGGCACTTGTCAAGTCTCTTCTTGGGACCATGTCTTCCTAGGTCTCTTCTGGATGTATAACTCTCTTTCAGTAGTTATCTTCTATTTCTCCTGGAAGATGCAGAGTGATGTATGGGGACTAACCGGAGGAAACTTTGCGCAAAGTTCAATCACAATTAATGGTTGGCTGCGTGACTTCCTTTGGGCACAATCCTCTCAGGTTTTAACTGGTTATGGTGGCTCTAATGCTGGCTATAGCTTGCTATTCCTTGGTGGTCACTTCATCTGGGCTTTCAGTTTGATGTTCCTGTTCACTGGTCGCGGCTATTGGCAGGAGTTATTTGAGTCCATTATTTGGGCACATAACAAACTCAAAATCGCTCCAACCATCCAGCCTCGAGCACTATCAATTACTCAAGGCCGCGCCGTTGGTGTGACCCACTTCCTCCTAGGCGGTATTGTCACCACCTGGGCCTTCTTCCACGCCCGCCTTATTGGGCTCGGCTGACCTTTCCTGACCTTATCCCCACATGGCAACGAAATTTCCTTCGTTTAGTCAGGGTCTGGCACAGGACCCTACAACCCGTCGTATTTGGTACGGCATTGCCACGGCTCACGATTTCGAGAGCCATGACGGCATGACCGAAGAGCTGCTTTATCAAAAGCTGTTCTCAACTCACTTTGGTCACCTTGCAATTATTGGTCTATGGGTTGCTGGCAACCTGTTCCATATCGCTTGGCAAGGTAACTTCGAACAATGGGTTACTGACCCTCTTCATGTTCGCCCAATTGCTCATGCAATTTGGGACCCTCATTTTGGTCAAGGCATAACAGATGCCATGACCCAAGCTGGAGCTAATGGACCAGTCAACATTGCTTATTCCGGTCTATACCACTGGTGGTACACAATCGGAATGCGTTCAAATGTTGAGCTTTATCAGGGTGCGATTTTCGTAAATATCCTGGTTTGCTGGTTACTATTTGCAGGCTGGTTACATCTACAACCAAAGTTTAGGCCCTCTCTAGCCTGGTTCAAGAATGCAGAAGCTCAACTAAATCATCACTTAGCTGTTTTATTTGGTTTCAGTAGCATTGCCTGGACTGGCCACCTTGTCCACGTTGCTATTCCTGAGTCCCGTGGTCAACATGTTGGTTGGGACAACTGGTTAACAGTTCTTCCTCATCCTGAAGGCCTAACTCCTTTCTTTACAGGTAATTGGGGTGCATACGCACAAAATCCAGATTCTTTAAACGCAGTTTTTGGTACTTCTCAAGGAGCAGGAACAGCAATCTTTACCTTTTTGGGTGGATTACATCCTGACAGTGGATCACTTTGGCTAACCGACATTGCTCACCACCACGTTGCAATTGGCGTTGTGCTGATCATTGGCGGCCATATGTATAGAAATACATTTGGAATAGGCCATACACTTAAAGAGATTACTGAAGCTCACAACACAAGTCACCCAAATGATCCTCATAAGGGACATTTCGGAATTAATCACAATGGTATCTACGAAACTGTTAACAACTCACTCCACTTCCAGCTTGGTTTAGCTCTAGCTTGTCTTGGAACAGTTAGCAGTTTGGTGGCTCACCATATGGGAGCTCTACCTTCCTATGCATACATTGCTCAGGATTACACAACCCAAGCAGCTCTCTATACCCATCACCAGTACATAGCCATACTTTTAATGTGTGGTGCATTTTCTCATGGTGCAATCTTCTTTATTCGTGATTACGATCCAGAGCTCAACAAAGACAATGTTCTTGCAAGAGTTCTTGGAACAAAAGAAGCATTAATTAGTCACCTGAGCTGGGTTTGCATGCTTTTAGGTTTCCATACCCTTGGCTTATACGTTCATAACGACGTATGTGTCGCGTTTGGAACACCTGAGAAGCAAATCTTGATCGAGCCAGTTTTTGCTCAGGCAATTCAGGCTTTTAGTGGAAAAATGATGTACGGCATCGATGCACTTCTTGCTAATGCAAATAGTGCAGCGACCTTAGCCAGTAATCAGATCCCAGGAGATCATTACTGGATGGATATGATCAACCGTGAGGATGCTCTTACAAACTTTGTCCCAATTGGACCAGCCGATTTCTTGGTTCATCACGGCATTGCGTTAGGCATTCATACAACTGCATTAATCCTGATCAAGGGCGCTCTAGATGCAAGGGGCTCCAAGCTAATGCCTGATAAAAAAGACTTTGGCTACTCATTCCCTTGCGATGGTCCAGGTCGTGGAGGTACTTGTGATATATCTGCTTGGGATGCCACATATATGGCACTTTTCTGGGCAGTTAACACAATTGCTTGGGTTCAGTTCTACTGGCATTGGAAGCATCTTGCTATATGGCAAGGGAACCTCGCTCAATTCAATGAGTCAGGTACTTATCTAATGGGATGGTTCCGTGATTATTTGTGGCTTAACAGTTCACAGCTAATTAATGGCTACAACCCATTTGGAGTCAACTCCCTTTCTGTTTGGGCTTGGATGTTCCTCTTTGGTCACTTGGTATGGGCCACAGGATTCATGTTCCTCATCTCATGGCGTGGATACTGGCAAGAACTGATTGAGACTCTTGTATGGGCTCATCAGAGAACTCCTATAGCCAACCTGATTGGTTGGAGAGACAAGCCTGTAGCACTATCTATTGTTCAAGCTCGTCTTGTTGGTGTTGCTCACTTTGTCATTGGTACGGCGGTAACTTATGCCGCATTCGTAATCGGATCAACTGCTGGCAAATTTGGATAGAAACACTTATCTCTTCTATTCAAGAGAAACATTTAATTAGCTTCAAACCCTCACCAGAGTTCTGGTGAGGGTTTTTTATTATCAAACACCTAAACAAAGTACCCACCCGAAAGAAAACATATCATTAGAAAGTTTAGAAGTGCATACTATTTAAGAAGCAATAGCGACTGCAAAATTCTTCTCAGAGTAGATAATTTCAGACGAATATTTTAATAACAGTCGAATTAGGCATATCCAGCATCCAATAAAAATATCCCTAATCAACCAATTCTTAAGTTACTTTCAAATTTTCTTCTCATTAACGGATATCTTGAGAAGAAAAGTATTCCAAGTTTTAGGCCACTTCCATCTAAAAAAAACTGCAATAATGATTAAGTAGAAAATCCCTTCAAGAGGGTGTTGGATATTCGACAATGGGGGCAGAGAATCCGCTATCAAATCAAGTCTTATTGCCATAACCATTGATGCTGCATGGTTCCGAATGAATAATCAAATGTTTGCTTAGAATAAAGGATTATTGGAATTAATAATTTAACTATTAATACGAATAAATAAAAAAAATGGGACATTTAAAATGTCCCATAGAAAAGTAATTTACTAGTGAGATCAGGAGTCAGCCTCCAGCCCAAACACCATTAATGAATTGCATCAAACTATCCAAATGCAAAGTTCCACATAGTAACCAGGCAAAAACTGCTCCTCCACATCCACCTAACCAAAATCCACTGGTAAAATCAGCCCAGCCAACTCGAGTGAACAAATCTTGTGGGGGATTGTTTATCGTAGAATCTGCTGGCTGGACATTAGGTGCCTTTCCAGGAGCGTTGTAAAGAACAAGCAAGGCTGTCAGTATGTGAACAGCACCTACAGCTCCAAGCAGGCCAGCTGTTAAAGCGAAATCGCTATTACGAAGTGGTCCCGTTAACATATAAGGACCAAAAAGTAGATAGCCAAATGCAGCACCTACTTCAAGGCCTCGGAAATTTGGAGATAATCCTTCACGATAAAAAGGCAGATTGTTTAAAAAGGCCTTTGTGAAGTATCCACTGTTAACTGGTGTAGCGAGGTCACCAACACAAGGGTCAGATGCTGGCGTTACAGCCCATTGATCGGCAATACCGATATCACCAGCACGAACAGTTTGATCAACATACTTCTGATCAAACTTGACGGGTTGGTTGGACTTAAGAAACGGGTCTTGGAATTCAGTCATTAGGTTAAAAGAACTGGGTTGCCAAATAAAGATGAGACTGAAATTCAGTCTGTTGCCGTGATGTGCCTACCCACCAGAACAATAAAAACTGCCGGTGCCATTATCCCTATAAGAGGCACAAATACAGAGGGCAGCCAGTTTGCAGCAAATTCGCTAGTCATGGCACATGCCAATAGATCCATAGTTACTGTATAGATTGACTTAAGTACTTACTCGCTAAATGGCCTTGGGTGACATAAAAGTTCAATCCATGACCAAACAATAAAAAATCCCTTCCATCAGAATGAAAATCTTTTTTCTATGAATCAAGTCTTTGCAGGATCAATTGCTGTTGTCCTTGCCGTATTGATATGGGGGCTTGGAAAGAGCAATAAGAAGCGACCTACTCTCGAAACAAATCAAGGCTATAGCAACGATTTGAGGCAAGAGACAATCTCTCTAGTGCAACTCAAAGAATCAGGCCTAGAACCCAACAACACACTTAGAAAGCATCAATACAAAGAATGGACATGGCCCAAAACAGCCAAAGGGAAATTGGAACTTCAAAAAACTCTCGAGAAACTAATGTCTTTAGGACCTGACGATCGACTTCAAGCAGTCAACATTGCAAGCGCATGGATGAACAAAAGATCAATACCTATTTTAAGAAGAGGCTTAAAAGATTCAGACCTAAGAATTGTCTATATAGCTGCGCAAGGAATTCAAAAATTCAAAAGGAGTATTAATCAAGAATCCTTTCAATTTTCTGCCCGGCGTCCACCACGCAATATCTCTCTTATGCGGTAAATCGGCCTCCCCTGACTTTCGTGATAGGTACGAATCTGTAATTCACCAAGCAACCCAAAACAAAAGAGTTGAACGCCAGCAAGGCCTAAAACAAGCGCCAATATCAATAAAGGCCTATTCCCAATATCTTCTCCTAACAATTTGACCAAAAGAAGATACCCAGATGCAACCAAACTTCCTGCAATGGCAAGTATTCCACCAAATCCAAAAACATACATAGGTCTGGTTAAGAACCTATTCATAAACCAAACCGTAAGTAAATCCATCAAGACCCTATAAGTTCTATCAATTCCATATTTGCTAGTGCCATATTGCCTAGCTCGATGATTGACCTTTACTTCTGTAATTCGAGCACCTTCAATATTTGCAAGCACAGGTAAAAACCTATGAAGTTCTCCATACAATCTCATGTCAGCAAGAACCTCCCTCCTATAAGCCTTAAGCGAACACCCATAATCATGGAGACGAACACCAGTTACACGTCCAATAAGTCGATTCGCAATTTTAGAAGGTAATTTTCTTTTAATTACTGCATCTTGCCTGTCATACCGCCATCCACTGACTAAGTCATAACCTTCGCGCAACTTGGAAAGCAGCAAAGGTATATCAGCTGGATCATTTTGCAAGTCTCCGTCAAGACTAATAATAAACTCTCCTTTTGCAATATCAAATCCTGCAGCCATTGCAGCAGTCTGTCCATAATTCTTTCTCAAAGAAACGCAAACCAGTTCTTTGACCTCTTTACTTAAGTTAGATAAAACCATGGCGGTTTTATCTATAGATCCATCATTTACCAGAACCAATTCAAAGCTTTCTCCAGTTGGATGTAAAGCATCCAAAAGCTGCTGAACCAATTCAGAAAGACTACCTTCTTCGTTATAAATAGGAACTACTACAGTTAGGTCTACAGAAACATTCATCCAGAAGATCCCTCAATAAGTATCAACTTAGACAAAGACCTCATGGAAGAGTAGTGCCGTCATGACATCTTTTGACTCGACCAACACCTCTTAAGTGTGAGAAATAAAAGGATGCAACTGGAGAACACTGAGAATCACTAAGTTCTTCGCAAGCAATGCCATTATGACCATGATCCAATCCAGAGCTATGCCAATAAAAACCATTTCCCTTATATACACCAACATGATTGCAATATGCTTTCGTTCCGAAGAAAAGAAGATCTCCAATTCTTAGAAATTTGTTATTGAATGGAGGCTCCAAAACTTTTTCACAAAAACTCTCCTGCTGATAAGCATCTCGAGGCAACCATATCCCTTGACTAGCAAAAGATGTCTGAACCAAACCAGAACAATCAAAATCAGGACCTAAAGTTCCTCCCCATAAATATTTGTTCTTATTAAGCGCAGCATTCTCAATCCACTCAAGGACTGCAGGAATTCGCTCGTCAATTTCAAAAACATCCAACAAATCAGGTTCAAAAGGCTCTGTCCTGAAATAACCATCCTGAATTTCCTTGAGATCAATCCAACAGATATAACCATCTTCAACAAGACGAACTTTTATTCTTTTAAGCAAGGTTAATTGAGATTGCCCTTCCAATAATTGACCTTTAACAACCTCAAAACAACGACCAGGGAATATTTGTGTCACTAGATCACTTCCTAAATCCTTCGCGTATCCATTAGCAGGAACCTTAAGTTCCCAGAAACCTGCCAAAGAGATTTCTTGATTTGCATCAGAAGCTCCTAGTCTCGACATTGTCAATTAAGGCAGATATGGTTTTCTACCAATCAAGTCTAGAAATGAATTCTCATCTAGAAAATTTACTTGATCAGATTGAGAAAGATAGTAGGCCTGGGTTGAAAAACAGCATTGCCATTACTTGGATAAGGTATGACAGGCCTAATCCTATCCCTGGCAGTGGAATAGGAACAGGCTTATCACAAAATCAATTGCTTTACCCAGCAAGTGTAGTGAAACTCGTTTATGCAATTGCAATTGAAGAATGGATTCAAAAGGATATTGTGCCTGATTCGGAAGAGCTAAGAAGAGCAATGAAAAACATGATTAAAAATTCAAGTAATGATGCAACTGGACTACTAGTTGATTTATTAACAGGGACTAATAGTGGTCCATCTCTCAATGGGAAAACCTGGGAATGCTGGAAACAACAAAGGGAATTAATCAATAAGTGGTTAGAAAATTTCAACTGGCCTGAATTAAAAAATATTAATTGCTGTCAGAAAACTTGGAGTGACGGTCCTTATGGAAGAGATCGCGATTTCTATGGACCAGGAAATTTAAACCGAAATAGCCTTAGTACAGACGCGACTGCTCGATTACTCGAAGGAGTAATGACAAATGCATTTATTTCACCCCCAGCTTGTAAAAGAATACGAAATCTTTTATCAAGATCACTAGATTTAACTCAGAGAAAAGAAGATCCAGAGAACCAAGTAGATGGTTTTCTAGGTCAAGGTTTAGCTCCTGGCACTCAGCTATGGAGCAAAGCAGGATTAATGTCCCAGGCCCGCCATGATGCTGCCTGGTGGAGCAGTCCAAAAGGGAATCAAGGCAATCCAATGCTGCTTGTGATATTTACACAGGGGAGAGAAAGAGCCAATGACACCTTGCTCTTACCAACTCTTGCAAAAGAAATAAATTCATTGGAATTTACAGCAACTTAGTAATTAAGATCTTTAAAGAGTTCCCATTTCATCAAAAAGCAATTGGGTACCAAACCCCATTACCAAAGAATGTCTCAGGCAAAATCAAATTGATTCACGGACTACGAGTCAACTTGCGACTGACTATGTCCTTTCGCTTCATCTAGCGATCAACATCACTCCCGCAAATAGGACTGAACCAATAATGAATCCAAGCCCAAGAAGGATAGCGACTATTGGTGTATTGAGATAAACGGATATGGTTGCCAACTCATTTCCTTTTTTTTCAGCCACTTGTCTGTCCTGATATACATCCCAATATTCAAGCATCAACTCTTCCCTGTGAAAGCAAAAAAAGCACTCCATACAACAATTACCGCAACAAACTCAAGCAATCCTTCATCTACAACGATTAGAAAAACTTACGGACCCTAAAAGAATTTCTCATCTTCATGAATGTTTTGACTGGAACAAATCAACTGCTGTAATTGCTTTCCTGGGCTGACTCCTCACAAACTCTTTAGGGATAGATCTTATTTCATCAAACTCAGCAGGAGGCATTTCAGATTGAAGGTCAGGGCGATTTCCTATCAAGTTAGTTCTTTCTTCATCTGGGCGATCAATTAAGTCATCTTCCTCAAGATTGACAACATCCGAAACATTTCTTTCCTCACTAACTCCAGTTTTAGCAGGGACTATAGAGACTCTTTCTGAACGAATTTGTTCTGTAGCGAATGCATTACCCAAGCTTAATTTCCCATGAGAAATGCTAACCGCAAGAAATACACAGACTGTCGCTAAAGAAACTACTGAAAAGAGAATTAAAAGGATTTGATTGATTGGTTTCCAGAAGACAGAAACGTTAGCCAGCTCATTGCCTGGTTTAATCGATGCAACTTTAGGTTCTCCTCCCCAAGCAACATAAACATCATCCCTGATCCAACCTTTGTTTGCTGATCGATATGGTGATTCAGTGGTTGCGAAATCGATCAGTTCTTTAATTCTCTCTCTTACCACTGAACAAGCCTCCAGACAGAACAGTTCCTAAGTAAAGAAGGATAACTTGAAGCCATAACAACCAAAAGCATCAGACATTAAGCGAGGAAAGTTTTAATAATCTGATCAAGTCGTTTTACCTGACAATAAAGGTCAGAGAAGTTACCAATAATGCTGCCGCTATTACTCCTGCAGATACCAAACCAGCGACCTTGCCTGTATCCAAGTAAACAGAAATACTAAATAATTCGTTCTTCTGCTCTCTCTTCTTCTCAGAGACCGACTTGACTTGCTGAGGCTTGGCCAGACTTTTAGCTAAAGCAGCTTTCTTCTCAGCAGCTTTGCGCTCGGCAGCTTTCTTCTCAGCGGCTTTGCGCTCGGCGGCTGCTTTCTGATCAGCGGCTTTCTTCTCTGCTGCTTTGCGCTCGGCGGCTTTCTTCTCAGCTGCTGCGTTCCTTTCAGCCACTTTGTAATCCTTCAGATTTAAAGGTATTCAAGCATTTCCAAGACTGCAAAAATTTTCCAAAACCCTTCGTTGAAAACAACTGCGAAAATTGATTTCCAAGAAAGCCTTACTCCAATACCTTAAAGAAAAACAATCCATCAGAGATTTAGCGATAATCAAAATTGAAGATAGCTAAAAACAATAGAAAACCTTATCAAGTAAAAATACTGCCATCCTG
The DNA here is from genome assembly GCA_003215775.1 of Prochlorococcus sp. AG-409-G20. Taxonomy (GTDB): domain Bacteria; phylum Cyanobacteriota; class Cyanobacteriia; order PCC-6307; family Cyanobiaceae; genus AG-409-G20. Next base: position 37,145 of record QCJW01000007.1, read on the forward strand.
AGCATCATAAAGAAATCGTCTGTCAAGATCTACAGCAATTCAAATTACTAAATTTGACTTAAAAGTCAATTAAGACAAAGAAATCCAATATACCTAGATCTCCACTTCTCACAACGCAAAACAATTCAAGCCGACAATTTAGCAATAGATAGCTAACAGAGAACAATCATAATTAGATAAAATCTTGTCAAGCCAACCTTCCTTGATTGAAAATTAATACAAAAAATTCAAAAAAGTAGATTAAATAATATTAGTCAAAAAAAACAAAGAAAAAATATCTATAGGATTTATAACATTATCTCAACAATCACGGCCAAATGAGCAAGGCACCCAGGGGACGCGGGTGCCTGATCATCAGAACTATGGTGTGAGGAGTGTTCTGACCCCCTAAGTTGTAGTCAGCAGAAGATTCAAGGTCATTGAGTAAAAACACCCATTCAAATAACCCAATTCCCTGTCAGCCGGGAATAACCATACAAAGCCACTGGCTATAGAGTAAAAATGTCGCTATATCGAAAAAGTAACAATAAAAACTGAGTTAATCATTATTCCACGAAAGGAAGCAAGATTTTTGAAAATCATGCCTGTCAGAATAAAACAATAATCTCTCAAGAATAATTCCGAATAAAAGAAAACTCAGAAAGATTGTAGAGCCTCAAATGATATACAGTTCAATAACATTAAATACTGTGATCAAGTCAATAAGTCAATAAAAGCGATCAGAGAAATAATCCATGGCTAATATAGCTTTTTGATAACGCCAAGATCTAATGCTATAAATTCATCACTGATAGCTCATAATTTACTAAAGACAATAATGTATGGAGCCACAAAAGAGTTTAATACAGGAAAACAATTACAAAGAGCTAGAATTTGAGCATGCTATACTTGTAATAGTTCAATGGGCTATTTTGGATTCATTTCTAAAAGAAAGAGAGTCAATTTTAGAACTATTTAATAAGACAGGATTAACGAAAGAAGACCTGGTTGATATTTTTCTTGCCTATAAAAGCAATCTGAAATACGGAAAAATACCAGAAGATGTTCATCATAGACTGATTCAGTTATACTGTTTATCCTCTGGCCATGTGCAAGATTGCCTGCATAAAATGCGGCTAAGCAGTAGATCAAATTTATGCGAACAGATTAACTTAACATCTAATAGGTTTTCAATTAGCCCAAAAGAGTTTACAGACATCATAACAATTATGTCTGACGAAGGGTATTGCATACTACCGTTTTCACTATCAGAACAAGAGTGCGATCAGATCATAAATTACTCTCATGAATTTAACTATTCATGTTTACTAGATAATGGAGAACAAGTAGTAAGAAAAATGAAAAATGATATGTTTGATTTTGAGAAAGATGTAGTACTAGCCCGTGCATTTGAAGAGGATATAGAAAACATGAACATGATCAATCAAATAATTTATGACCCAGTAATTCTAGGTATCGTTTCTATTTTGCTTGGGAGTAAAGCACTTCTAAGACATTGCTCATATTGGTTTACCTATCCAGGGAAGAAAACAACGAAACATCAATCAGAAGCTGCGCAATTATTTCATTATGACCTAGATGAATTCAAGTGGCTTAAACTATTTATCTTCATGGATGATGTAACTGATGAGAATGGACCGCATGTCTACATTCCAGCCACTCACAAGCCTGGTAATAAGCCATTCGACTTATTAAAATTTGGTTATTCACGACTGCCTGACAATTTAGTCAGTCAATTTCATAAGAAAGAGACATGGAAAAAACTAACATGCAAAAAAGGTACAATGGTTCTAGCAAATACACAGTGCTGGCATAAAGGAACACCTCTTACAAACGGAAGGCGATGTGTGCTTGTACCAGAATATTCAATCACAACCTTTTCGAAAGTGTTCTTATAATCAATATTAAGTCTAAATGGGAAAAAAAGAAAAGATAATTTCTCAAATGCATATTCCTTATTATCTAAGTAATATAATAAAAAGCTGATACAATGGTTCATGCATTAGACTTTTTTCATTTGGAAACAAATATAGAAATAGCACAGTCACTCTTTGAACAGAATAAATATCAAGAAACAATTATTACGTGCAATGCAATATTAGCTCATGATAAAAACTCAGTAGAAGCTATAAAATTAATAGCAAAATCTTTTCTAGCTACAAGTAAAATAGAAGATGCTCATTTATATTTAAAAAAAGCACTTAATCTTCAACCTCACGATTATGAAGTAATGAAAGATCTAGGTAATGTCTATAAAGTTAATGGCGATGAAATTAATGCTAAGGACTTTTACGAACAAGCCATAGCAATTAATTCTAATTATGCTCCAGCATTAACCAATCTTGGCACTCTTGAGTTGTCTTCTGGAAATAAACAAAAAGCACTAAGCTTACTCATTCAAGCAACTATATCGGATCCTCAATTGGCTCCTGCTTGGATAAATCTTGCTAATGGTTATCTTCAGATAGGCAATTGGAAAGAAGCTGAGATTGCCTCAAGAAGATCACTAGAGCTCAATCCCAATCTCTTTAATTCACATTTCCTTCTTGCAAATATCCTCATTGGGCAAAGAAAGTTCAAAGAAGCAGAAGCACCACTGCTTAAAACTATTGAGCTCAAACCAGATTTGGTTGAAGCTCATTTGAACCTTGGCACACTTTTAAAAGACTTAGGTGAACTAGAAGAAGCAGAAGTATCTATACGCAATGCCATTAAAATTAAACCTGACTTGGCTGAGGCTTATTACAACCTGGGTAACATTTGGATTTATCGTGGCAAATTAAAAGAAGCAACAGCTGCACTTTGCAAAGCCATTGAATTCAAGCCTAGTTTCGCTGAGGCCTATTACCATCTAGGAAATATTTGGATTAACCTCGGCAAATTAAAAGAAGCAGAATCATCACTACGTAAAGCTATTAAATTCAAACCTAATTTTGCTGAAGCTCATTCTAATCTAGGAGGAATATTGAGTGATCTTGGTAAATTAAAAGAGGCAGAATTATCATTACGCAAAGCTATTGAAATCAAACCTAATTATCCCGAGGCATATTCCAATCTTGGAGGCATATTGAGGGATCTTGGTAGCCTTCAAGAAGCTGAACTATCGACTCGAAAAGCTATTGAATTCAAAGATGATTTTGCTGAAGCTCACACTAATTTAGGATGCATATTGATAGATCTTGGCAAGCACAAAGAAGCAGAGTCGTCACTGCGCAAAGTAATTGAAATAAAACCTAGCAAGTTCGCATATTTTCACTTTGCTAGTTGTCTTTTTCAAAGAAAAAAATTTGAAGATGCTAAAAAAAGTATATATACAGCCTATTCCATAATTACTGAAGACATAAATGAGTATTATTTAGATGCTGCGATAGAGGCGATTGACTTTACAAGAGAAAACATAATCAGTCTTCCTAAGACAAATCGTTCGAACAACTTACATCTATTAAATAATCAAAAACTTAATAAATTGATTTCAAATCGAAAAGTAGAATTTGAACTATTGTCTTATTTATATAGCCTTAAGAACAAACAATTAAATCTAACCAAGAATAAAGATGCTAGGTTTGGATATGGATTATGCTCATTAGACTTCGAATTATTTAGAGATAAAGCCACTATAATAAAAGATTTAGAAAGAGATATGATTAATCTTTGCAAAAAAGAACTTGGACTTAAGAAAGTAATTATTTGCGATTCGTTTTTTAATATTTTTACTTCAGGTTCTGGAGCGATACCGCACAATCATATCACATCACTAGATATTAATTTTGATCTCAATTTATATAAATACACACTCGTCTACTATCTAGATGTTGGGGATCAAACAGGTAAAGATCCAGGCATCTTAAAATTGCATGAGCCAGAAGAAGAAATTCTACCAACTAACGGGATGATTGTAATAGTTAATAGTAAAAGATCTCACTCAGTTTCATATCATGGCAAGAAAGATAGAGTAATGATAGGTATAAACTTTTATGGCTTCTCATAAGCTGAATTTTATACCCTTTAAAAAAGATTTGGCCTATAAGGAGGTTAAACTTAAATGATAGAGAGGTATATGTCCTTGGAAGAAAAATATCTACTGCGCAGTATCCTCTTTTTCATCCTTTGTAGCAAAATAGGAATTAGAATAGAGAGCATCTCGTCCTCCTAAAAATTGCTCTGCATTAACATAAAGGTTTCTCATAACACCTACAGAACCTTATTTACTTTTTAAGCTCTCAAATCCTTTACTGTTAATCTATTGCATCTGTTTTCTGAACTTATATAAACTCGTTCTAACTGAATAAGAGCGGAGAGGGAGGGATTCGAACCCTCGACAGAAGTTGCCTCCTGTAACTCCTTAGCAGGGAGCCGCTTTCAACCACTCAGCCACCTCTCCAGTAGCATCATCCATACCTTATCAAGAGGGTTGTTTGTCAGGATGGCTTTATCTCGAATATAAAAAATTCTCAAACAACCAGTCTTGGGAGCCTGTTTTTAAAACCGCACAATACTTCCCAAGGAATAGAGCCACTCAAATTACACCATTCAAGGGGCGTCAGAAATCTATCTCCTTCCCTACCAAGCATCGTTACAACACTTCCAACCTCAATATCAGGATGATCTGTAACATCTAACATCAACATATCCATGGTAATGGAGCCAACTTGAGGCAAAAGTTTTCCTTGGCATAATCCTGAAATCTTTCCAGACAAAAGGGAACTAACTCCGTCAGCATATCCAATCCCAACAACAGCCAGCCTAGTCAATCGATGAGCTTGGAATTTGTGACCATAACTCACACCTGTTCCTGAAGGAACTTCTCTAATGAGAGTTATTTTAGCCTTAACAGAAAGAGCTGGTTTTAAGTCTAGAGATTGGAATTTAGAAGGAGTTGGAAATGGGTTATATCCATATAAAGCTAGTCCAACTCTAACCATATCGTAGTGGAAATCATGTCCAAGGAAAGTGCCTGCTGAATTTGCTAAATGAAAACAACAGTTTTTATACTTTTTCCGAATAGACCCTAATAAGCTATCAAAGCGTTTCTTTTGTTTATAAGTTTCACTTCCTATATCATACTGAAATTGATTATCTGCTAAAGCTAAATGACTATAAACACCTTCTAATTCCAAATAATCAGATTTATCAACTAAATCAACTAAAGTCAATAAATCTTCAATATTACATCCTAGTCTTGACATTCCAGTATCAACCTTAATCTGTACTGGGAATTTCTTTTTCTTTACATCTGCATGAGCATCGCAAATATAAACTTCTCTAATAGAACTAAGAGTAGGGATTAGATTCCAATAGAGACATGCATAAAGTTCTTCTTGATCAAAAAGATTTCCCAAAACCAGAATTGGACATTGCAACCCTTTCTTTCTGAGTTCTATTCCTTCCTGCAAAGTCGCCACACCCAATTTATCTGCTCCTCCTGACAATGCAGCTTGTGCAACAGTCTGAGCACCGTGACCATATCCGTCTGCCTTGACAACTGCAAGAAACAAACATTCTTCCCTGAGAATTGTTTTTAACTTCCGAACATTTTCAGAGATAGCAGCTGGTTCAACTTCTATCCAGGCACGTTGACGAGGGTTAGACCAGCTAAGAGCCTTGCTATCCCTATCAAAATCTTGATCATCTTCAGTGGCAATCAATTCATGCATAAAGTCTTTTATCAAACATAGGGTGCAAGAATCGACCAATGCAGTTAGCATGCCGCATATCTAACGTGCTGGCATGAGCCAGGTTCTTGTTCTCAATGCATCCTATGAACCTTTAAATATCACATCATGGCGACGTGCCATGGTAATGATGATCAAAGGCAAAGCGGAAAAACTTGAAGAGGATCCAAAAAGAATGATCAGGGAGGACACTAGACTTCCTACAGTGATCCGCTTAAGGCAATTTGTTCGAGTACCGTTTAGAAATATTCCTCTAACCAGAAGACATATCCTTCAAAGAGACAATAATTGCTGTCAATATTGTGGACAGATTGGAGAGAATCTCTCTATAGATCATGTGATCCCAAGAAGCAGGGGTGGGGAACATAGCTGGGACAATGTAACCACAGCTTGCTTATCTTGCAATGTATTTAAAGGGAACAGAACTCCAAAAGAAGCAAAAATGAAATTAAACAGACCACCCCACAAACCTTTAAGTAATTTAAGCTTTGAAACACAAAGACACATCAATTCTGGCCAACATAAAGAATGGAGTAAATATGTTATTGGTTGGCATTAATCAGATACAATCATTCATCATCATCATTAGCTAGTTCTTCCATTTTACGTCTCTGCTCCTCAGCAATACAAGCTCCTATTAGTTCTTCTAATTGACCAGAAAGTACAGGCTCAAGTGAGAAATTAGATCCCAATCTATGATCGGTAGCTCTATTGTCTTTATAGTTATATGTTCTAATTTTTTCACTGCGATCTCCTGTTCCCACCTGGGCCTTTCTTGCTGAGCTTTCTCGTGCATTTGCTTCAGCAATTTGCATTTCCAACAACTTTGCTCGCAAAATTTCCATTGCTCTCTCACGATTTTGCAATTGAGAACGTTCTTGAGTGCAAAAGACTCTGATCCCAGTTGGCTTATGCAACAAATCCACAGCTGTTTCAACCTTATTAACATTTTGGCCACCAGCCCCACCAGAACGAGCAGTACTTATCTCTAAATCCACTGGCTCAATTTGGACCTCAACTGGATCCGCTTCAGGCATAACAGCCACTGTTGCAGTTGAAGTATGAACTCTCCCCTGAGATTCAGTCGCTGGAACCCTTTGAACTCGATGAACCCCTGCCTCAAATTTCAGCTGACTAAATACTGAATTTCCCTTAACGGAAATAATTAATTCACGAAAACCACCCAAATCAGCCTCTGTTGAGCTCATAGGCTTTACAGACCATCCAACTCTCTGACCATATCTTTCATACATACGAGCCAAATCACCTGCCCATAAACAAGCCTCATCACCACCAGCTCCTGCACGAATCTCCAACATCACACTTCTTTCATCCCTAGGATCTTTGGGCAATAAAGCAATAGTTAAACTTTGGAGTAATTTATCTTTCTTAGCGTCTAAAGTCTTTAACTCTTCCTGCGCAAGAGATTCCATATCTTCATCACCTCTGCTTTGTCTTAGCAAATCCCTAGCTTGCCTCCACTCATCTTCAATAGTTTGCAGAGCCTCATAATCCATGACCAAAGGCTCTAAACGAGCTCGTTCCCTAGCAATGTTTTCTAATCGCTTTGGATCTGAGGAGATATCTGGATCAGCAAGCTGCCGCTCTAAATTTTGGAAACTACTTTTAGCAGTTTCTAATCTTGTTTTTAGGGTTGAAGAGTCCATACTCACCAACTCCTGCTCTTATTAAGAAAAGGAATCTGATTAACTATTTTTCTTTTATTTGGATGCGTTGGAAGAATCTTCAGAGTCTTTTTGAGATTGGCTTTTAACTTTAGTGGAACTATCTGAATCGGAAGTTGAACCCATTCCATACTTACGCATAAAGCGATCAACTCGACCTTCTGTATCCAATATTTTCTGAGTGCCAGTAAAGAAAGGATGATTACCACTCCATACATCAACATGTATTTCTGGTTGAGTGGAGCCTGTTGTCATAACAACTTCACCATTACAAATAACCTTTGCTTCGGGGTACCAAGTTGGATGGATATCTGGCTTAGGCATAGTGGGAAAAGATAAAAGAGATTGGTCAAAAAGAAAGGGAAAATTCTAACGTTTGGAAAATTGAGGCGCCTTACGAGCTTTCTTCAGGCCATATTTTCTTCTTTCTTTTGCCCTTGGATCTCTACTTAAATGGCCCTCAGTTTTTAAAGGTTTTCTATTGTCAGCAGAAAGCTCACATAAAGCTCTTGCTGCCCCTTGCTTAATAGCATCAGCTTGGCCGGTCAGTCCGCCTCCATAAACATTTACCAAGACGTCATAAGAATCATTCAATCCAAGAGTCTGCAAAGGTGCCATCACAGCTGCAAGATGAGAAGGATTGAAATTCAAATAATGGTCACCTGCTCGACCATTTATGGTTATTTTTCCACTGCCGGGAACTAAACGAACACGAGCTACAGAAGTTTTGCGACGACCTGTGCCCCAATAGACAACGCTGTTGTTTGTTGAACTACTCATTGTTCTTTGTTGTTGGAATCAAATTGCAAAGTCTTGGGATTTTGAGCCACATGAGGATGGGTAGCCCCCTTATAAACCTTTAGCTTACGAAATAATTGTCTTCCAAGCGCATTATGGGGAAGCATTCCTTTAATTGCCTTCTCAACAATTCTTTCAGGTATTCGTTCCTGGAGTGATTTAAAGGTCTCTACCTTCATCCCTCCTGGTCGTCCTGAATGACGTCGATACAGCTTTTGATCTGCTTTCTTCCCACTTACTCGAATTTTTTCAGCATTCACAACAACTACAAAATCCCCCGTATCAAGGTGAGGTGTGAAATTTGGCTTGTTCTTGCCTCGGAGCACTGAAGCTACTTCAGTCGCAAGTCTGCCAAGGGTTTGATTCTCAGCATCAACCAGATACCACTGGCGATCAAGGGAATCAATGGGAGGAATAGGAGTCTTGTTCATCACGCCGGCATGCCGGATTTTTTAAATGCCCTATCGAATACATCCATAGGGGAGAACTAGGATTCAACTCCTGCAAAACTAAGCAGAAAAAATCCAAGGTTCAATCTTACACTTTAATGGAGGAGCTTGCATACCTCTGAGTTTAATTAGTTCTTATTTTGACCAATTCTCAGCCAGGTCATGATTATTGGACAATTAATGGTGGATTCTTTGGAGGATCATTAGTTGACAACGAATAATTAGGCAGGCAAGTATACGAGCTAGCCTTAGAAAAAATACAATCTTCATAGCCTGCCCTCAAAAAGAAAAGTCCTTTTGCAGGAGCAGCTTCCTTGACGTCTTTTCTTCTACATTCTTTCCATAACCTTTCGAAGTGATCAAGGTCAAACCTATGCTCACCAAGAGCAACCAATTGACCTACCAATAAACGAACCATTCCATATAAAAAACCGCTAGCTTGAATCTCAATTATCAACAAATCTCCTTTCCGTTCTAAAAAAACTTCCTGAATAGTAGTGTATGAATTTGATCTATTACTCCCTACTCTCCGAAATGCCTCGAAATCATGATATCCAAGCATTCCCTGAAGAGCTAAGCTCATTATTTGTTCATCTAAGCAATATTGATAACGATGCCAACTCCATTTAGATAAGAAAATATTTGGCCTACATCCATTGTAAATAACATAACGATAACGCCTATAAATAGCAGAGTGACAAGCATGCCAAGTTGATGGGCATTCAACCGATTCAGTTATTCTGATTTCTTCTGGAAGCCGACCATTCAAAGCAGATGACCATCTATTTGGAGGGATTTGTCCATTGCAATCAAAATGAACCACCTGCCCTGCAGCATGCACTCCTGAATCTGTGCGGCCTGCAGCAACAGCCTGAATAGGACTTAATGGATCCAAATCAGATATTGCTCTTTCTAAAACTCCTTGAACACTGACTCCTGTACTTTGTCGTTGCCATCCACAAAAAGCAGATCCATCGTATTGCAAAGATAATGCAACCCTCTTCAGTCTAGATCTTTTCTCTTGTGTAATATTTGCTTGAGGTTGCACTGCCTGAGAAAGCAGAAAGAGTGGAGCTTAATTAATATTCAAACCAACTCAATAATTGCCATTTCAGCATTATCGCCACGACGATGAACAGTTCTAACTATTCGAGTGTATCCACCTTTTCTCTCACCATAACGTTCTTGAGCCTTTTCAAAAAGAGCATGAACTAATTGCTTATCATAAATATATCCAATAGCTCTTCTCCTAGATGACAATGAACCATCTTTGGCAAGGCTGATCATCTTCTCAGCTTCATCTCTCAAGGCCTTAGCTCTCGCCTTGGTTGTTGTAACTCTACCTTCACGGATTAACTGAGTAGTCAATCCTCGGAGCATTGCCTTCCTTTGATCTGCAGGACGGCCAAGTTTTGGAACTCTACATTGATGACGCATGTTTCTAATTAAAGCACTTGGCGGGGGGCAAAGAAATTAGGCTGATGTACGACTTTGAGGAATTGAAATGCCAATTCTCTCCAAAGCTTCTAAAACTTCATCTGCTGATTTAGAACCGAAGTTCTTAATCTCCAAGAGATCCTCATAACTGAAACCCATAAGGTCTGAAACTGAGTTCACTTGGGCTCGCTTCAAACAGTTATAAGCCCTCACAGAAAGATTTAATTCTTCTAGAGGTATTTGAGCTTCGGCAGAAGGCTCGGGTTCAGGAATTTCTTCCTCAACCATGGTGACTGTAGCCAATGGTTGAAAAAGCTCGATAAGTTGATTAGCAGCCTCAGCAAGTGCATCATCTGGCGTCGTCGAACCATCAGTAACTATCTCCATTCTTAGCCTTTCACGAGTGGATCCACCCTCAGCTACTGCGGTTTCATCAATAGTAAAATTGACCCTTCGCACGGGCATGAAAACAGCATCTATCTGCAAAAGATCAATCGCACTTGTTTCTTCGTTATGACGATCAACTGGTCTATAGCCAATTCCCCTCTCTACATGAAGCTCTAGTTCTAAACTATGTCCCTCATGGACTGTAGCTATAGGTCTATCTCCATCAACCACTTGAACTTGCGAAGAGAATTGAAGATCACGTGCCTTAATTTCTGCAGGCCCTGAAATAACCAGGCGACCTATTTCTAACTCCGAACTCCTGCTATTAACTGATAATTGTTTGCAGTTAAGAAGAATATCTAAAACATCCTCTCGAACTCCTGGAATTGTTGCGTATTCATGATTAACCCCTGCAATACGAACAGCTGTAACAGCACTACCTTCAAGACCACCCATAAGTACTCTCCTCAAAGAGTTACCTAATGTGGTTGCCTGGCCTCTTTCTAGAGGACCTATGAGGAAAATGCCTGTCTGAGAACGATCATTAGCAACTTCATGATCGATACGGTCAATCTGGTATTGCAACACGGGGTTAAACGATGGAGGTGAAAATAAAAGGTTGATTCAGAAAATGGAATTCAGAAGGTCAAACCCGTCGACGTTTAGGCCTTCTGCAACCATTGTGAGGCAATGGCGTGACATCTCTAATCAAGGTAATTTCTAAACCAGCAACCTGCAATGCCCTTATTGCGGTCTCCCTACCAGACCCTGGTCCTCTTACTAGAACTTCTATTTGTCTCATACCCTGCTCTAATGCTCTTCTAGCTGCTGCTTCAGCTGCTGTTTGGGCTGCAAAAGGCGTGCCTTTTCTTGCACCCTTAAAACCGCTTGCTCCAGCTGAAGACCAAGAAATAACCTCTCCAGAGGTATCGGTAATTGAGACAATAGTGTTATTGAAGGTGCTCTGAATATGCACAACTCCATTAGGGACGTTGCGCTTAGACTTTTTGGAACCTGATTTCTTTGCTGGTGTGGCCATGTTGTAGGGGGCCTGTAATTAAGGAGTTAGGAAATAAATGACTAGACAATAAGGAAAAAATATTTTATTTCTTTTTACCAGCCACGGTTTTTCTAGAGCCTCGTCGAGTTCGGGCATTTGTTCGAGTGCGCTGCCCTCTGACAGGGAGACTCATTCGATGACGACGTCCTCGAAGGCAGCCAATATCCTGCAGCCTTTTAAGAGCCATACCTTCCTGCCTTCGAAGGTCACCCTCAATGGTGAAACCTTCTATCGCAGCACGAAGCTTTTGCACATCACCATCATCTAAATCCTTAACACGCGTGTCTGGATTTACTCCTGAATTGGAGAGTATGGTTTTGGACCTTGTCAGACCAATACCATAAATATATGTGAGGGCAATTTCGACCCGCTTTTCACGGGGTATGTCGACGCCTGCAATCCTTGCCACTTAAGAATCAATCGAGAAGGACGGGAGCACCTTAGGAAGGCACTTGTTGCAAAGGGAAAGAGTGTTCTCTATCACTTTAAGAACCAGGATTTAACCCTGGCGTTGCTTGTGCTTTGGGTTGGTGCAAATCACCATTACCCTACCGTGGCGGCGAATCACCCGGCATTTTTCACACATTTTTTTGACTGAGGCACGCACCTTCATATGGTGTTGCTCTCCAAATTTGCAAACAAAGATTCTACTACATCAATCATCCTATTTTTTCTTCTATCAACTCTGATATGTCTTCAACATTGCCTCTTGCTTGTACCGAAGTCAAAATCCCAAGCTTTGTGTAGTAATTAATTAGTGGAGACGTCTTTTCCCGATATACCAAAAGTCGATTTCGAATCACTTTTTCATTATCATCAGCTCTACCGCGGGCAATTAATCGCTCCACCAAAACTTCATCATCAATTTCCAAGAGAATAACCAAATCAATTGGTTGAGAAACTTTCTCCAGTAAAGTGCCTAAGGATTCAGCTTGGGAGACATTTCTAGGGAATCCATCCAACAACCAACCTTGATTAGCCAATAAAAGTTTTTTCTCAACAATTGATAAAACAATCTCATCACTGACAAGCTCACCTTTATTCATTAGATCTTCAGCTTCTTTCCCAAGGGAAGTAGCCGCAGTAACCTCAGCTCTCAATAAATCACCTGTAGACAAATGAAGCAGATTTCTTATCTTACAAATTCTCTCTGCTTGAGTACCTTTGCCAGCCCCTGGCGGTCCTAGAAAAATTAATCGTTTTGTCATAATGAAAAAAATAAAATTTGAAAATTAAAAATATTCAAATGATTTATCATTGTCTTACCAGACCTTCATATCTTTGAGATATCACATAAGTCTGTACCTGTTTGGCTGTATCGATTGCAACTCCAACCAGAATCAACAAAGAAGTCGCACCTAAGCCTTGAAAAGTCTGAACATTAGTTGCCCTCTCAACAGCCGAAGGGATAATCGCGACCGATCCCAGAAACAGCCCACCTAATAAAGTGAGTCGATTTTGTACACCAGATAAATAATTTGCTGTTGCACTTCCAGGCCTTACTCCTGGAATAGCAACACCACCTTTTTTTAAATTGACTGAAATATCAATTGGATTAATAGTTAAAGAAGCATAAAAATAGGCAAACCCAAGAATTAATGCAAAAAAAGCTATTGCATATGGCCATGGATTAGCTGCTCCAGGGCTCAACAAACTAGCAGCTTTTATTAATAATGGGATTTTAGTAAAGTTTGCAATTGTTATAGGTAAGAAGATTAACGCCGAAGCAAAAATAATAGGCATAACCCCCCCTGCATTTAGCTTAAGAGGCAAGTAACTCTGCCGAACTGGCAGAATACTAGTCTCGCCTATTTGCCTCTTAGCACTAACTATAGGTAGCCTTCGTGAGCCTTCCTGAACAAAAATAATACCAACAATTGTCAGCAAAAAAACCAACAAAAGAACAAGTATCCCAACTACATCATTCCGATCTCCGGTTTGAGCCTTTTCTATAGTTGAGCTAAGTGCTTTTGGCAAGGTGGCAACAATATTTAGGAAAATCACTAACGAAGCTCCTTGGCCGATACCCTTTTCAGTAATAATCTCACTCAACCACATTACTATCATCGATCCTGTCACTAATGCGAGTGCAGTTTGAGCCACAAAGGCAACTTCGCTCAAACTTTCTATCGAATAGCGTCTTAGTATTAAGGCAAAAATAATACTCTGAACCAATCCCCAACCCAGTGCAACATAACGAGTTATCTGAGCAATTTTTCTGCGACCAGCTTCTCCTTCATTCTTCTGCAAGTCTTCAAGTTGAGGCACAGCTGCTGTTAAGAGTTGAAGAATTATCGAAGCATTGATAAAAGGAAGAATCCCAAGCGCAAATATTCCCAATGTTGAGATACCGCCACCAGTAAAGATATCGAGAAAGCCTATCAACTGTCCTCCTTGTTCCAGGAAACTCTGAAAAGCATCACGATCTATTCCTGGCATTGGGATATATATCCCAAGCCTTATAAGCAGAAGCAAACCTAAAGTAGTTAAAACTCTTCCTCGTAGTTCCTGGTTACTCACCAACTGAGTAATGACTTCAGTGGCACTAGGGTTACGTCCTCTACTTACAAACATCTAGAAAAGAGAGTGAATGTTTTCCAAAATTTTCATTAAAAATTCTTTGTTTTAGAGTGGAATAAACAAGTATCTATAACTATATAGAGAAACTATTCCTCAAGTCAAAACCTCACAGGTTCCACCTGCAGACTCTATTTTAGAACGAGCTGTGTCTGTAAAGGCAGCAGCCTGAACATTCAACTTAGTTTTTAAATCACCATTACCAAGAACTTTCAAAGGATTCTTAGGGCTAGTTACGATTCCAATCTTTACAAGAGAATCAAGATTGACTTTTGATCCATCTTTCAGCTTGTTTAAATCAGAAACATTCACAATTGTGAATGATTTTCGATTAACTATAGGAAAATGCTTCAGCTTTGGAACCCGTCTATAAAGAGGCATCTGACCCCCTTCGAAACCTGGTCGCGTTGGTCTCCCTGACCTGGATTTCTGGCCACGCATCCCAAAACCACAACTAGCACCTTGCCCAGCCGCAATTCCACGACCTTTGCGAAGTTTGCGCCTACGCGCACCTTTATTGGGCTTTAGAGATTCGAGTCGAAGTGTCATTGGTTCAAGTTCAAGAGTAGATCTGTTCAAGAGATATGCCTCGTTCCTTAGCAGTTGCCTTATGAGTACGAAGGCCTGCTAAAGCAACCATAGCTGCACGGGCATTATTCAAGGGAGTTTTACTGCCTAATCTCTTTGCAAGAACATTCTTAATTCCTGCAAGTTCTAAAACAGTACGAATAGAACCACCAGCAATTACTCCAGTACCAGGAGCAGCTGGTCTAATCAAAACACTAGCGGCACCATCTCTTCCATTTGAGAGAGTCGGAATTGAACTCTGACTAGTAAGAGGCACTCGCACAAGATGCTTTTTGCCATCAGCCACCCCCTTTCTTACTGCCCCAATTACATCTCCTGCTTTTCCTACTCCTACACCTACTTGGCCACGCTCATTACCAACTACAACAATCGCCCTAAAACTCATTTTTTTACCACCCTTTACTGTTTTAGAGACCCTTCGAATTTGAACCACTCTTTCTTGCCATTCAGAGTCTCTCTCTTGACCTCGCCTATCTCCTCTCCGTCCGCGCCCCCCTTTCCCTCGACGCTGCTGCTGGCCTTTGTCGGAGGTTTCATTAGTTGCAGCTGGGACATCTGCTGCTGCCGGGGTTTCTTGTGAAGTTGTTTGCTTGTTTGATTCAGTCATTGTTCAGAGCAGCATTCAGAATTGGAGGCCAGCTTTTCTGGCAGCCTCAGCAAGTGCCTTAACCCTACCGTGGTAAAGGTTTCCACCTCGATCAAAGACTACTTGGTTAATGCCTTTTGCAAGAGCACGCTGAGCAACCAACTCGCCTACTGCAGTAGAAGCGTCACAGCTACTTCCGTCAACTTTAAGGGTCGATCGAAGATCTTTATCAACTGTTGAAGCAGCACACAGTGTGTTTTGAGCAAGATCATCAATAACCTGAGCGTATATATGGTTATTGGATCGAAAAACAGCCAACCGGGGACGCTGTGGAGTTCCACTTAGATCACGACGTAATCGCCTATGCCGCTTCTGAGTTTGCTGTTTTCGTGAAAGAGTAGTCATGATGAATGATTAAGTGCAAATAAACAAAGCTCTATTTCTTGCCAGATTTACCGGCTTTTCTAAGTATTCTTTCACCTTCATACTTAATTCCTTTACCTTTGTATGGCTCAGGAGGTCTAATAGAACGAATTTTGGCAGCTTCATTGCCGACCAACTCCTTATCTGGGCCAGAAACAATCACATTCGTGTTATTTTCCACCGCAAAAGTAATTCCAGATGGAGGGATTACTTCAACAGGATGACTATAACCAGCACTAACTACAAGATTCCTCCCTTTTACTTGGGCTCTTGATCCAACACCAACAATTTCCAATCTTCGGGTATAACCCTTACTGACACCTTCAACCATATTCGCAACTAAAGAACGACAGAGACCATGACGTTCTTTTGATTTTCTCTTATCAGTTGTTGGTGAAATAACAATTGTATTTTCAACTTGACTGACACTAACTCCCTCAGGGAGGACACGACTCAATTCCCCTTTAGGTCCTTTAACTGTTACGGATAATCCATCAACAGTAACCGCGACTTTCTCTGGGACTGAAATCGGATTTTTACCAATTCGAGACATAGATCAAACTCCTATTTAATAGACATAGCAGAGAACTTCTCCGCCAACGCCTTGTTTACGTGCATCCCTATCACTCATAACACCTTTAGAAGTGGAGATGATTGCTACACCTAGACCACCGAGCACTTTTGGGAGTCCTCTTGTGTTCTTATAGATCCGAAGACCAGGTTTGCTAACTCTCTGCATTGACCTAATGATTGGATGGCGATGCTTGCCGCTGTATTTCAACTGAAGAACTAATTGAGTTCTTACGCCTTCACCTTCTTCACTAATTTCTGCAATAAACCCCTCATTCTGCAATACCTTTGCAATACTGCGAGACATGCGGGAAGCCGGAACTCGTGTGGTTTGATGACGCTTTTCACTCGCATTGCGAATACGAGTGAGCATATCGGAAATTGGATCGTGGTTAGCCATAATCGTCTGCGTAGGTCTCAATTACTGCGGAAAGGCATTCCCATCTCGCGGAGGAGGGCCTTGCCCTCTGCATCCGATCGAGCACTGGTAACAATCGTGATATCCATTCCCCTGATGGAATCAACTTTGTCAAAAGATATCTCTGGGAAAATGAGTTGCTCTCTCACTCCCAATGTGTAATTACCTCGGCCATCAAAACTCTTTGGGCTAACACCCCTAAAGTCCCTAATTCTAGGCAATGCAAGATTTATCAAACGTTCCAAAAACGCATACATCCGCTCACCACGGAGGGTGACTGCACAGCCAATGGGCATTCCTTGTCTAATTTTGAAACCAGCAATTGCTTTCTTAGCTCTTGTTACTAGAACCTTCTGGCCCGTAATGGTTGCTAGCTCATTGATAGATGCCTCCAGAGCTTTTGCGTTAGTGGCAGCTTCGCCTAATCCCCTATTTACAGTGACCTTGACCACTTTAGGGACTTCATGAATATTGGAGAGACTAAGATCTTTCAGTAATTTTGGCTGAATAGTCTCTCGATAGCGCTGTTTTAGTGACATGGCTTGGGTTGAGAATACTTCTGGGCTTGGTCAGAAGAAAAATCAGAATGGGTGAAGGAAATGGTAAAAATCTCTCCTAAGTAAGAAAGAACAAGCAACTGGTGATTTAATCAATCAATTCACCAGTTTTCTTAAGACGTCGTTTCTTATTACCATCCTTATCAACAACCAATTCGACTCGGCTAGCAACTTTTTTAGCACTGGAATACAACATCACATTAGAAGCATGCAATGAGGCTTCCTCAGTAACAATTCGTCCTGATTCTCCTTCCTGGGTTGGTTTTACATGGCGGGTTCGTAGATTAACTCCTTGGACAATTACTCTATTCTCAACTGGCAAAGTTTTTAAAACCTCTCCAGTCTTGCCTTTATCCTTGCCATTAATAACTTTCACAGTATCTCCTTTACGAATCCGCATCTTGATTCGCTGAGTGGATGTGTGCTTTTGAGATAAATTCTGCATTTAAATCACCTCCGGAGCCAAGGAAACAATTTTGGTGAAATTGCGCTCGCGCAATTCACGTGCTACAGGGCCAAAAACCCTTGTTCCTCTTGGGTTTCTGTCATCATTAATTAAGACAGCAGCATTATCATCAAATCGAATTGAATTACCAGTTTCTCGTCTCATGGTTGCCTTGGTCCTGACCACCACAGCTTTAACAACATCAGATTTTTTGACGCCCATATTTGGCATCGCATCTTTTACTGCAGCAACAATGACATCACCCACATGGGCATACCTACGATTAGAACCAAGTACCCGAATGCATTGAATTCTTTTTGCACCACTGTTATCAGCAACAGTCAAAAACGTTTCTTGTTGAATCATTTTGCGACCTCCTCAGCCTTAATGCTGTGTCCTAAGACCTCTGAAACTTTCCAACGTTTAGTTGCGCTGAGTGGACGAGTCTCAGTAATGCGAACTCGATCGCCTACTCGGCAATTGTTCTCTGCATCATGAGCTTTATAACGAGTTGTCCGGCTGACAGTCTTCTGATAGATGGAATGTGGGAAGCGGTTGATAACTGCAACAACCACTGTTTTATCCATCTTGTCACTAACAACAGTTCCAACTCTTTCTTTAAGTGCCATGAGTTCTAAGAAGGTAATCAGGAAGATGAATCAGAGGAGCTTCGCTCCTTCTGGACCGTCAAAAGTTGTGCCAACTTAATTCTGGCTTCTTTAAAACGGTGAGAATTGCTCAGCTGCCTGGTGGCCTGCTGAAAACGAAGATCAAAAAGCTCTCGACGGACCTCATCGATCTGTTCATTAATGTCAGCGTCTGTGAGTTTGCGCACCTCTGCAGTGCTTGTTCTAGACATGATCAAGACTCCGATTTAGTGGTTGTTGAACTGGAGGTTTGAGGTCCACTAGTCAACAAGCCCTGGTCTTCTAAAGCTAAAAACTTAGTTTTCACAGGAAGCTTGTACTGAGCCAATCGCATAGCTTCCTTAGCTATTTCCTCAGTAATTTCGTCACCGCCCATTTCAAAGAGAATGCGGCCTGGCTTAACAACAGCAACCCAAAATTCAGGGTTACCTTTACCTGAGCCCATACGGGTTTCAGCTGGCCTCATGGTGACTGGCTTATCTGGGAAGATGCGGATCCAGATCTTTCCTCCACGTTTAACGTAACGAGTCATTGCTCGTCTACTGGCTTCAATCTGCCTAGAGGTGATCCAGCCACATTCTTGAGCTTGCAATGCAAACTGACCAAAAGCAATGGTATTGCCTCTTGTGGCAATACCACGCATACGGCCACGTTGTTGTTTGCGGAATTTGACGCGTTTTGGACTGAGCATGTTCAGGACTCCTTATCAACTTTCATTGGAACGATCTTCAAACTGTTGGGGTCTTCGATTCCCCCTTCGTCTAGGGCTTCCACCAACTGGAAGAGGTTGATCTTCATTCGCTAGGACTTCGCCTTTGAAAATCCATACCTTGATTCCTAAAACTCCATATGTTGTGCTTGCGACCTTGGTTGCATAATCGATTTCTGCTCGCAGAGTATGGAGTGGGACCCTTCCTTCTCTTGTCCATTCAGTACGAGCAATTTCTGCTCCATTCAAACGACCACCTACTTGAATCTTCAAACCAAGCACTCCAGCACGTTGAGCTCGCTGAACAGCCATTCTGATAGTTCTTCTAAAAGCGACTCTCTTTTCTAATTGTTGAGCTATGTACTCAGCCAAAAGGAAAGCATCTGCATCAACTCGATCAACTTCTACAACATTAATTCGGACTTGCCGACCACGATCACCAATTGTTTTCTGAATCCCAGCTCGAAGCTCCTCAATTCCGCTACCTTGGCGACCAACAATTACACCAGGCCTTGCTGTTTTGAGCTCTACTTCCAGTTGATCTGCTTTACGCGCAATCAATACATCGCTAATACCTGCAGCCCCATATTTCTTATGAATAAACCGACGTATTCCATCATCCTCCTTAAGAAGAGATGGATATGTCTTGCTTGGGGCATACCAGCGAGATCGGTGCTCTTGCGTGATGCCAAGGCGTAAACCAGTTGGATGGATTTTGTGTCCCATCAGTTTTCTTTGAAAGGGTCAGGAATCAGTCTTTGATGTCACAGCAATGCTGATGTGACAAGTTTGCTTTTTGATCGCAAAAGCGCGACCTTGTGCACGTGGCCTATAGCGCTTCATTGAAGGGCCCATATCTGCAATAGCAGTAGTAATAACTAATGATGCAGGATCAAGTCCAAGGTTGTGTTCGGCATTTGCCACTGCTGAACGGAGAACTTTTGTAATAGGTCCAGTTGAGCGATAAGGCATAAATTCGAGCATGATCAAAGCGTCGCGATAAGTGCAACCTCTAATCTGGTCAAGTACACGCCGAACTTTTGAGACAGAGCCTCTAATAAAACGGCCATGAGCCTCAGCTATTGGAGTTGTTGAAGTTTCAGTGGTCATGATTTTCAACGAGCTCCTTTCTTGTCTTTAATGTGACCCTTATAGGTTCGGGTCGGGGCAAATTCTCCCAGTTTGTGACCAACCATTTGTTCAGTAATAAATACCGGAATATGGGTTTTACCGTTGTGAACGGCAATTGTATGGCCAATCATCATTGGGAGAATAGTTGATGCCCTTGACCAGGTCTTGATAACTGACTTGTTATCATCACTATTTTGCTTTTCAACCTTTCGAAGAAGGCTGTCAGCAATAAAAGGGCCTTTTTTAAGTGAACGTCCCATAACAAATAATCAGATGGAATGAAAGTGATAAGGGAATTAGGAATCTCTTCCACCACGGCTCCGTTTAGAAATCCGGCGTCGCTTACGAAGTACAAACCGATTACTTGGCTTGTTCCGCTTTCTGGTTTTTAATCCCAAGGCTGGTTTACCCCAAGGGGATACAGGGCCTGATCGACCAATAGGTGCCCTGCCTTCGCCACCTCCATGTGGGTGGTCACATGGATTCATGACACTTCCACGAACTTGTGGCCGCCGCCCCAACCATCTCCGACGACCAGCCTTACCTAGGCTGGTATTTCTAATCTCAGAATTGCCTACTTCTCCAAGCGTTGCATAACATTCCTTTCGAACAAGCCGAACCTCTGTTGAAGGCAATTTAAGTGCTACATAGTCACCTTCTTTGGCCATGACCTGAGCACTAGCACCTGCTGTACGAACCATCTGACCACCACGTCCGGCATAAAGCTCCACGCAATGAACATTGGAACCTAATGGTATTTGGGACAGAGGCATTGCATTCCCAACCTCAATAGGGGAATCAGGCCCGGAAACAATTTCTTGACCTACTGATATTCCTGCAGGTGCAAGAATATACCTTTTTTCGCCATCGGCATAAAAGAGCAAAGCCAATCGGGCATTGCGATGTGGGTCATAGTGAATAGCAGCAACTTTTGCAGCTATTCCATGCTTGTTCCGGCGGAAATCTACAACTCTATATAGACGTTTATGACCCCCGCCACGATGGCGGCAAGTAATTACTCCGCGATTGTTGCGACCCTTGCGACGATGCTTAGAAACAACCAGTGACTTCTCAGGCTTGCGGCCAGTCACCTCATTGAAATCTGTAACTACCCTTGTTCGAGTACCTGGGGTATAGGGACGAAAAGTTCGAATTGCCATAACTAAAAACTCCTCAAGACTCAGGGAAGAGTTGAATTGTGTTGCCCTCTGCTAAACGCACAACAGCTTTTTTAACTTGAGAGCGCTTTCCAGCAAAACGACCTATTCGGCGCGTCCTTCTTGGAGGATTCATAGTGCTCACACCTAATACCTTTACATCAAACATCTTTTCTACTGCTGCCTTGATATCAGGCTTCGCAGCACGATGATCAACCTCAAAAGTGTATTGGTTGAGCTCTAAAGCACGAGTAGCTTTTTCGGTAATCAACGGACGTCTAATGACATCTGCTAATCGGCCAATAAAACGTTCAGTCATTTCCGTAGACCTCCCGGATGGTCTCAAGAGCGTCTTCGCCTAATACCAAAGAATTGGCATTTAATAGATCAAAGACATTTAAATGATTAGCAGACACCAACTTAACCTTCTCAAGATTGCGAATAGAGCGAGCTATTGTCTCAGAAGGATTAGAAAGAATAACCAAGACCTTTGAATCCTTTGAGATACCTAGTCGTCCAAGAGCTGAACTAATCTCACTGGTTTTAGGAGTTTTAAGAGTAGTTCCAAAATCCCTAACTACAACTGCATCACTTAATCGAGCCATAAAGGCTGTTCGCAAAGCCAATCGACGTTCCTTTCGGTTCATCGAGAGGTTGTAGGTGCGAGGCTTAGGACCAAAGATAATTCCTCCGCCTGGACGTAAGGGAGTACGAATGGAACCTTGTCTAGCTCGACCAGTTCCTTTCTGTTTATAAGGCTTACGACCACCTCCACGAACTTCTGCCCTAGTAAGGGTACTTGCGGTACCTTGGCGACTATGAGCATGATGACGCAAAACAGCTCGATGCATTAAATCACCAGCTGTAGAATCCTTGGCAACTTTGAGATCAATAGTTGCCTCGCCAGATTCCTTGCCCTGCCAATCTTTAACTACACAACTAACCATTACTTACCTCCTTGAGCAAGGTTCATCCCTACTCGCTTTGCAGGTCTGATATTGAGCAATGATCCAGGCTTCCCTGGAACAGAACCTTTCACAACCAGAAGATTCAACTCACTATCAACTTTTAGTATCGTTAATCCACGAGTAGTCACTTTTTTTCCACCATATCGACCAGCCATCCTTTTGCCTGGATAAATGCGTCCTGGAGTTGTACCAGCACCAGTTGATCCAGGTTCTCTATGATTTTTTGAGCCGTGACTCATTGGCCCTCGACTAAAACCATGACGCTTCTGGTAGCCAGAAAAGCCTCGACCCATAGTGTCACCACTAACATCAACCTTTTGACCAGCCTCAAAATCTCGAACAGTAATAGCACTGCCAATTTCAAAGCCCTCTAACGCTTCAACGCGATATTCACGTAAATAGCGAAGTAATCCGTCTCCAGATTTAGACAGATGTCCTTTAGCAGGCTTATTAATTAGCTTCTCACGAATTTCGCAGAAACCAATTTGCACCGCTGAATAACCATCGGTGTCGCTACTTTTTAATTGAGTGATCCGACACGGACCTGCTTCGATAAGTGTTACCGGAACAGCTCTGCCTTGATCGTCGAAGAGCTGAGACATGCCCAGCTTCTTCCCAAGGATGCCAATAGACATTTGGAGGAAAAAACACCAGCGTGTACTACCTCAAGACAAGTCATGAGGTTTTGGAATCTGCTGATTAAATAAACGCTTTACCAACCTTAAAACTCAAAAGATCTCGGAGAAATCGATCACTTCAGAGCTGGCTAGCGAATAAATCAGCTGGCTGAGACTTGACGGGTCTTAAATAAAACAGTCAGTATCTCGGCAATAAATCTCTTTACTGCACTGGCCTTAGGACCTAGCGCAATCGCCAGGCCTGCCTAACACCTGGAGGCCCGGCTAGCGGACGGGCACAGAGTGTCAAGCAAACTAAAACACTACACCACCATGGTTCACCTAGTAATAATTTGCTTTAGCTGTCAAACTCAATCTGAATAAAAGACTTAGATTTAACTCATGCCGCTATTGCTTTCTGGAAAAGATTTTCGTAAAGAACTAGAAGAGGCTGGCTGCATAGCAATATTTGTGCCATTAGAAGGCGGAGCAGAAACTCGCTTACTGCGCCGACTTCGTGCTGGAGGATATAAAACTCAAATCACAACTGCCAGAGGCCTTGGAGATCCGGAAGTTTTCCTTTCCAAGCTTCATGGGATTAGACCACCTCATTTAGGTCATCAATGTGTTGGACGTAATGGAGCTGTAGGAGAAGTTCAACAAGTCATGCCTCAATTAGGTGAATTACTGCTCGGAGATTCACCCATTGCCCTTTGGATTCTTGAAGGCCACGCCTTTTCGAAGTCTGAACTATCTGCCTTAATTGACCTTTGCAAAAAAGAACCACGCATAAAATTAATCGTGGAGATGGGAGGTGCACGAAGCCTCAAATGGCAACCAATGCAACAACTGCTACGAAACTAAAACAAGATCCAAGAAGATCTATTGCCAATATGAATACTCCGTATGCAATTATTTGAGGAGCAGATCAAGTACCTTTTGAAGGTCTGATCCATTTCATTGGGCCGTCGCCAAGTGGTAAGGCATCGGGTTTTGGTCCCGACATTCCTAGGTTCGAATCCTAGCGGCCCAGTTCAACTAACAATTGAGTGACTTCTAAACCTCTTCTAATCTTTGATTTTGATGGGGTCATTGTTGATGGGATGTACGAATACTGGTCCAGTGCTCGGAAAGCATGCCTTGCACTTTTAAAGAGCCGTTCAGATTCCAATATTTTGCCCAAGGAAATCCCATCAAACTTTCGGGAACTTCGCCCATGGATTAACCAAGGATGGGAAATGGTTCTCTTGGCAGCAGAAATGACACGTACTGAAAGTCCTCTAAACCACTACATACCAAGCATCTATGCATCTGAATACCATTTAAGATGTCAAGAGGCCCTGCAGATATGGAAGTGGACTGACAAGAAACTCCAAAACGCTCTAGACAATATTCGGACAGCTGAACTCACTCATAATCACAAACAATGGATTCAACTTCATAAACCCTTTCTTCATATTTTTCCACTATTAAATTCAATTCATACCAAAGGGATTGAATGGGCTGTTTTAACTACCAAAGGCGAGTCTTTTACTTATGAGATTCTGAATTCACTGGGACTACAAGCAAATTTAGTTTATGGGCATGAATCAGGTAGCAAAATAAAAATCTTGAAGCAACTCAAAGCAAATCGATCGATTCAAGGTTTTATAGAAGACCGTCGCGCAACTCTTGAGCTAGTTCGAAGTACTCCAGAGACATCTGATATTCCTTGCTACCTGGCCAGCTGGGGTTACCTAAAGCCTAATGATATCGACAATCTTCCAAAAGAAATTCATCTGCTAAAACCAGAAAATCTGATGGCCCCCTTGGCGAGAGCAATCTAATTCGGTAGGGTACGCTTGTACTACTTCAAGGTAAAGAGGTTGGCGGCCGAAATTGCTTATCTAAAGTACTAGTTCAAAGAATTCAAACTTTGCGCAAGGCATCCAAATCGACATGCACATGAACCTCTTCATCTATCACTAAAAAAATTCCAATGCCAACTGAACGCAAAACAATCTCATCACACAATGCAGACTCTCAACGCCCGGGAGAACGCGATAAAGCCCTCAGCATGGTTCTTGGCCAAATAGAACGCAATTTTGGCAAAGGCTCAATCATGCGGCTGGGAGATGCTTCAAGGATGCGGGTGGAAACGATATCAACCGGTGCATTAACTTTGGATCTTGCACTGGGCGGAGGTTACCCAAAAGGAAGAGTTATAGAAGTATATGGACCCGAGAGCTCTGGGAAAACAACACTCACATTGCATGCAATTGCGGAAGTGCAACGCCGCGGAGGAGTAGCGGCCTTTGTCGATGCAGAGCATGCTCTTGACCCTTTCTATGCCGCCTCTTTAGGTGTCGATGTTGAGAATCTACTGGTATCTCAACCAGATACCGGTGAGATGGCACTAGAAATTGTTGATCAATTAGTCAGATCAGCCGCCGTTGACCTAGTCGTTGTCGATTCTGTAGCCGCTCTAACTCCCCGTGCAGAAATTGAAGGAGAGATGGGAGATCTAGCAATCGGAAGTCAAGCTCGCCTCATGAGTCAAGCGATGAGGAAAATTACAGGCAACATCGGCAAATCAGGCTGCACAGTTATTTTCTTAAATCAACTGCGGCTTAAAATAGGAATCACATACGGCAACCCAGAAACAACTACCGGAGGTAATGCACTCAAGTTTTATGCATCAGTAAGACTAGATATACGACGTATTCAAACATTGAAAAGGGGTACAGAAGAGTATGGAATTCGTGCGAAGGTGAAAGTAGCAAAGAATAAAGTTGCCCCCCCATTTCGTATAGCTGAATTTGACATTCTATTTGGCAAAGGAATAAGCACATTGGGATGTTTACTCGATTTGGCCGAAGAAACATCTGTAGTTACACGAAAAGGTGCCTGGTATAGCTACGAAGGAGACAATATTGGGCAAGGACGTGACAATACGATTACTTGGCTCGAACAGAATCCTGAGAATAAAGAGAAAATCGAAGCATTAGTACGGCAAAAACTAACAGAAGGGTCTGAAGTTAGTGCCAATTCAATGAGACCAATTGCAACTGCAGCAGCCAAGGCAACAAATACCAAACAATCTATAACTACAAATATTGAAGCTGCCTAACAACCAATAGAGAAAAAAGTGTACAAATTAATAAAGATAGAAGTAAAAAAATTATATCAACAATCAATAGTTTCAACTCATATCAGCTGGGATCCACCAACCAGCAGCAGGACCAATAAATCTAACAACCACCCACAAAACAATTAAAGACCCAATTCCAATCCAAGCACCACGCTGAGTGATTGAATAAAATTGTTGTTTTTGATTCTGGGTAATAGGTAGCCAGCTAACAATTCTGGAAGAAGTATCTTGTTTATCCTTGGTCTGACGAGGTGGCAAGCCTTGACTTGCTCTACGACGAGCCTCTCCCATGATGATAATAAGCAGTTTTCAGGACAAGATTACGATGCCTAATCTGGCAATAGCCTATGCAGAGATGTCCAAGGTTCTAAAGCCTTAAGTATCTCCAGTCCCCAACTACGTGCTTTCAATCTTCCGTCAAGCACTGCCAATCTAGTCTGAGTATTTCTAATAGGAGCAACTGCCTGGGACAAAACATCAAGAGCCTCTGGCAATAAGAAATCACGGAACCAATCTTGACCCTGACACTTATAGGACTCGACTCTGGCTGCAACCAAAGGTGATTCCAAACTTGCAAAAGGTAACAATGCAACCACTAATTGCTCTGGAGATGGAAGTTGATCATGATATTTAATCCACCATGACCAAGTACAACAAATAACACCATTGGCTTCTGGTGCTGTTGTTTCATGTACAACTCTTCGTCCGAATTCAGCAGCTAATTGACTAGTCAACGTCATTCTTAATTCAAAATCATCTAACAAGATTATTGTGAGGCCAGAACGACCAAGAATCAACCTAAGAGATTGTTCTAATAGATGAGATGCATATACCTCTGTATTGGGCAATGGTTGACGACTAGGCGCAAAAAGAGATATCGGTTCTTGCAAGCCTGATCCGACTAATTGCACCTTTGCATCAAAAGGTTTTACCAAAGAATTCAATGACATTAATAACAATTGATTATTAACAGATTCAGAAATCAAGAGAGAAGGTTGATCAGTCAGAAGTCCAGTAAGTAACTTAAGAGGGTCCAAAGGCTTTAGACACCAATTCCACTTAAGAGTCTTATGTTCAAGCTCAGCCCAACTTGCCCAAGATTTGCAATCAGTTTTTAAAAATTGAGACCATGGTGAAAGAGATGGATTGAGAATATTTAGAAGATCTTTAAGCTTAACTATTTCATCGTAATCAATTCGCACCTGGTCATTCAATCTTGAAGCCTGATTAAAAAGCTTGACACTTATTCGCTCATGCAATTGCATAATTGCTAAATCAGCCGAAGGGAAGGCCCGCCTAAGCTTTTCCCAATCCTCAGTCTTAATAACTATAGCCATTACTTCTCTCAGTCTTGTCGCAAGTCTTTCAACTTCTGGAACTATGAGTTGTCTTGAACTAAGAAAGCCTTTTCGGTAAGCGTCAAGCAATCCAGCATAGTCAAGTAACCACAATTGATCACCATTAGGAGGAGTCTCTCCTTGCCAAAGGGGAAGGTGCAAGCCTTCGGCTTTTAATCTAGGTATCTCAATATTTAGCAATCGATTACGTTCCTTCCCAGAAAGAACAATTGTCCCGGCCATTCTGTCTAGGCACAACGGGATCAACAGACCTAGCCACCAACAATTATATCCAGCAGAATCAAGCTCTATAAGAGTTTGGTCGCCTCTTCTAAGACTACGGGCAACCAGTCGGCTTAAAGTTAGATGATGTGGCCATGCAAATTGTTCCTGCTTAAGCAACCTTCTGACCTGATTATGCGCCCTTGCTTCAAACATTGCTACAGCCTACATAAATAAAAAGCTTGGCTAATAATTATTATTCAATCAACATGATGAGTAAAGAACAAATCCAATACATGATCGAGCAACCAACAAAATCTAGATGCATCGGGATAGTCGGCTTAGGACTAATAGGAGGCTCGTTAGGTTTAGAACTTCAATCACGTGGGTGGGAAGTGCATGGAGTTGTTCATAGGTCAGCAACTCTAAAAAGAGCCAAAGAAAGAAAGCTAGCTAATGTAATAAGCACAAATCTAGAAATCCTTAATGATTGCCAAATAATTTTTATTGCTTTGCCTTTGGACAAAATCATAAATCCATCCAATCACTTAATTAATTCTTTACCCAAAAGTGCAGTTATTACTGACGTAGGATCCGTCAAAAGTCCTGTTGTTAAAACCTGGCAAAATCTCCATCCACGATTTGTAGGAAGTCACCCTATGGCTGGGAGTGCCGAAGAGGGTGTCAATGCAGGTGAACTAGGACTATTCAACCAACGACCCTGGGTAGCTACACCCAACTCAAAAACAGATATTGAAGCACTTGAAATAATTCACCAAATAGCCATTTCAATTGGCAGCGAATGGATTACAACTGATGCAAATAAACATGATGAGGCTGTAGCACTCATATCACATTTACCAGTATTTATAAGTGCAGCCTTATTAAAAACTCTGGGGAATCTTGAATCAAAATCTATAAACCAATTAGCAAAGTCTCTTGCATCAAGTGGCTTTTCAGATACGTCAAGAGTGGGCGGGGGGAATCCTAATCTAGGGAAAGCCATGGCACAAAATAACACTAAGGAAATTTTAAAGGCACTAAACTCCTACCGTAAGAATATAGAAGATTTGGAAAGGAAGATACAACTTTCGTCATGGGAGCAATTGCAAATTGACCTTGAGTTTACAAAGCAATTACGTTCAGATTTTATCAAAGGAAATCAATCAAATTAACTGCTTAAGTTCAGACTAAGTCCTCTATTTGCCATTAGTTGTCGAGACGCAATCAGCGCAGAGTGACTAACTCCTGCTGTACCTTCACCTGGATAAATAGAGTCTCCACAAAGCCATAAACCTCTGACTGGAGTCCTACTAGCAAGTCCGAACAAGCCAAATCTTTCTGGATACTGAGCAAGCCCACCTACAATTCCATTAGGCCTTCCTGTCCATTTTACAAAACTGCGGGGAGTTGCAAGTTCTTTATGAATCCAAGCTGTATATGAAATACCCATATGCTTGTATAACGCTTGGACAATCTTTTCCAAAATAATCTCTTTTTGTTGGACATATGAGGTCTTATCCAATGAACACCAGAAACTAGTTTGAGTAAAAATACTTGCAATCAAAGTAGCTTCACCTAGTGGTGCTCGACCATCTCCATCCCGGCTGACTGAAATAAATAAAGACCCTGGGTCCTTGACATTAATCTGAAGATGATTGGGGCAATTATCTGGCAAATCACTTCGAGCAATAGCAGCATAAAAAACCAGTGCTCCACTAGGCTTAGGCAATTCCCGCAAACACTGAACATATTCGGACGGTAAGCATGAATTATCAGAAATTAATTCAAGAAGGGACTGTGGTGGAAGAGTAAAGACGACATCATTAGCCAATAATTCTTGTAAACCATTTGGAGAAGAGACTGAAATCTTCCAACCTTGGTCAGAAGCAACTTTAAGGCCAACAACTTTATGGCGAAGTAATAATTGACCTCCATTAGTGCAAAATGATCTTCTTAGAAGATCACTAAGGACTTGCATTGAACCATCAAGATGCCATAAGCCATGTGGTTCCTGAGCCATTTGCAAAACAGTTGCACCATAAAGTGCGGATGTTCGAGAGGCTATTGTCTGTGAATATAACCTTAACTGTAAGTCAAGAAACTTGATTAAACGTTTATCGGTATAACAACCAGTTAACTTGAGTAAATCAACAACTGAACTCTGAATAAACAAACCCGAAGGTATATTATCTAGACGAAATGCCTGGATAAGTTTTACTAAATCCCAAAAATTTCTTGTAGGTATCACAGGATCTCTAACAGAAAACTTCCAGTTACTTTCATGCAAAAGTTTGCAAATTGTCCAAAATGGCTCACTACCAGGAAATTGCCGTTTTCTCTCTATCTCCCATTTCTTTTTGTTATGCCATAGAGCAATAGGTTCCATTCCATCTGCCAGGTCAATTACGCAAGCAGGGTCCAAAATGGTTGCTACCGGCAATTCCAAACTTAAATGCCTAAACAACCGCTGATGAATTCCACCTATCTCCAATCCAGCAACTTGAGTTGCACCAACATCAAATAAATAAGAACCTCTCCGAAAAGTACCTGCACATCCTCCTACTTGAGAATGGCTTTCCAAAAGTGTTACTGGAACTCCTTCATGTGCAAGCAATGCGGCTGAAGTCAGACCTGCTATCCCAGCACCAATAACGACTACTGATTCATCAGTCATAACAATACCCTTCCTAAACATTCAAAAAATCTATGCTTGAAACACTAAAGAAAGAACTATTTGCAAAAGGGGGTCCATTGGGAAATGCTGAGATGGAAAGTGTTTCTCAAGTTTCAGGAGGGTGCATACACATGGCTTGGAAGTTAGTTTTAAAGGACAATAGAATAGTTTTCATCAAAACCAATTCATCAGAGTCTTTCCCAATACTGAATTTTGAAGCAGAGTGCCTCAAAAGTTTAAAAGAATTTTCTGATGACAATTATCTAGTCATTCCAAAACCTATAAAAATTGCAAAGTTAACAAATACTTGCATACTAATTCTACCTTGGTTGAATATTGAAAATGGAGACCAAACAAGTCTTGGCAAGGGGCTTGCCAAACTTCACCAAAGTTCCTCAAAACATAATAGAGGTAGTTTTGGCTGGGCCAACAATGGCTACATAGGTTCTGGTCCACAACCTGGAGGCTGGATGAAAACATGGGGAGATTATTTCATCAACCTCCGGCTGATGCCTCAATTAGAAATTGCCAGCAAATGGGGGCTAAAAGATTTTTATAACAAGAAATTGCTAGAAGGTCTTAGATCAATACTTAATGAACATTCACCCGAACCAAGCCTACTTCATGGAGATTTATGGAGCGGGAATGTCGGTACTCATCCAGATGGGAAAGGCATACTTTTTGACCCAGCATCGTATTGGGGAGACAGAGAAGTTGATCTTGCTATGTCAAAATTATTTGGTGGATTTACTAAGAGTTTCTATATAGGCTATGGAAATACTTGGCCCTTATCAGAATCTGCAGGAGACAGAATTGAAATTTATAACCTATATCACTTACTAAATCACGCTAACCTCTTCAAGGGCTCATATCAAAATCAATGCATCACAAGCATCAAAAGATTGGAATGCATTCTTTGAGATTAAGCCAGTTTATAAAGACCTTTCTAACCCAAGTATTCTTTACGTAAGTTTTGCACCCTTTCAAAAACCGCATTTCGCTTTTCACTAGTAGTGAGGTTCTGCCAACTCCATTGGCCTAAAACAACCAATCCCAATAGTTCAAGCAATCCAGGAACCAATGGCAATAGATTAA
Organism: Prochlorococcus sp. AG-409-G20; assembly: GCA_003215775.1. Lineage (GTDB taxonomy): Bacteria > Cyanobacteriota > Cyanobacteriia > PCC-6307 > Cyanobiaceae > AG-409-G20. The sequence continues at coordinate 68,487 of QCJW01000007.1, forward strand.
CTGTGTCAATGACTCCTTTAATAATTATCTGGGCAACAATTACTACCGCGATAATGCCAGCAGCTTTGCCGTATTTGCCCATTTGACCCCAATCAACCTGATTTAACGTCTCATTAACCTTCCCCATGACATCGTTTGCACGATCTGAGAAGTTATTAGCACCGACGGAATTAGTGCCGGTATTTGAGACTGGATTTGTCTCAGGACTTTCGTCGCTCATGAACACAACACAGAGTGCAATTTGTGTTGAATATATCTATTGAATCCTTGTTATGCCAGGATTTATTCAATTCGATGCCGATAGCCTGATAGTTCTCACGAGCACACTACTTGCGCCAAAACCTGAAGAAGGCTGTGCTTTATTGATTGGCGATAACAATATAATGGCTAGTAATTACAAGACAAAGGGTTATCAAATCAAAGTCATATGGCCTTGTTGCAATATATGGGAGCCAGGCTTATTAAGCCCTTGTAGACATCAAAATAGTGAGGTTAGGGCTCCACAAAAAACATGTAGTCGGGAAAATCGATTTGCTATTGATCCAAGAGAACAACTACTTGCCCAAAAGTGGGCAAGGACTAAAAACTTGAAAATCTTAGGGTCAGCTCATTCTCATCCCGATGGAGAGGCAGTACCATCACCGACAGATAGAGCATTGATCTTTACTTCAGGATTAATGGTTATTGTTAGTGGTATTGGATCAGCACAAGCATGGTGGATGCAAAAAGACCAAAACCAACATCCTCAGGAGCTAATTATTTTAAATTGTCATTAAAAAAGTTGGCTAGAGAATCTACTATCTAATGCAAGACAACAACAACCAAGAATCGAAATTAAGTGCTAATGAGGTGAATAGATATTCTCGTCATCTCAGCCTTCCAGAAATAGGAGTCGTTGGCCAAGAAAAACTTAAAAAGAGTTCTGTATTATGTATTGGTTGTGGAGGTCTTGGATCTCCACTTCTTATGTATCTTGCAGCAGCGGGGATAGGCCAGATTGGTATAGTTGATGGAGACACTGTCGAGGAATCTAATCTTCAAAGGCAAGTCATACATAATATTCAATGGCTTGGGCAGCCAAAAACATCTTCGGCAAAATCTCAAATATTAAATATCAATCCTTTTTGTAAAGTTGATACATTTAATAAATTCTTAGACGAAGAAAATGCATTAGAGATAATGAGCCCTTACAATATTATCTGTGACTGTACAGATAATTTCCCCAGTCGCTACCTAATCAATGATGCTTGCCTAATTTTAGAGAAGCCAAATATATATGGTTCAATCGCAAAGTTTATTGGACAAGTAACTGTTTTTAACCTACATAACTCAAGCCCTAACTATAGAGACTTAGTGCCTATCCCTCCACCTAGTCACTTAATTCCTTCCTGCTCAGAAGCAGGTGTAGTAGGTGTTCTCCCTGGAATAATAGGATTAATACAAGCAACCGAAGTTATTAAAATAATTACCGGTATTGGAGATATCCTAGATGGAAGACTGCTAGTCTACGATGCTTTACAAATGAAGTTCAAAGAGCTTAGTTTAATACATGATAATAATAACAAAAAGATAGACAGCCTGATAAATTATAAAGATTTTTGCTCCTCAGGAAATAATAAAAGTGAATACATTATTGACAAGGTCTCAGTCAAAGAAATGAAAAGTATTATGATAGATAATAACGAGATCTTGCTCATAGATGTTCGAACAAAAGATGAGTATGAATTACACAAAATACCTGGCGCTAAATCAATTCCACTTAATGAGATCGAGAGCAGAGAAATTTTAGAGAATCTCAGAGAAATATCACTACATAGGACAATCTATTTGTATTGCAAAAGTGGACATCGCTCTGAGAAGGCCCTCCAAATACTGCTAAAGAACGGGATCAAGGGCTTTAATATAATTGGAGGCATAGATGCATGGACAAATGAAATTAACAATTAAAATGTCCATGAATAATTACGTAAAACATCTCAATGTCTTATTTAACTAATAATCAACACCTCGCTTAAGGTCAACACCCTGCTCAGCATAATGCTTATGACATACCATTTCTGAATGAACACTTGCCAAATCAAAATAAGCCGGTTGATTTTTACAGCGCCCAGTAATAATCACTTCTGTCTCAGATGGCTTCCTAAGTAATGTCTGAATAATTGGCTCAATAGGTAATAACTCTAAATCAACACTTGGATTCAATTCATCAAGTATCACAGTCTTATATAACCCACTTCCAATAGCTGCTCGAGCAATCTCCCAAGCCCGCTCAGCCTCTACATAATCAATTGGTTTTTGTTGTCCTCGCCAAACTATTGCGTCTCTCCCAGAACGTAAATGATCAACTAAATGTGGGTAACTTTCTCTAAGGGCAGCAATAGCAGCATCCTCTGTATAACCACTACCTCCTTTAAGCCATTGCAAAATCAAAACTCGATGACTTTTATCTTGACTAATTCCACGACCAATTGCCTGAAGAGCCTTTCCTAAAGCACTCGTAGATTTTCCTTTGCCTTCACCTGTATAAATTTCAATTCCACCAACCGAGTGAAGACCTTGAGAATGCACAGACTCCTTCATCGGACGTTTATGAGCACGCATTTCTGAATGCAAATCAGCAACCTGCACTAATTGAGGAGGAGCCGCTCTACCTGTAACAATTATCTCCATACCTTTTGGTCTTGACTGAAGAGTATCGACAACCTCTCCCAAGGGAAGTAATCCCAAATCAAGTACAGGATTCAATTCATCCAATACAACTACTGAATAAAGTTCACTAGCAATCGCCCCCTTAGCTATATCCCATCCTCGTTGAGCCTCCTGAGTATCAACATGAGTAGCCTCTGCAGTAGTAAAAAATTCAGCTCTACCAGTTCTGACTTGATCAATTAAGTGAGGGAAGCCTTGCTGTAAAGCATCTATGGCTGCATCTTCGTCATAAGCCCTCCCTGGACCTTTAAGAAACCTGAGAAGCAGAACTCTTGTTCTTCGCTCCTCACAAATACCCAAACCAATCGTCCTTAATACAACTCCAAGAGCAGCCTGACTTTTACCTTTCCCTTCTCCATCGTATATATGCAATTGTCCATGACTACGCTCCCTACTATCAGCGGCGGTAACTATTCCAATCCCCTTGCCACTTCCTCGTCGAGGTGGTTTCTTATCTAAGTTTTTCTGTCCTTGGTCTGCCTTGTCAGCCATGGTCTGGCCCAACTACAACTTGAGCTTAACCAGATCAACATCATCAAAGATAGTCTTATAAAGGAATACTTGAAAAATTGTGCTCAACACAATAAAACCATTGACAAAACTCGAGGCGGAGCAACTCGATAAATTGAGGAATTACCTCAAAAAGCTTGGATCTGTATGCGTTGCATATTCTGGTGGGGTTGACAGCTCCTTAGTTGCCACAATTGCAAAGGAACAACTAGGGACTAAAGCAATTGCAGTAACAGGTGTTTCCCCTGCATTGTCACCATATCTTCTGAAAGAAGCTAGAGATCAAGCCAAATGGATAGGAATAGACCATCAAGAATGCCAAACAGAAGAACTAACTAATCCTGCATACAACAAGAATCCTATAAATAGATGCTTTGCATGCAAGCAAGAGTTACATCATCAACTCAGAGCAATCGCAAAAGTTTCACAAACTTCTCAAGTGGTAGACGGAGTAAATTATGACGACCTAAATGATTACAGACCTGGAATTGAAGCAGCTAGGGTTGCTGGAGTCTTATCACCTCTTGCTGAACTAAAAATAAATAAAATTTCTATCAGAAAAATTTCACTAGCACTTGGCTTGCCTTGGTGGAACAAAGCTGCTCAGCCATGTCTTGCCTCCAGATTCCCATACGGAGAATCAATTAATGAGAAAAAGTTAGATCAGGTTGCACATGCAGAACAATGGCTAATTAACCAAGGTTTTCATCAAGTAAGAGTACGAAGCAGCGGAAAAGAAGCCAAAATAGAGTTACCAGAAGAACATATAGATCAACTACTTCTAAAACTAGATAAAAAGAAAATAGTGAAATATTTCCTTTCTCTAGGGTTTACCTCGGTAAGTATCGACCTTGAAGGATTAATCAGTGGCAAGCTCAATAGGAATCTCAAGTAATACTTAATCATATTAAATTCCTCTAATGCTTTAATCAGGCTTTACTAATTGAAGTTTGCCGATCAAAACTTTTTAGGAAATAACGTTGTGAAAAAAATTCTTTTCTTATAAAAGTACATGCTTTCTCAGGCATTGTATGGTCACCACAGGTAAAAATATCAATTGCCGCATATCCATGTTCAGGCCATGTATGAATAGATATATGAGATTCTGCTAACAATGCTAATCCAGTCACACCCTGAGGTTCGAAATGATGCGTTATTAAATTGAGAAGCTGGGCCCCAGCAAATTTAGCAGCCGAAGTAATAACTGTTCTCACAAATGCTTCATCATCAATTCTCAACTGATCACATTCATAAAGCTCAAGGATGCAATGCTTACCCACAATATTCTTTTTATTAGTCATTCCTTGACTAGGAACTTTCAAAGGCGCTAACTCATCCCATCCTGGGTGGGGATGCAGACATGGCACACTTTGATTCATTAGGTGATTACAAATAGCTGCCTAGGATAACCTACGTCTAATTAAGTTGAAAAGAATCTGCCTCGATGATTTGAGAATATCTTTGCCAATCCCCCTCAAAAGCCTGAAGATGAGTTGCAGTTACTAAGCATTGGTGATCAGTGCCTACTGCCTCAAGCAACAACAACTGTCTGTTGGGATCCAATTCTGCAAGAACATCATCTAGAAGAAGTAAAGGAGGTTCACCATAAACTTGGCCAAGTAATTCCAATTCTGCCAACTTTAAAGCCAATAATATTGTCCTCTGTTGACCTGCAGATCCAAAGCGCCTAGCAGGTGCTCCATCCAATAAGAACTTAACTTCATCTCTATGGGGCCCAATCCTGCAGATACCCAAGCGCTCCTCGTCCTCTCTTTGTTCCAATAGTTGCTGCTGAATTGATAAACGCCAAGGCTCTTCTGCTTCTTCTCCCTCTAACTTGCTCCCTGGACAGTACTCAAACTCCAATTTCTCCTTGCCACCGCTTAATGTTTCTTGCCAATTTGCTGCAAGCGGTTGGAGATGCCTTAAGGCCCTACTTCTTCGTCTATGAATTCTCGTACTCACTAAAGCCATCTGAATATCAAATGCATCTAACAGATCGTTTTTTTCTTGTGCAGAACAAAATCTACAATGATGCCAAAGTTGATTTCTTTGACGCATTAACTTGCTATATCTACTCATTAAATCGCAATAGATAGGTTCCAACTGCTGAACAACTTTGTCCAGCCAATTTCTTCGAAGAGAAGGCTCTCCCCTTACTAAATCAAGATCACGTGAGCTAAAGCAAACACATCGCAAAGGACCTATCAAGTCCAATTGTCTGCCTAGAATTTTTTCATTACGTCGTACTTGCCTGCCACCTTTTCGCCGTAATTCAATCTCAAGACATTCAGAATCATTAGCAATAGCTTTCAACAAAGCTCTCTTTTCTCCCCATTTAATAAGATCTTGATCATTACCAGTACGATGAGTCCTAAGACTTCCTATTAATTCAACTGCCTCAAGAAGATTAGATTTACCAATACCATTAGATCCAATGACCAATAGCCGTTTTTCAGTTAACTCCAACCGAAGTTCACTGTAATTCCTAAAATTATTGAGTTCGAGCTGGTTAAGCCTAATCTTCCCTATAGCATCTTTTGGCTAAGCTAACTCTGGATTGTTATTCAGGGAGCGATTTACCGGCAAAAAGCAAGGCATGAGGGCATGTAGCTCAGTTGGATAGAGCATCAGATTCCGGTTCTGAGAGTCGGGGGTTCGAGTCCCTCCATGCTCGCTTCTTTTAAAAATGACACTTGCAATTATCTAAGACGAAAACCCATAACTCTTATTCCATTAGGATCTAGCAAGAAACCATTATCCTTTAATGCTTGTAAAGACATTGAAGGTGCACATACTGAAATACTGCACCCAGGCAGCTCTCTTTTAAGAATTGAAAGCATATTATGTATCAAAACATCTATTAACTTCTCTTGATTTTTCCCAGGTTCCGCAACTAAATTCCAAATATTTGCATTCAATCCCTTATCACTCGTAGCCCTAACAAAAGCCACAAGCTTTCCAGATCTTTCTTCAAAAATACTCAAATAACAAAAACTTTTTTCCAAAGCAATAATAAGTCTTTTTGGAGAATGTGTTCTCTCATTACATCGTGCAAGCAAACGATTTATCAAAGCAGCAGAAACTGATTCATCTCTTTTCAATATAAAGCCATTAGGTAGTTGTGGAGCCTTTAAACGCTGGCGAAATGGAATCAATTGTTTAACCTGTATTGCGCATTCCAGCTGCAATCCCATTAATAGTTAATAGAGCTCCTCGGAGCAACTCACTTCTACTATATGTTCTTGTTTCATCCCCATGCTTTCCTGTTGCTTCTCTCATGGGAGGTTGACGTTTTTGATCACGTAGCCTTCTCAACAAAGCTACTTGCAAGAAACCTAAAGGAACAATTGTTCTATTGCGAAGATCGACTGATAATTGCAAAGCTGGGTCAGCATCAAGCAATCTTTTTTTACCAGTAATAGCCAATATTAATTTCTTAGTGAGGTAATACTCAGTAGAAATAATCTCAAAAATTCGATTAAAAGCATCTTTGTTTTCCGAGCTCCCTAAACTTGATACATAGTGCTGAGCCAACTCAAGGTCTACTTTTGACAGAGTCATTTCAACCTTAGAAATCAACATACGAAAGAATGGCCACCTCTGATGAAGCCTGCGTAATAAATCAAGCTGATTAGGATCCATTTCCACTTCAGCTGATAATGCCGTTCCCACCCCAAACCAACTTGGCAATAAAAAACGGCTCTGAGTCCATCCAAAAACCCATGGTATAGCTCTTAAACTAGATAAATCTTTTGCCCCACTTTTTCTTCTTGCAGGTCTACTAGAAATCTGTAACTTACTAATTTCTTCAATTGGAGTTACCTCCTGAAAGAAAGCTACTAAATCAGGATTATCATGTACTAAAGCTCGGTAATGTTCTCTGGAACGCCCTGCCAATCTAGTCATCAATTGATTCCAACTAGATGTTGCATCTAATTGATTAGTAACGAGACTATTTTGAAGAACTGCTGTAGTCACAGTTTCAAGGTTATACAAAGCAAGCTCTGGAAGAGTGTATTTAGAAGCCAAAACTTCGCCTTGTTCTGTAATCTTTATTCTCCCTTGAAGCGTTCCACTTGGTTGAGCCAATATGGCCTGATAAGCAGGACCTCCTCCTCGACCAACAGATCCTCCTCGACCATGAAAAAGCCTCAAAGCAACACCTTGTCTACTTGCCAAATCTTGTAAAGCTATTTGCGCTTGATGAATCTCCCAATTACTTGATAAAAAACCAGAATCTTTATTGCTATCAGAATATCCGAGCATTAGTTCTTGCAAAGGTTGCAATTTTTCTCCAACACGTGGTAATAAATTTCTATATAGCTGTTCTTTAAAAAGTTGCTCCATCACTTCTGGAGCCCTTTGAAGATCTTCAACCGTTTCAAATAAAGGTACTACCAATAAATCAGATTTTCTCGCAGCGGGGTCCACAAGTCCCGCTTCTTTTGCTAATAGCAATACCTCAAGTAAATCTGACACAGTATGGCTCATTGAAATCACATATGTTCGACAAATACGACTTCCAAACTCATCTTGTAGTCGGTTAAGCATACGAAAAACAGAAATAGTCTCAGCTGTTGATTTAGACCAAGAAACTTCTGATGAAATAAGAGGTCTTCTTGTCTCAAGTTCTTTCTTAAGCCAATCAACTTTTTCTTCTTCATTCATCTCTTCATATGGTTGAGGTAAATTTAAATATCTAGTTACTTCGTCCAATACATCACTATGGCGTGTACTTTCTTGGCGTATATCAAGACTTGCTAGAGAAAATCCAAATATGTGAACCTGATTAAGTAGAGTGTCTAAAAGTTCACAAGTTAAATCAGTACTCACTAAGCTATTTCTTATAAGTTCTAAATCACTACGGAATTCTGCAATTGAGCCATAATGCAAACTTTCTATTGAATTAATGATCGCGTTGTCAGGGTCAACATTGTCAAGAGATACTTTCCATCCGGCCTCAGATAATTGCTGGTTCCTTAAAGTAGTCAACTTTAATCTTTCAAGCATATAGCTCAACTTCAGACGATAAGGCTCTAATCGATAGCGTGCTGCTCGCTCCTCATAAACCTCTGGGAAGCGCAACCTATCCATTTCCAATGATTCCAACAACGCTGCACTAACCTGACTCCACTGCATAGAGATACTCAGTTGATCCCTTAAATCTTGAACAGCAGTGATATACCTTTGGAGCATTAATTGCCTTTGATAACAAGCCGTTCGCCAGGTAATTTCAGGAGTAACAGAAGGGTTGCCATCTCGGTCTGAACCTACCCAGGAACCAAAAGTACAAAAAGCCTCTTGAGGGAGAAGTACATCCGGATAACTACTTGACAAGGCTGAAGCTATACGCCTCCTTAATTGAGGCATTGCATCAAATAAAACTTGCTGGAAATAATGCAATGCATAATCCACTTCATCCAAAACAGTTGGCTTAAACTGATGAAGCTCATCAGTTCGCCACCATAGTCTTATTTCCTCTTCAAGCTGAAGTCTTAAGTTTGAATATTCAGGTTTAGATTGACAAGAATCAGATTGCAATTTTTGAAGCAAACTTGCAACTTTTCTTTGTTTATGACGAACAGTATGCCGCACAATTTCTGTTGGATGGGCTGTAAACACAAGACGAATATCCATCTCTTGCAATAAAGACTCTAACTGTGCTGGAGGAACATTTAAGCGACGAAGCCTTTCAAAAAGCTGCCTAAAAGTTGCAGGGGCAGTTTGACTGGCCAAAGGGGGAGCGAAAGGATCAAAAGACTGTCTATCATTTTCCAAATCAGTACAAGTCATACTTGATACATAACCATCTTCTTCAATTCGCTGCTCAAGAATATTTACCAATTGGAAATACAAAGAAAAAGCTCTTGCTGCAGAAATTGCCTCAGCTAAATCCATCTCACGGATCAAAAGAACAATTGCCAAGCTCGTACTGTTTTGATCTTCATCTTCAACTGCGATTGGATCACTTAATTTCTTAAGTCGTAAAAGTCGATCTGCCTGTTCAATAGGGCATTCACTCTTAAGAACTGTTTCCCATAGATCTTCTACTAACTCCAGTCTCTGCTTTAAAAGTCGACCAGAATGATTGCCACCTTGATTAATATCAGCTCCCAAATCACCTTCAGCGGGATCAGAGGGAGATTGCTCAATTGAATCGTGATAAGAGTCTAATTTAGTCATGGTTTACCTCAAAATGTCTTTTGCGAACTTTCTTCTCTTGCCATTTCTGAAATACTGTGCTGCAAAACCTGGGATACGGATTTACCTTCTGAATAAGATCTCAGCCATTGCATAGCCTGATTCCCTTCATTCAACACAGTTTCCAATGGAGCAAGCAAATGGGCTATCCCCAGATCCATAGCAAGCTGGTTAACGTCCTCCATCAAAGCTCTTATCCAGTCTCTACATTGAATTGGTTCTCCATCTATCCAGTTATACAAAGTTGAATCAAGACTCAATTTTGCTGCCGAATGATCATTCATATCACTTAGTTTTGCCAATTGATCTGCATTCAAAGAACTAATCTCAAAAGGATCTAACTTTTTTGAATCTTGGAATAGGGTTAAAACTCTTAACTCAAGTAAAGCAGTTATTGCTAAAAGTAAATCAAAATCTGTTATCAAATCACAAATCCTTAACTCAAGACGATTCAACTCATATGGACGATTTGAACCATTAGGCCTAACAGAAGTCCACAGATGACGCTCATTTTCCATTGCCCCAGATGCCATTTGCCCCTCAACCCAGGCAATGTAATGAGAGTGATTCTCAAAGAATGGCACTTTCTCAGGCGTAAGAGGAAATTGAATCCACCTTTGAGAATGAGCACCTGTAGGTCGACCATCTAAGAAGGGAGAACTTGCGCTCAATGCTAAAAACAAAGCGGCTTCACAACGAATTAGTCGAATAGCAGGAAACAATAAATTCAAATCATCAATACCTAAATTGATATGCACACTAGTCGTAACAACCCGAGTTCCGTAGGTTGCTTCAATCAAATCATGATAAGGATTTAAAGGGTCAGATCTTTCAAAATGCTTAGTATCTCCTAAACTTAATGTGCTTCCAGGAATAAGAGTTAAATCCCTTGATATAAGCCATTTTCTTAGCTTTTCTCTTGGCATTAATAATGCATCCCTAAGATAGTCATAATCAACATTAGGTAATGTTATATATTCCAAATTACGATGGTCAGGTTCTTTGACAAATTCAGGTAGTTCGCTAGTTACATCATCAGCAACTCCAACATGTTCCGCCAGAAAAGTTCCTGTAAATAGCTCCACTTCAAACCCCTTTAGTAGAAGTTTATTAGTCATGATTTTGGTGATTGAAGACAAGAAATAGCTTGAAGCATTCCCTTCGCTTTGTTTAAAGTTTCTTGATATTCAGCAGTGGGATTAGAATCTGCAACTACTCCAGCACCAGCTTGTACATGAACTGAACATCCACCCCCAGGATGACACTTGGTAAGCATTGTGCGAATAGTAATTGCGGTATTTAAAGCACCATTCAAGTCAATCGAGCCATAAACACCAGAATATGGACCTCTGGATTGATGCTCCATCTGATTAATTAATTGCATTGCTCGTATCTTCGGAGCGCCACTAACTGTTCCCGCAGGGAAAGAAGCCATCAGCAAGTCCCATACATCCATATCTGGCAAAAGAAGTCCTTCTACTTCACTCACAATATGCATCACATGAGAGTACTTCTCTATAACCATTAACTCCTTAACCAAAACACTGCCAGATTTGCAAACTCTACCTAAATCATTTCGACCTAAATCAACTAGCATTACATGCTCCGCTCTTTCTTTTGGATCAGCCAATAAATCTTTCTCTAACAGCAGATCATCTGCATCATTTTTACCCCTAGGTCGTGTTCCTGCAATTGGCCTAAGACTTGCTGTAATAACATTATTATTATTAGGTGATGGTTCAGCTTTAACCATTACTTCGGGGCTAGAACCAATCAGCTGCCAATCTCCAAAATCAAAGAAAGCCATATAAGGAGAAGGGTTAATCATCCTTAGACTTCTATATAAATCAAAAGGATCTTCTTTTACATGAGCGACCAGACGTTGGCTTAAAACAAGTTGAAAAACATCACCATCAGCAATATTGGTTTTAGCATTATTTACTGCATTTTCAAACTCAGATTGCGTAAAATTACTTTTAGTATTTAAAGAAATTTTGTTATTGATATTCCAATCTAAAGTTTTCATTGATGGCAAGGGAGCAGCCATTTTCTTTTGTAAATATTTAATCTTTTGAAGCGAAGCCTTTAGAGCCATCTCAGGCGATTGGCCACCTGTCAAGTCTCCATAAACAACTGCTGTTATTAATCTCTTAACTTGATCAAATATGAGAATGTTATCCATGAACATCCATGAGCCATCAGGAAAATCTGCTTCTCCCCTTGGATGAACAGGAACAGTTGGCTCTATCCATTGAATTAATTCATAACCCCATATTCCGTAGAGTTGCCCTAATGGTGGCAAACCTGGAAGCGAAACCGGACGATATGGAGACAACCAACTCCGTAATTGCTTAAAAGGGTTACCTTGCTCATTATCTATTCGTCCATTTCGCCATTTTCGAACTAATCGATCTCCTCTAGCAACTGCAGTCCATAAAGGATCAGTAGACACAACACTCCATCGTCCTAGTGTTTCGCCACCCTCTACAGATTCAAGCAATACACCTGGAGGCTGATCATGACCAACCTTTAACCAAGTAGTGAGAGGTGTTTCTAGGTCTGCTGGCCAACTATGAGCCAGTGGTATGAAGTTTGCACCATTAGAGGCTGCCTTTAAGAAAAAGGCACAATCAGTGCTGAGCATGAATTAATCATCGCAGCCGATGGCAGAAATTAACAATTCAGAATCGGCTGCAAATAATTAGTTCAGGAATCAAAGGTATTGTTTCCTGTGAACTTAACGCTTGCTGGGTTGGGATTATCCCCAATCCGGCGAGGATTATGGTTCACAATTGGACGACCTTCATTAACCTTTTCAGGGAAAACGCCATCCTTAGGATGAAGGAACTCTGTATCTCCGCCAGGAAAGATTCGATAGATCTTGTAGTCATCGATTCTTGGCTTAAATGTCCTGAGTTGCGTTCCCAAAGCTAGACACTGCTCTTTTCGAGCAAAGTACATAAGGTTCTCACCTTCATTCATGATCGCAGCACCTCCTGTAGGGAGTTCAAAGGCTTGAGCCTTTGAGCTAGACCAAGTGATGGCGTACTTTTCTTCAGTTTCAGCGGAATTTAAAAGTCCACCGGTACTGCCGATGCTTTGTGGGAGTTTTCCCTTAAGTGCCTGTTCTGTCATGGCTGATCTGGTAAATCGGCATGCCTTTACAAGTGAAAAGTAGCATTAGGATTTGTTAGATATGACACTAAAGGGAGTCAAGCTTCACACCAGTCAACATTGAGAGCTTCAAAAAATCATTTTTTTTCTTGCACTATTGGAAAAAAAACCGTCAGTCCTCTATCTCGACGATGAATTAATCTTCCTCCAAGACTGGCCAACAACCTTTGTGTTGCAGCTTGAGTCAACTGAAGACTTCCTGTCCGAGGGCTCCAACTCAATACAGTCCCCAAAGCAGAGCTCTCTTCATTTCCACGATGATCTTGAATTAATGATTTTGGAGATTTCCTAAATATTTGAAGCTTTAAGCGATTACCTGCTGGTCGCAATTCCATCAAGAGACTCGATCCATCTTGTAATCCTCTTGTATTCCGAGCAACTAATCCACCTAGCATCAGCTCCAGACGCTGAGGATCGCTCAAGACTTCAGGCAAGTCAGGGGGAATATCCATCTCAAGCTTTACTCCTTTACGTTTGAGCTGTTCGCTCCAAGCAGGCTGCAACATTTTTAACATTTCCCCAAGATTTGTACTAGCCAAACAAGAATCTCCAGGCTCATTCCGTTGAAGCGCAGCTGCATTAAAAATCAAGCCAAATCTATCAATTTGTTCAGTGCATTCCGAGTCAATTTGTTTTAGACGGTTTACTACTAGTTCGGAAAGATCATTCCTTCTAAGCAAAGAACGAATAAGTGTCCGGATTGTTGCCAAAGGAGTTCTAACTTCATGAGCCAATGCCTCTATCAAACTTATTTCACCAGGTGAATCTATAGAGTCTTGAACAACAGAATCATTCGGTAAGCTTTGAATATTAACAGTTGAATTAATCGAAGCCAACCTCTCAGAAAGTAATGGCCAAAAAACTTTCTCTAATGGATATGTAATATTTAATTGAGAATACTTTTTCAATAAGCTTTTTAATTCGAAAGAATCTCTATCATTCTCTCTATTAAGTCTTACCTGAAGCATATTAAATAATTCCAGCAAAGTCTCCTTGTCACTTCGAATAAGCAAATTCCTCTCGCCTGGTGAACCTTGAAGAGCAAGGGCTAATTGAACTTCTGAGGTAATAATGATCAGCAAAGGATCTTGTCCATCTTCCTTTTGCAAATGAAGTCTTTTATATGAACAGTCATCAGATAAATTTTCATCATCAAAATTCTGAACACAAGCCGGTGGTAACAAACCTACCTGAGGTGAGTTAAGCGCTCTCAGCTCTCTTGGAGCCCATACCCACCCTTTTAATCTCTGAAGTAATTTTGGCTCATAGAGAGCTGGCAAAGGAGAAGAAATCCACAATCCATCAGTTAAATCAACATTCACCAAAATATCCTTTTGCAAAGTATCCAAAGCTGCCCACCATAATTTTCGAGCTATTGGTTCTTCAATTCTCCCCTTAGGAACACCTTCGGCCATTCGCTTTTGGATAGAGCTAAGAGTGACTCGAATATTCACCAGCTTCTACTTGCAAAAAGGGCTCGTCTTGCAACAGATATACATAAGCCTAACGAAACAAAGTTAACCAATAAAGCTGAACGACCATAACTTAAAAAAGGAAGAGGTATGCCTGTTACTGGACCAAGCCCAATCGTCATAAAAATATTTACCACTACTTGAAACATAATCATGCTTCCAACTCCAATAACAAGCAATGACTCAAAATCACTCCTAGCACTTCTTGCAATATTTAATAGCCTAAGAATTAACAAGAAAAAACTCATAATCACTATCGAAGTTCCTAGAAAACCCAATTCTTCCCCTAATGCACTAAAAATAAAATCAGTATGTTGTTCTGGAATAAAACTAAGTTTAGTTAATTGCCCTTGAAGCAAACCAGTTCCAAACCAACCACCAGAACCAATACCAACTTTACTTTGAAGAAGATGATAACCTCCTCCCAGAGGATCTTTAGCGGGGTCAAGAAATAAAACCAATCGATCTCTTTGATAACCCTTAAGAACATTTGTCCATAACCATGGTGTAATCAAGGCCATCACACTCTGCAAAAATGTTGTCACCAAAGCAGCAAGACGCCTACTAGGGAAAGAGCGATAAGCCAAAAATCCCATACATGGGATCCATATAAATAGACCAATTTTAAAAACACCTGAAAAAATAGCTGTTATCAAAGCAGACAGAGGAAGCAAGCCCCACTCAATCGGCATTCCAGACCAATAGAGCATTGCAAATAAAAAAGCACCAAATACTAAAGAAGTTCCTAAATCGGGTTGAAAAAAAACTAAAATCCAAGGTAAAAGAATTACAGAAATCGGCTTTAACAAATTTGAAGGTTTTTTAATCCTGTTACGCTCTAGAATAGATGCCAGAACAAGAATTGCACTGATTTTTGCAAATTCTGAAGGTTGAAAATTAAGTCCACCAATATTTATCCAACGCTGGGCTCCCAAAGCCGATACGCCAACAACTCTTACAAAAAAGAGACTACTGATGGTAATCAAATAAGAAGGTAATATAAAAGGCTTAATCCTTTCAACAGGAATCTGAGCTATCAAGAATGCTAAAGCAAAACCAATACATGCTGTAATCCAATGATTATACCAATCTGCATAATTTGTCTGCCTTTGTGTACTTGCAATTAGGAGACCAGCTAGAATCACAAGAAAAAAAGGAGTCAGCCAAAGTATTGCCTCAAAATTCCTAAATCTCTTCTTAAATAAACTTGAGTGACCAAACAAAAGTCTCTTACTTAAATCCAAATCAAATTGCATAAAAATACTTATATTTTTTTATTTATTGTTTCTATTATGCTGCTTGCAAGCCCTAAAAATGCCTGAGAGCTTAATGAATTAGGCGAACTATGCACTAGCGGAATTCCTTCATTACATCCTTCCTGTAGAGGCATCTCCATGGGCAATTTTGCCAATAATGGGACACCACTCTCTTCTGCCAGTTGCTGCCCTCCTCCAGACCCAAAAAGCGCATAACTTCTATCTGGAAGATCAGGAGGCACAAATGCTGTCATATTCTCTACAACCCCTAAAACAGGTATTTTCATTTGCTGAAACATGGCTAAACCCCTTCTTGCATCTTGCAAGGACACCTTCTGAGGAGTAGTAACAATAATCACCCCTGACATTGGAACTGCTTGTGCGAGAGATAACTGGGCATCACCAGTTCCTGGGGGTAGATCTACTACCAACACGTCTCGATATCCCCAGTTAGCCTGATATAAAAATTGCCTAATAATTCCATTAAGCATTGGGCCCCTCCATATAACTGGTTGATTTTCTTCAATTAAAAAACCCATTGAAACCATTCCGATACCACAACTTTCTATCGGAACAATTTTCTGATCTGAGCCACTTCCAATCACTTCAGGTGTCTGGTCAGCAACCCCAAGCATGATCGGAGTATTAGGCCCATAAATATCGGCATCTAAAAGTCCCACTTTCAAATTTTTCTTAGCAAATGCACAAGCCAAGTTGACTGCAACCGTACTTTTCCCAACTCCTCCCTTCCCACTACTTACCGCAATAATGTGCCTAACACCTTGAACAGGCTGGAGTTGATCCGAAGTTTGTCCATGACCAGCATGTCCAATGCCTCCCTCTTCAGGAGGATTACCAACTTCAATCTGTACTTCTTCAATCCCATTTAGACTCTTCAAATTTTCAGTTATTTCTTTAGCTAATTGATCTCGCTGACTTTGCATATAACTTGGAAGACAAAGCCTTACTATTGCCTTGGGAGGAATGACACGAACTTGATCAAGCCATCCAATTTCAAGGATTGATTTTCCACTTCGGTCATCCTTAATCTGATCGAGGACCATCCGAGCTTGCTCGGTTAATGACATGCTTTTGCGAAAATTGTCTTAACCATCAATCCTATACATAGAATCAGTAATCTTCACATTAATTCTCCAACTAGAAGAAAATTCTTTTTCTTGCACTTAGAAGCCCACAACCATTTCCTGAAGGAATTGACCAATGTTGAATTTTCTTTTTAAATCCTTTAGATCAGCTACTGGCAAGCCTTACGAACAGAACTTGTCTACCGACCCGAAAGGATTATCAATGCCCTCATTACCTCCTTCTAATTCAAGAACCAAGGCAAGAGAATTAGTAATGAGTCTTCAAGACGAAATTTGCAAAGGGCTTGAAGAAATTGACGGGATTGGAAAATTTAAAGAAGAAAGTTGGGAAAGACCAGAAGGGGGAGGAGGACGTTCAAGAGTAATGCAACAGGGGAAAATTTTCGAACAAGGAGGAGTGAATTTCTCTGAAGTACATGGAGAACAATTACCTCCATCAATCTTGAATCAACGACCTGAAGCAAAAGGACATCCATGGTTCGCAACAGGAACGTCCATGGTTCTTCATCCACACAATCCATATATTCCTACAGTTCACCTCAATTATCGCTATTTCGAAGCAGGACCAGTCTGGTGGTTTGGCGGTGGAGCAGATTTAACTCCGTTTTATCCATTTCTCGAAGATGCTAGACATTTTCACAGAATTCATAAAAAAGCCTGTGATGATATCAATCCTGATTTCCACAAAGTGTTCAAGCCATGGTGTGACGAATACTTTTTTCTAAAGCACCGACAAGAAACTCGTGGGATAGGAGGTATTTTCTATGACTATCAAGATGGATCTGGTTCTATTTATAAAGGGCAAGATCAAAACAGCCAAGCAGCAAAGATTTCAAAAGAGATTGGAGAAATATCACTAAGTTGGGAATCTCTTTTCTCGTTAGCGCAATCATGTGGCAAAGCATTTTTACCTGCATATATTCCAATAATCGAAAAGCGGCAAAGTCATTATTTTAGTAATCAAGAAAGAAATTTCCAATTATATCGTCGTGGAAGATATGTGGAGTTTAATCTTGTTTGGGATAGAGGGACAATCTTTGGCCTGCAAACCAATGGAAGAACTGAATCGATTCTTATGTCCCTCCCACCTCTGGCAAGATGGGAATATGGATATCAAGCTCCTTCCAATTCTAGAGAAAAGCTACTAACTGATCTTTTCACTAAACCTCAGGATTGGCTTAATGATTTAGATCTTGAAAAACGATGCCAACCATATCACGCTGTAGATTAACTGCTTAGTGATTACTTAAAGTAATACCTGTTTTAATAGCACGAACTATCTTATTCGCAATCAAATTAATTGTTTCTTTTCTAGATTTTGGATCTCTAAGTCTTTCTTCCAACTTCCCATCTAACTTCCCTATTTCAAGAATACGGATACCTCGTCGAGGTCCTCCTAAGCCCCCTCGAAAAAAAAGAGGGTATCTACCAAATTCCCTAGCAAGACTTTCATCCAATGTATTTAATTCTCTTGTCAAAGCAGGAATCAAACCTGAACCAAAACCATATTCACCATAGGAATCAAAATGAATCTCTAATGGATATCCACCATTTTGTGCATGTAAGGCACCAACTGACCAATTAGTTCTTGGATCATTAGGGTCAATAATGTTTCGCACACCAGAGTCATAAGAAATAATATTCAATCCAGAGCGCTTACCTATACGAATAATTGCATCTCGAACTTTTAAATTCCAAAATAATTCATCACTAATATTGGGGTCCATTGGCTTAGATCCATAAATATCTACAGCTGAACCTGCAGTCCCAGCTCCAGCAATACCCTGAGAGTCTGAATGACCTGCCATTACCAAAATAGGTATCTGTTTATTAACTTTGGCTAATCCCAACCAATTACTCTTGAGAAGAACCCTATCTCCTAAAAGTAAGTTCAATTTTTCTACTTTTAAATTTTTATATACTGACAATGGAATAATACAGCCAAGAATTATAGCTATTAAATAAAAATGAATATAATTCTTAGACAATAAGTCTTTATAAGTCATCCTTCTAAATTGGAGACGAAAGAAGTGAGCCATCACTTGCTAAATTAAGTTTTTCACCGAGATCTGTCTCCATTGCAATAAGCTCATCTCTATGAGCTCTAACTCTTAAAACACTGACCAAGTTCTCATCAGAAGTAAGGAGTCTTATCTCCAAATTTTCCTGTCGAGCTGCCCTCTTTCTATACAAGAAACCAGACAATGGTCCTCCTATTATTGACAATAACAATGGCCACCAATGAAGAGCAGGGTAAAGCTGAATAATGACCAGTCCCAAACATCCAGAACCAATGCCTCCCAGCAAAATCAACAACAATTCTAACCACTTGCTAGAAGAAACATTTCCATTAAATACTAATAATTGTCTATCAGCATCGCCTCCTTTTCTAGTCCAACCACGATCTTCCAACCAATGACTAATCCCATTCAACAGGTCAACTGGTGGCAATGAAGAAGAAAAGTCTAAGACTGTCGTTCTATCTTTGCTTGCTGCTCGCAGAAAAAAGCCTAAACCTATCGCCAATAGAAGCGTCAGCAATAGAGTCGACGAGAAGAAAGATTGCATATAAAAGAAATTTAAAGTCTTTGAACAAACCTTTTAACTATTTTTACAGCCCTTTGAGCAAAAGGTAATCTCTCACGAACCATATGCCCTCATATGTCAACAATCACATAAACTTAAAACCATTACCATAATGCCACCTTCAAAATTACAATTTAAAAGCTCTCACTATTAAGACTGTCTAAATCCGAAAAACTAGAGCGTACATTTCTTCACTAATACACTATAAGATGACAAATCCGCCTCAAAACCTCGGCAATCTTCAATCTTTTGAGAAAGATCTGAATGAAGAATGGAGCCAGAAATTCAATTCCTCCTCAGTTATTGCAGTCGACACGGAAGCCATGGGATTAATTCATGGACGAGACAGGCTATGTCTCGTCCAAATATGTGATGCTCAAAATAATGTTGCTTGCATAAAGATTGGCCTAGGCCAAACCGATGCCCCTAGGCTCAAGGCATTATTAGAATCTCAAAAAACAGAAAAGATCTTTCACTTTGCACGTTTTGACGTTGCAGCGTTGGCTACAGGACTAGACATTAAAACTAAGTCTATCTTCTGCACCAAGATAGCCAGCAAACTAGCGAGAACTTATACCCAAAAGCATGGTTTAAAAGATTTAGTATTTGAACTTACTGGCGTGGAATTAAACAAGCAATCACAAAGTAGTGACTGGGGAACGACTAGAGAACTTAGTTCTAATCAAATCGCATATGCAGCTAATGATGTCAGATATTTAATTGAAGTAAGGAATCAACTCATTACAATCCTAACCAGAGAAGGAAGATTAGGGTTAGCTCAACAATGTTTTAATTGTATTCCTACTATCTCAGATCTTGATAGAAACCACTTTACCAATATTTTTGATCATTGATTAACAAAGTCTTTAGTCCTCAATCATAAAGTTTTCCTCTTCAGCTAACGCTTCCAAAAGATTATCTAAGTTAGAAGCCGCAAGATTTTGACCTGAATCCTTCATTAATAACGCTTTGTTTAATAAGTTCTTGGCAATTTCTTTTCTCAAATTTAAATCTTTGATGCCTTCTTGAGCAGCAGCAATTTCTACCTTCCGTCTTGCCGAAGCAATACTGATACTCAAACAAGCTGCTAACTCTGCACAAGTCTTTGAATACTGCCGATCACTAATAGATGCCATTGATTAATCCTCAAAGTTAATTAAAAAGATTAGGAAACCACAAGTCATAATTGCTTCATCAACGTCCATCATGAGTGAGAAGACAGTTAATAATTAATTCTGCCAAAGCTTTACTTCCCCCAGAAACTCCCATTCTATTAGTTGCAAAGGTTCCCATACTCATTCTAAAGGCATGATCTTTAAGCATCAAGGTCATTAAAGCAACTAACTCTTTAGTACTTTTACATGGAATTGCACTACCTCCCAAGAGACGACTCTGTCTCAAAGCAAACCTCCTCTTAAACTGAGGCCCCTTGCCAGGCAAAGACAATACTGGGACACCAAAACCAACCAATTGTTCAGTAGCTGTTCCAGCATTAGAGAGCGCAAGCTCTGCCCATTGAGCCCACATAGGAAATTTATCTTTGCCAACAAAAATAGTTTTCACTCCTTTAACCCAACAAGATTGAGCTTTTACAAGGTCATCATCCAATGGAACTTGCTTATATTTGAATAATTTCAAATACTCCTCAATCACCGTTAGGCTAAAAGAGGAACTAAGTGCAACTAAATAAGCTAAAGACCTTTCCGATTTTAGAAGTTCTATAGCCTCAAGGAATTTCTTCAAATGAAACTCAGCCTCTGGAACTCTGCTTCCACAAAGGACAATTATTCTTCGATATTTCTTTAATGATCTAGGGCATTCGCTTTGTTGAAAGCCATCCATCATCGGATTACCTGGCGCAAGTGCATTAACAGAATGCTTGCGTAAACCTCTAGCGGTTAATTGATCTCTTACAGCAATTAATCTGCACCGACTTGAGCGCATTAACGCATATTCCCACGGATCCCATTCCGAGCCTTTTAACCGATGGTAAAAATCACTTATCGCCCATCCAGGTCCACTTCTCCAGGTGTAATCACTTTTAGGAGTTCCTAAAAAAACAAATTCCGCTCCGCTACTCCATGCAAAAAACAAAGGCAAAAGATCTCCTACTGCAAAAATGAATCGACCTTGGCGAGCCAATTTGCGGATATACCACCATTGGTGAGAAATCAAACTAAAAAGTCCAACAGATATATCTGCTATGAGTCCACGCAAACTTTGATTACTAAATCCTCCACTAGGAAGACTTAACAAGGGTCCGATTTTTACTAACCATCCTTCCTCGACTGCTTCATCAAATACTTGACCTTCTCCCACTAAAGGTAAAACCTCTACATGTAATGCTGGCTGCAAATGATGCAAAGCTTGTATCACACGCAAAGCAATCACGTCTTCTCCATGTCCATTACTAAGAACCAACACAACTTTTTTATCAAGGTCGCTGATACGATCCAATGAAAGGGATGTCAATTTCCGATTGGCGGCATGGCCAAGTGGTAAGGCAGAGGATTGCAAATCCTTTATCCCCAGTTCGAATCTGGGTGCCGCCTTCTTACCTTTCCTGAACATCAGTTGCAGGAACTCAATTATTAAGTCTCGCTTTCTCATTCTCACCGGTTTGAAAGCGGTATGAAAGGCGGGTTATCTAGTGCGACGATGCCAGATATACCTTTATTTTCATACCTAAGAGGACTTAAGGCAATCAAGCAACTTCAGGTGCCCATCCAATTTCTAGGACTCGCTTCTTCTGCCAACGATTACATCTTTTAGTTAGATGCTCACCTTGCTGGATTAGGCGCTGATGAATAGGACATGTCAAAAGAGTTACGCAGGATTTAGTCGCGTGGTAACGAAAGTGCTCACATGTCATGCAAACAGCACTTCCTTTTGAATGAGCTAGCTCTCTGTCGTCAAAATAGTTCCACTCGTCAGGCTCATCACTTACTTGATCTCGAGGAACTGCTTTTACTGTCCTTACCCATACCATGATTTTTCAATAAGTACATTTGTACTATCTATACTCAGCGATGCCCGGACTTGTCAAGCAGCCGAGAAGACTTCGACACTCTTTCGTCAAGTTTTGGGGACAGGCTCCGCTCGAAGAATGCAACCCTTCCCTGTGTCTAACAATCTATATATCTAGACCTAAACAAGCTAGATTTTTATTTTAAATAACTTGGCCTGGACTCCTTGAACAAAGAACTCAAGACTGCTGGTGATTTCTATGCATTTGCAATAGCAAACTACGAAGGCGGAAATTTCCAAACAGCAATTGAAGCATTCAAAAGGTCACTTGCTCTTGAAGATAATTGGCAGTCTTATCAAGGCCTGGGGTCAGCGCTGCTTCTAATACAACAACACCAACAAGCAATAGCCGCATTCAAGAAATCACTTGCTCTTAAAGAAGACTGGCAGTCCCTTAAAGGACTTGGATGGGGACTTCATCAAATGGAGCAGCACCACGCAGCAATTGAGGCATTAAATAGATCAATTACATTAAAGAATGATTGGCAGTCGTATCAATTCCTAGGAGAGATATTTTTTAAAACAAACCAATTCGAACAAGCAATAAATGCCTATGAAAAATCACTATTGCTCGAAAAAGACATTCCATCCTATAAAGGTTTAATAACATCACTTATATTTTCTGAAAGATATGACGATGGAATGAAAATTCTGACTGATTTCTTAGAATATTCGAACAAAGACAAGGCTAAAAAAATTCTGCATATGTCTTTTTTAAATCTGTTAATTTATCATAGCACTTGCAAACAAAACAAAGCAAAAGTGCATAACAATGTTACTCTATTGCAAAAGTATTTTACTGAATCAATCTTAAGCTTTTCAATTGAAGAAATATATGAAACCGGTACAAGTTATTCCTTAACCAATGTAACAATTACAAACATGATAATACTGCACGGGGGATATTTTAAATTGCTAGAATCGGGGAAGGAGATTCGCAAGAATCTTCGCTATGTTGACTCGCTATATCAACCACCTTTTCCTTCATTACAATACAATGTTATGAATAATGATATTTTAGCCCCATGGATAACACTTTCGGCTCAACAGATACTACTAGATTTAGATCTTGAGGAATATTCTGTAATTGAATATGGTTCAGGCATGTCTACATTTTTCTTTTGCAAAAATGCCTACAAATGCTTCTCCTATGAGGATGATTTAGCTCCTTCAGTACTAGGAAATTGGAGCAAAGAGATGCAAAGAGTATCAATACTTAGTGGAATTGAAGTCAATTTAATAAAACCAAACAAAGCTAATATCGAACCAAAATGGATTTTAAATAATTTGCTTGAAAATAGTCAGCAAAAAATTCTAATTAGCATTGATGGAGGCGATAGAGAAAAACATTTTAGAGACTGGGTTCAATTTCTCTCGGAAAATAATAATCTTCAGGTTATATTAATGCTTGACAACAGTGACAGAAATGGATTCTCTGAATCATTTGAGACTTTGAAAAAGACAAACGCCACAATTTGTCACCATTATGGTCCTGTATATGGTCAGATAAATAATATAATGTGTACAACATTCTGCACTTATACGCCATCATTATTGCTTGGCAAGACCTCATCTCCTCATTTTCATAATCAACAATGGGGTTCTAGTCCTTTCATGAGTAGAAATCAATCAAAAAGCTA
>QCJW01000008.1 GCA_003215775.1 Prochlorococcus sp. AG-409-G20
CGGCTAGCTGAGTGATGGGGATCACTAAAGACGTCTAGAGGGGCCTAAGAGGGCCCCTTTTTCTTGCAATTTCAGATTTACAGGTTTCAAAAAGCAGAAAAAAGTCAACTGAGCAAGAATAGAAATGATTAAGGCTTTGGTCTCGAAGGTTTATTCAAACCACCCATTTTCGCTGAGATCCCATGGCTCAACAGGAACCTAGCTACTGACTAATGAAAAGTTACCTTTAGGTGATGGCAACCACTCTCAGCGAATCGTGGAGATTTACCCAAACTTCACCCAAGCTTTCTTGGGTAGCAAATATGTATAAAAATCTAGATTTTGCGTTTTTTATCTCATAGGTTAATGCCAACTTTGAGCTGCTCAGCTAGCTCTAAAACTCTGATCGTCATATCACTTTCAGGCAGAAAGCTGATCGAATGCTTCGAACATGGTCTGATCAGTTGCTGATCGATAAGCCCTGCTATGCGCTGCTAAACCATGACCCATCGCTCGGCAAATTTGAGCAGTTTCAAATCGGAGCCGATGACAACGCACGCTGTATGTATCCCTGAAGGTATAAGGCCTCAACCACTCACCCCGCTGCTCATACTCTTTTTTGAGCTTGATCCACTCAGGCTGTGTTTTCAGAAAGACCTCAACGTAGTGACCATTTAATTTTCTCCGATTTCCATCTTTTCCTAGAGGTAATTCGAGCAATGGGTAGGAGGAGATCAAGTTCCACTCAACCTTCACTCCTTGTGAATCCAACAATGGAGAACTCATCAAAAACCGAGGCTCACACTTGTTAGGACCAGAAACTTTCCTGTATGAGCACCACAAACGCGACTCACCATTGTGGTCTTCTCTCAGAGTCAAATACTGCAACTCAATAGGCCTTAAACCAAATTGAACCATTAAACGCAAAACATTTGCCCAAGCTGGATTGCGATTATTGATTCCTTCAATTAGAGCCAAGCACTCAGAGTCAGTAAGAGTTGCCTTAATACGCTTCTCAGGTTTCCGTCCTCTTAATTCCTTGATGCTGGTCTGAGTAATAAGCCAACTACTGGGCATGTTGTGCCGCACAACCGCATGCTCGGTGAAATTCTTAAGCGCCAGACAACAAGCAGCTCGACTTGAGGGTCTTCCTTGCCAGTTCATCAAGCACTTTTGAAGCAACTCATGCCCATCTGAAGGCTGATTTCTAGTTGCGAGAACTTCTAAAGCGTGATTGATATAAGGCTCCCAGTTGTCACGCCAAGTAGTTGGCAGTATCTGATTCACACCTTCCATTCGAAGCACCCTGAGACTTTCAGCGATTTGTGGCCATCCCTTCAGAACCAAATGAGCTTTTTGATCGCTTTGCCCCAATACATCAATAATTGCTTGTTTAAGAGACTGCTTCCGATCCATAACAGGCCCATAGACCCTATTGATTAACAACAGAGCATCTGCCTGTTTATTGGGATGCCAAGGAAAGGGAAGATTCGCTGTTTGTGGCGCAAGAGGAAGAAACTTGCCTCTTAGCTTGAGCTGCATGCGTCCATTGTTATTCGCGACATTCCATCCTCTTCTCCCCTGTCTTACAGCATTTTTAAAGCCTTCTTCCCAACTCACAATTTAGGACAAATTTTAGGACAAATATACTTTCGCAAGCTGTAACAGGCAACCGAATGCTTTCAGAAACTCTTTGCTATAACGGGCTTATAAGCAAGATCCAAGGATACGATTAATCCATAGTCATCTGTATCACCCAAATGACTCAAGAGGGCTGGAAGGCCCTCCCTTTAATTGCAAGAGAATAAATTTTGATTGTAGGTTGTCAAAATAATTGTGGATTTCGGAAAAAATTAAGGCATATTAAGCTATTGATAACTTTCAAAAGTTTTCGAAAATGATTGAAAACATAATAAAGATAAATGTTGGTATAAAGCTGATATACCAAAAGATAAGCAAACAATGAAAAACAATGAACTTAAATTCAACGTTACTGAACTTCCTGAGAACCGTATCTCAGTAGAAATTGAAGTTCCAGCATCACGGTGTCAATCCAGTTTTAACGAAGCTGTATCTCATTTCGTTAGATCCATCCGACTTCCAGGTTTCCGTCCAGGCAAGGTCCCGAAGCAAGTCATTTTTCAACAAATTGGCATAGCCAGAATCAAAGCTTCAGCACTAGAGAAGCTGATTGATCGAGCATGGAAGGAAGCATTAGTGGAAGAATCCCTCACACCAATCTCTGAAGCGGAACTGAAAGAAGAACTGCAAACTCTTGTGAATCGCTTTATTCCTGATCAGAATGTGACTTTCACACTTGAAGCTGATGTCGCTTCTAAGGATACAGAGAAATAACTCTTCAGAAAGACAACGCAGCTTTGCTCAAAAGTTGTTCTTAGCGACAAAAGCATGCGATCATAAGGAAAAATATTCGAAACACTCAACTTCCAAAGCAAAGTGCGAATAACTAGTCGACTTATTCAAGAATTTTACACGAAAAGATATGAAGATCTAACTGAAATCATTAATGAGCTAGTAGTGCTAATAAGAAAAGAAAATAACTATTTAAATAGAACCCGGTTAATTGCAATTTTACATACTCTTGCATATCACAAGAAAGATGCAAAAGCCATTGAATTTGCCCAAAAAATTTACCAAGAAAACCCAGAAATCAAGTTAAATGATATTGAAAATTGGATGATAATTAGTGGTTTCGCAGGTCATTTCCAAACATTCGAAGAAGCCAACTCGCACGGTTGCGGGCATTACACAATGAGCAATACTCAATCAGGTAATCTGGATCTTTCACAGATCAAGCAACCACTTCGAACAAACGAGTTAAATACCAGATACCAAAGACTGCATTACGCAGCATCTCTAGCTATTGGTCAGAGACAATCAATCAAAGTCATTGACCTTGGGGGGGGAATCGGCAACTACTACACATTACTCAGAAGATTATTTCCAGAATGCAAACTCGATTACACATGTATCGACTTTGAAGTAGATCGACCTGCCAACTACAAAGAGATCTCTCCAGGCTTTCAACATATTAGTAATCTTGCACTTATCCAAGAACAATATTCATGCGACCTCTTTATTGCGAGTGGAGTCCTTCAATATATAAAAAGCAAAGAAATAGAGCTAATTAAGAGAGCTATCGATTCCAGTCGAATAACTCTTATAGATCGAACCCCCTTAACCGATGATAAAAGCTTTTGGACAATACATACCCGTGCAGACTGCAGGCATGCGTTTAAAATTTTCAACAAACAAGAACTACTAGATCTAGCTACACTTAACGAGCAGAGATGCATTCTCGCCGAAGGTATTTGCCCAGAAGACTGGATTAAAGTATTCAATATGGAAGAATTTTACCCCGAAGCAACGACACTATTTAAATGGTATATCACGACCAAAGAACTCTCCTCCGACCCTGACAAGGGAATTAACTTTAAAGATTATACTATTTATTAGTTTATCAACTAAGTCTACAGCCTGTTTGAACAATAACTACGATCGGCATAGGAAAACGATTCTCTTGCTATGAATCATTTAACAGGACGACGAAAAGATCAATCAAATCAAGCAATCAGTTTATTCATGCCAATTAAATTGTTAATCCTCTTATAAACAAATCAAAGAAAGATCTTTTCGAGCGCATGACATCTCAAAAAGTGTTTACCATCCAACCGCTTGCAAGCAAAGACAGTTATAATTGATTTTATGAACTCCGACAAACAACACGCAAAGCTTCTCAAGCTTCAAGCCAAGGCTCAAAGCTGTATTACTCGTGATGAAGCTCAAAAGCTCATACGCAAATCAGATAAAGCCCATAAAAAACTTTCCTCATAAAACCAAGGAAGAAACAAGCTGTGACTTAGCCTGGCAAGGCCAGAATATTTTTAATATGTATTCAAATAGCAAATAAATCAACAAACGTATTAATTGATATTCAATAAAAAAACTATGATTCCTTGAGCTCATTAGGCAGAGAAGGCATAATTCAAATACTTTGAAAGGGAATTAAATTAAAGTTTGTACAATATAGACGCTAGAGTAGGCACTATATATAGCGCCTACTCTAGCGTCACGTACAAGATATTGTTTTAAAGGGCAGTCTGATCAGTTCAATTAACTAGTTAGAGTTGTACGATCAAAAACATCCAACTTGCAGAGAAAAAACCATAGTGCGTTGCAGATATCATGAAAAATCAAACACGTTTTTTATATTTGAGTCAAAATAGACTCGTAGAGATTATTCAGTACTACCTTGACACTAAGCAAAAGCGTCGAAACTATTGATGGGCCTGATGCGCTCGATGTTGTCCCTGAATCTATAGAAAGCGCTATCCAAGATGGGATAGACCTTAGTGGGACCCCTTTACCTAAAGACATGGTCACCTTCTATAAGGAGGTAATGCAAAAAGAAGCAGACAGGGTATGTCGAGTCAGAATCGCGATGAGAAAAAAAATCATTGCCATAGGGTCGAAACACTATGATCAGGAAACCCTCAACAAAAGACTTCTAGATGCTGGATGGGAAGGTTTAAAAGCTGCAGAAATTGCATATTTCTTTAGCTAAAAGCAATGACCAACTACTGCTTATAGAATAACTTGATTATTGTAGAATAATTTAAAACAAGTTTCTGTAACAGAAAAGTCAATCGTTCTGAAAGTAGATCATGTACTCCAGCAATCGAAAAAAAGAAAAGAACAATGAAAGTATATTTTCTCATTTCATACTAATAGGAGTCTTACTTGTAGAAAGTTTCCTTAAGTTGATATATTTGCTCAATCCAACAACTAAAAGAAATAACTCAAAACAAAGCCATATAGATTATCAAAAACTTGAAATGGAAAGAAACGTATTAATAAATAAAAGTAATCAAGAACTGAAAGAACTTATTTCTGGTATTGACATAACATCTACGTTCTCTAAGGAGCAATTAGTTAATTTAATCCTTGGGAATCCAGATGCCATGCAACAATTCATCCTTATCGAGAGAAAATTAACGTTAGAAAAAATGACTAATCAAGAATTAAGATCTTTAATCATAGGTGGTGGCAATATCTCCAGACTGAAAAAGTCCGAATTGATAAATCTAATTCTAGATAATTATCAAAAGCGCACAGAGGATCATAAAGAAGAACAGGCTGAAAGTGTTAATATTAATAAAATCAAAAATCTCGATCTATTAGAAAAAAGCCTGAATGAATAAATTAACTAATCTAAGCTATTTGAATTACTAGTTCTAGTTCTAGTCCATAGCTGACGTATATGCCTATCAAAATGTTCGGCCAAATCAGATGTTGACCAATATTTCCACCCGGCATGACTTCCTATGGATTTAGGATTATAAATGCTTTCACAAGCGAAAGTATCTGCAATACTTAAAGGAGCAGGCTCGATATACTTTTTTAGATGACGACTAAAAAATACATCTTCATGTTCTTCTTTTGGGCTTGAAGAAGAATTTTCTATGGAAATCCTTTCCATAAGTGATCTATGTCTAATACTTAATCCACCATTCCCATTCAAACAAGGATACAGATCTGGATGGGGATTCGCATGAATAGTAGTCTCAATTCCAAAAAAACCAGATAATTTCCCTTGCTTATCTACATCTTGAAAATATTCAACTCTTTTAGTAGGAAGAAAGGGAGCACCTAGATAGGCAAATTTAAAAAAATATTCTGATACTTTTTCAACTATTAAAGAATCAGTTTGAACTAAAAGAAGCTCTTCACAAGTTAGTTTTGACCAAAACAATGATGACTTCATCAATCGATTAAAACTTAATTGATCTCCCAATAAAGTATTGGGCCATAAATCATCGACTATCATCCAGCTTATATTCAGATCTAAATCCATACTTTTAATGAGGTCTTGACCCTTTTTCTTGTTTTCCTGATCGGTAATCAAAATTATTTGAGTATCATCAGGAGTCATTAATATAGTATTTAATATTGTAAACAACCATTGATTAGATATTCTATTTTCAATTAGTAAGGCTTGGCGACAACAGATGGTATTAGTACTCTTCTGATTTTTCTGAAAATAAGGAATGAGAAAGGTTCTAAGGCAATATTCACAATGATTAGTCCAGAATTTCTCCCTATAGTCAAGAAGGGCAGGTAATGCTGACTGATAGTGCTCATGACTTTTTATTTGACTATCTTTGGTACTACTGGACATGAGCGCTAATCACAAAGACTTGGTTCATAAAGGAAGTAAACAATTCCAATAGAATCATCAGGAATTATCATTATTAAACAATAAAGTCACTTACATCAAGGCTAAGTTAAATATCTTCAAATCATTAAAAGAAACAAAGCTCAAACACAATATGTTTATTATTTTATTTTAATTGTCGAAAATATCTATCTAATCATAATTTGAACTAAGAGCAATGCTAGTAGAAATTATGATTACTCCTGACTGAAAAATAATAGAA
This sequence comes from Prochlorococcus sp. AG-409-G20, assembly GCA_003215775.1. Classification (GTDB taxonomy): domain Bacteria; phylum Cyanobacteriota; class Cyanobacteriia; order PCC-6307; family Cyanobiaceae; genus AG-409-G20. The sequence continues at coordinate 6,438 of QCJW01000008.1, forward strand.
GATTGTCACTAGAACTAAGAAAAGTAAAATAAACGGAAGTAATGACAATGTAAAGAAGATGGCAATAATAAAAAGTGATATAAAAAACCCAAACGATACAAAAGCCAAGAGTACGAACAACCACCTTTTTAATCGATTAATCCAAAATGTTCCATTAAGTCTTTCTAGGCGAAATTGCAATGAGATCCGTTGTTTTTGCAATTCTATCAATTTAGTTTTATGCCAATTTGCTGAATCATTAGCCAATGAAAAATAAAATCTATTAGTCATACGTGACAATAGATTTCTATCACCGAAAACTTTTGTTCGTATACCTACAGAAGCAGCTTGAATCAGTGCTTCCTGAGTCTGCAATATCTGCCTATCAAGTAATTCAATCTCATTAGAAATATGATCAATTAAATTTTGACTACTATTATTTCTAATAACAAGAGACTGACTATTATTAGATAGTTTTCTGAATCTATTTATAAAACTCATAGGTAAATATTTAGAAAAATGCACAATCTAAACATATGAATAAGAAATTGATAAGAATCATTCAATAATGATTAGATTGTCTCTCCTTAGTTCTCAAGTCATAAGTCGATTGATTATCTGGAACCTTTCCTTCTATAAAGCGAGTAAATAGCATTAAAAGTCTCCCAAAAAAAGGCACCCAAACTAATTCATACGCGTTTCGTAAAAGTTTTTCCATGTCATTAGGCACTCTAAACTGAAAACTCAATAGCTATGAACTAACATCATATTAGAAATCAAGCAAGGCTGCAGTGAATCGTAAGGGTTCTAAAAGATCAGAAGTATATAAAATATTAGATTTGAATAGATTCCAAATTGACCTCATATTTCTCATCCATTGACATATGGGCTTAATCAAAATTCAAACAATAGCCAGGTTAGTGATAGTGGCGCTAATCATCGAATTCAGGTTTTTGCTTTTTCTTGACCTTACCTGCAAGCAATTGATAAAGAGCATCGAGTGATGCATGTACCTCCTTCAGCTCGGAAACCTCTGGAAGCAATCCATCTTCCTTGAGCATCTGATGCATATCTCTCAGTTCTTGTCGGATATAGCGAAGATGAGAAATCACCTCTTCTCTTTTACTAGTGGACATTCGTGCTGAAGCGTTGAGAACAATTAACTAACCACATTATCTATATTTTAGGTGGTGACTATTAAATAAATCTAATTTAATCAATGCTAACCTAAGATGGCACTGTGGCATCCCAATAGATACATTGATTTGCATTAAGCCTTAATGAAAAATTTTTTCCTTTAATGACAAAAGCTCTCAATAAAGTCACTAAAGTCTAGATATAGAGTATTCGATTTACTGATCGGCGAAAGATTGTGAAAAAGTTTAGGAAAAAGAAGTCTGACTGGAGGCAGCCAAGAGCCAATACTCACCGAAACATCGTCCAGTGACGCAAATGTGAATCAAGGCAAGAAAAATCTTAAAATCATTGAAGTAAGTTTCAACCAAAAGAACGTCGACTTTGTTGAATTTCAATATGGGAATGTGAATTTCTTCTTAATAGTAAATTACTTTCATTCTAAAAGGCATAATCTTGCATCATTCACGGACTCATCAAGAAAAGGAATATTTAGTTTAAAAACCTAATTAATCAATGATTCCTATCAGTAGGTCTCATATGTTATCTAAATAATCATAATTTAAGTCGTATAGTCGGCATTAATCCGTACATATTTTTCTGATAAGTCACATCCCCATGCTCTTGCCGAGCCTGATCCCTTGCCAATTGATAACCGTATCAAGACACAGTCACTTTCAAGATAATCTCCCTTCATGCACAGTTTCATATATTCTTTAACCGTTTCACAATCATATTGAATCGGCTGTCCATTACTTAATAACTGATAAGGACCAAACCAAAGGCATACTTCTTCAGACCTAAATGAAACTCCGGCTCTCCCGGCAGCTGCAATTATTCTTCCCCAGTTCGGATCACAGCCATTCAAAGCCGCTTTCACTAATGATGAACTTACTATTGTGCGAGCAATTAATAATGCATCGTGATCAGAATTTGTTCCAACAACATTTACCTCGAGCAAGATATTTGCACCTTCTCCATCTCTAGCTATTGCCTTAGCTAAATACTTAGTTAACTCCAAAAGACCATTTTCTAACGAATTCCAATATTTTTTATCTAAATCCTTACCTGCATTAAACGCCAGAAATGTATCATTTGTACTGGTATCACCATCAACACTAATTGAATTAAAAGATTTCTCAACAGCTCTTTTAACCATTGGTCTCCAAATATTTTCAGGTATCGCAGCATCGCAGGTTAAATACGCCAACATAGTTGCCATGTTGGGATGAATCATTCCCGAACCTTTTGCCATTCCACCAATGCGAACAATCTGTCCACCCAAATCAGCCTTGAGAGCGCATTCCTTCTGAACAAGATCTGTGGTCAAAATTGCTTTAGCAGCATTGGAGCCTCCATTCTCATTCAGTGCTTCAATTAATGGATCTATTGCTTTTAAAAGTTTGTGCATAGGTATAGGCACACCTATAACACCGGTTGAATTAATCAAAACTTCCTGAGGTTTTAATCCTAGCTTCTCTGCAACGACCTGCGTTGCCAGCAGATTAGCCTCAGAGCCAGCATCTCCTGTACATGCATTTGCTTGACCAGAGTTAATCATTACTGCTCTTACCCTTCCACCTGTTTCCCTTAAACGTTTTTGAGATAAGTCAATACAAGAAGCCCTAACGAAGGACTCAGTAAAAGTTCCACAACAAACGGCACCGTCAGGAGCAAGTAATAGAGCAAGGTCTAAATCATTAGATTCTTTGAACCCAGCTCGTCTTGCAGATGCCTTAAATCCTTCTGGCGCAGTCACCCCGCCTGGGATTAGCGACCATAAAGCAGAACCAAGGAGGCTCAAAATATTAAAACAATTAATGAACTAATATCATCATGAAGCATGACGTGCAATCTTGATTACCCCCAATCGTCACCTCGCTGGCAGGGTCCCCAAAGACGCATAGGTCTTACTGGGGGTATTGCAAGTGGAAAATCTAGTATTGGAAAATTTTTAAAAGACGTCAAAAAGTTACCTGTTCTTGATGCAGATATATACGCCCACGAAAGTCTTGCTCCTGGGAAAGAGTCAACAAGAAAAGTAATTAATCGATACGGAAACCAAATATTAATTACAGATAAATCAGACAAGCCTAAAATTGATCGCAAAAAACTAGCTAACATTATATTTAATAATAAGGTTGAGAGAGAATGGCTGGAAGAAATTATTCACCCTGTTGTCATTAATAGACTACATAAAGAGCTAAAAATAAACAAAGATAAGCAAGTAATTGTACTAATAATACCCCTCTTATTTGAGGCAAATCTTACAGGTCTATGTAGCGAGATATGGATTGCTAATTGCAAATTAGAACAGCAGATAGATAGATTAAGGATTCGTGATCATTTAACACATGAAGAAGCAGTCAAAAGAATCAATAGCCAATGGCCAATCAAGACTAAACTCAAAAGGGCCGACGCAGTAATAGATAACAGCGGAACAATTGACTGCTGGAAGAATGAAGTTGAGTATCAATTACAAGGACTATCCTTTTAACTTCTCGGCTAGGATTTTATTAGCTAACTTCGGATCAGCTTTTCCACCTGTTTGTTTCATTAGTTGACCCACAAAAAAACCTTGTAATTTATATTTTCCAGACCGGAAAGATTCCACCTCTTTAGGGTAAGACTCTAATAGTTGAATAATGATTTTTGTTATTTCCTCAGGGTCACTAATCATCCCTAGGCCTTTTTCCTCAACAATCTTCTTAGGAGATGCACCACTAAGAAGTAGCTCAGGCAAAATATCTTTAGCAATCTTTCCACTAATCTTGCCTTTATTAATCAAGTTAATCATTTCTGCAAGCCCTGCAGGCTGGAAACATAAATCTGAAAAAGACAACCTTTTTGAATTCACATAAGCTGATAAATCACCTGTGATCCAATTTGATGCAGATTTTGCATCTGCTCCAGCTTCCACTGCAGCTTCAAAATATTCCGCCATATTTAATTCATCTGTCAAAACCCTTGCGTCATATGCAGACAGACCTAGTTCTTTAGAGAATCGATGACGTTTTGCTGAAGGTAATTCTGGTAATTGATTTCTCCAATTCTCCTTAATCTTTTCAGTAATCTCTATAGGTCCTAAGTCTGGATCAGGGAAGTAACGATAATCGCTACTTCCTTCTTTAGAGCGCATACTCTTTGTTAATTGCTTACTTTCATCCCATAAACGCGTTTCCTGTATCACAGCTTCACCTGCTTCATAAGCCTTAATTTGCCGACCAATCTCGTATTCACAAGCTTTTTGAATAGCACTAAAAGAATTCATGTTCTTAATCTCAACCTTTGTCCCAAAAGGTGCTTCAGAGCTAGGTCGCACAGAAATATTGACATCACAACGTAATGAACCTTCTTGCATATTTCCGTCTGAAACTCCTAAATAACGCATTATTCGGCGAATTTCTGAAGCATATTCAGCTGCCTCTCTACCAGTTCGCAAATCAGGCTTACTAACTATCTCTGCTAGAGCAACACCAGCTCTGTTGTAATCAACAAGAGAATATTTTGAACCTGCAAGTCGATCACTCCCGGCATGAACCAACTTTCCTGCATCTTCTTCCATATGAAGCCGCTCTATACCAATTTTCTTTAAATAAGTTTCCTGACCTTTCTCAACAACCTCAATCTCAATCCAACCTTCCTCTGCAATAGGTTCATCAAATTGAGAAATTTGATAATTTTTAGGCAAATCAGGATAGAAATACTGTTTACGATCAAACTTACTATGTTGGGCAATAGTCAAATTCAAAGCCATCGCAGCCTTCACGGCATACTCAAGAACTTTCTGATTAAGCACTGGGAGTGTTCCAGGTAATCCACAAACTATTGGATCAATATGTGTATTGGGTTCATCTCCAAAGGCGGTAGAAGCATTAGTAAAAATTTTGCTATTGGTACCCAACTGAACATGGGTCTCCAAACCAATTACAGCCTCCCAAGCAGTATCAGTAGTTGATGACATAGGAATCTAAATACACACACAAATACTATGGAATAGTCTGCAGACTAGCTCGACCAATGAATTGCTCTACAGACAATTCTAAACAAGCAAGCCAAGAGAGCTAAGAAGATGGCTGACGCGGCCAGAGAACGACTATTAATCCTTGGAGGAGGCCTGATAGGCCTAACAATGGCTCATGAGTTAGCCCGCAAAGGATTTACAATAGAAGTCATTAGTCGTCAAAAAACTGAGGCTGCAGGTTTTGGGGCAGCTGGAATGTTAGCCCCACATGCAGAAGGATTAACAGGTAATCATTTAGAACTAGGCCTATTAAGTTTACAATTAATACCTGAATGGGTGAAGAAGATAGAAAAAGATAGTGGCTTGTCGTGTGGGTACAGAAATTGTGGCATTATAGTTCCATTTTTAAATATTAAAGAAGCAGAGATATACCCAACTTCCTATCTAGGACTCATACTAAATAGAAAAGAACTTGAAGCTGAAATCCCTGGAATATCCCAGCAATGGAAAAGTGGATTGTTATTTAATAAAGATGGTCAAATTGACAACCGTCGCAAATTAATGCTCGCATTAGAAAAAGCATGTGTTGCATTAGGAGTAAAGTTTAGGGAAGGAGTCGAAGTCATTAAGCTCATTGAACAAAAGCAAGAGATTCAAGGAGTAGAAGTTAAAAATACTAAAGGCTTACAAGAGACTATATGGGGACAAAGAGCAATACTATGCAGTGGCGCATGGAGTCAAAAAATATTAACGGATCTACCCCTATTTCCGGTTAAAGGAGAAATGCTATCTATACAAGGTCCTAAAAATTCTCTCAAAAGAATAATTTATGGTCCAGGAACCTACCTTGTACCAAGGGAAGATGACCTGATTATTGTAGGTGCAACAAGCAATAAAGAAGCTAGATTTAACAAAGGAATAACACAATCAGGCCAACTTCAATTAAAGAACGGAATTAACTCTCTATTGCCCATAGCAAATCAATGGCCACCTATAGATAGTTGGTGGGGATTTAGACCAGGAACTCCAGACGAAATGCCTATTCTTGGCAAATCACGTCTCAAAGGTCTTTGGCTGGCAACAGGACATTACCGAAACGGAGTACTTTTAGCAGCAATAACTGCCAAGCTAATCAGTAAATGTATTCTAAAAGATCCTTTAACTCAGAAAGAATCTGAGTTATTAATGTCATTCAACTGGAATCGTTTTAACAAATATCATGCTTCAACACGCCAATGATGGTCGGACTCAGTCCATATATTTAATTCATCAACCTCAAACCAAAGATTTATCTCAAACTGAGCAGTCTCAAGACCATCGGAGCCATGTATCACATTGCGACCAATATTTATTGCCAAATCTCCACGAATAGTTCCTGGCTCAGCATCCAAAGGCTTTGTACCACCAATTAATTTACGAGCACTTGCAATAACCCCCTCACCCTCCCAAACCATTGCCACAACAGGGCCACTCGTAATGAAATCCACTAAGCCAGCAAAGAAAGGACGCTCTCTATGAACACCATAATGTTCTTCGGCCAATGCCCGACTAGGAGTTAGTTGCTTTAAAGCAACTAACTTAAAACCTTTACGCTCAAACCGACCAAGAATCTCACCAACCAAACCCCTTTGTACCCCATCAGGCTTAATCGCCACAAAAGTTCTTTCAGTAACCATGACAATAAAAAGATCTAACACCAGACATGGTCGTAGTTAAACTACCTTCTTGGCAAGCAAATCAAATTTTTTCTTAGATTTAACTCAACCAGAGCCTTTAAAAATACCAAGAAGCTCATTTGTACTATGCCCCGTAGGTTTTGACATTCGCCGATCACCCTCAAAACCAAAAAAAATGGTCTGCCATAGACAGCTCAACTCTCTATGGACTCGATCGCTGGGGAACACGTTATTTCTCAATTAATAGCTACGGAAACATTAGTGTTAGCCCCAAAGGCCCCACAGAGCATGGACTTGACTTAATGGATCTTGTCAAAGAATTAGAAGGGAGAAATCTAATGCTTCCACTACTAATTCGCTTTGATGACATTCTTGAAGATAGATTAATCAGTCTACATATGGCTTTCAAGAATTCTATAGATGAATACAATTACAAAGGAGAGTATCAAGGTGTTTTTCCGATCAAATGCAATCAGAAACGGCATGTTGTTGAAGAGTTAATCAGTTGTGGTAGGCATTGGAACTTAGGTCTAGAAGCGGGTAGCAAGGCAGAATTATTAATAGCTTTATCCCTTATTGACAATGACAAAGCCCTTTTAGTTTGCAATGGATACAAAGACGAGCGTTATATTGAAACAGCTATTTTAGCTAGACAACTTGGTAGACAACCAATAGTAGTTATCGAACAAACTGATGAAGTAGATCGAATAATTAAAGCCAGCCAAGAACTTGGTTCTGCTCCAATCATTGGTATCAGGGCTAAATTGTCTAGCAAAGGTAGTGGACGCTGGAAAAGTACAATAGGTGAAAAATCAAAATTCGGTCTAACTATTCCAGAGATCATACAAACAATTGAGAAATTAAAGAAGCACCAACTATTAAATGAGTTGAAACTACTCCATTTTCATATTGGCAGCCAAGTCAGTGATATAGCCATCCTAAAAGATGCCTTACAAGAGGCAGGTCAAATATATGTTGCATTAAATAAACTTGGTGCACCAATGGGCTACCTAGATGTAGGTGGTGGCCTAGGAGTTGACTACGATGGTAGTTCTACAAATAATGAAGCATCTACAAACTATTCACTTCAAAACTATGCCAATGACGTAGTTGCAACTATTGGTGAATGTTGTGAATCTAATAACATTAAAGTTCCAACCCTTGTGAGCGAAAGTGGAAGAGCTATTGCTTCCCACTTTTCAATACTACTTTTTAATATATTGGGTACTAGTGAAAATAAGAACGAAATTCCAAAAGCCACGAAAGACGAATGCTTGCCTGTGCGCAATCTTAGAGAAACTCTTAAAAACATTCAAAAATTAAAAGTATTATCTAAGATCGATTACTCAAAGATTCAAGAAGCATGGAATGACGCCATCAAGTTTAAAGAAGATGCACTCAATGCTTTCCGTCTAGGTTATCTTACTTTACCTGAAAGAGCTTTAGCTGAGCAACTGACTTTGGCCTGCACAGAATCTCTATTCAATTTAATTCCCAATAATGAATTACTGCCGGAAGAATTCAAAAAGCTACAATCAGCTCTATCAATTACTTATTACGCAAATTTATCAGTCTTCCGTTCCGCACCAGATACATGGGCTATTAATCAATTATTTCCCATAATGCCAATTCATAGACTCAACGAAAAGCCTACTAAGTTTGGTCATTTTGCTGATTTAACTTGTGATTCAGATGGTAAGCTTTCTCAATTTATTAACCATGGAGGTACTAAATCACTACTTGAATTGCATGAATTTAAAGCAAATGAAAATTATGTAATAGGCATGTTTCTAATAGGCGCTTATCAAGAAGTTATGGGCAATCTCCATAACCTATTTGGCAGTACTAATGCAGTTCATATTCGTCTAACTGAAAACGGTAATTACAAAATAGATCATGTAGTTAGAGGAAATAGCAAATCAGATGTACTTATGGCAATGGAGCATGACCCAAAATTACTTCTTGAGAGACTGCGTATAGCAAGTGAAGTAGCAATTCAAAAAGGATCTCTCAAAATCAGTGATGCACAACGACTAATGGATCATCTTGAAAATAGTCTTCGTCAAAGTACATACTTACATCAATAACTTATAATTATGTTGACAATTGCTCAAATGCAGAGAGCAAAGCATTGTCGAGTTCTTTCGCATCACGTGCACCAGCTTGAGCCAAATTAGGTCTACCACCGCCACCGCCTCCACATAACTTTGCTATCTCGCCAATAAATTTACCCGCTTGAAAACCACCTGAAATAATCTCTGTGCCAAATGCCGCTACAAAAACGACTTTATTCTCCTGAGAAAGGTCCGGAAGCCCACCCAGAACAATAGCTGCATCAACTCCTATTGAGTCCATAAGAGCTTTTGCACCACTTTGCATGGAACCACCATCAATACCATCTAATCGCTTAACAAGAATTTGACGTTTACCAACAGATTTAACTTCACTTATAAGAGCCATAATTTTTAAACTAGCAAGTTCCTCTCTTGTACCTAAAAGAGACTTTGAAACAGATTTCACTTCATCTTGAAGTGCAATTACACGATCTACTATTTCATTAGGCTGAACTTTAAATCGATCACTTAATTGCTTAACAACTGAATCACGATTTTTTAAATACTCCAAAACACAAGGTCCCGAGATAGCCTCAATGCGTCGGATACCTGCTGCAATTCCACTCTCAGAAATAATCTTAAAAAGTCCTATTTCAGAAGTATTTGCAACATGGGTTCCTCCACACAATTCCTTAGAGATTCCAGGAACATCTACTACACGTACAATATCTTCATACTTCTCTCCAAACATTGCAATTGCCCCTTCAGCTTTTGCATCCTTAATTGACATTGTCTTTATAGATAATTGATGACACTCAGCAATCCATAGATTAATCAAGCTTTCAACTTCATCTAACTCTGAGGTCTTAATTGGTCTGGAAAAGTGAAAATCAAAACGTAACCGCTCAAAATCTACTAATGATCCAGCCTGGGCAATATCTATATTTACGACTTTTTTCAATGCTGCTTGCAAAAGATGAGTAGCAGTATGATTCGATTGAGTTCTGCGTCGAGAAGCAAAATCTACTTGTGAAGAAACAACGTCTCCTACTGCCAAACTGCCTTCTTTTATTATTCCAGTATGTACAAAAACTTTTTGATTACGAATAACATTTTCAATCTCTATTAAACAATTACTAGATGTATTTTTGTTGAGAACAATGGCGCCAATATCCCCAACTTGTCCTCCACCTTCACCATAAAAAGGTGTACTATCTAAAATTATTTGTACATTATCCCCTTGATTTGCTCGTTTAGCGAGCTTTCCATTTACCAACAATGCCTTAACCAGAGACTGCAGATCTAAAGCCACATAGCCTTGAAAATCTGTTTCTTCTAGTGTTTGGCTAATTTGCTCCAATTCGCCTTGCAAAGTCAAATCAATGCTGACACTGGCGGCTTTGGCACGCTGACGCTGAGCCTGCATTGCTAACTCAAAACCTTCAAGGTCAACTGATAAATCATGTTCTTGAGCGATTTCAATAGTCAATTCAATTGGGAATCCATATGTGTCATATAGCTCAAAGGCATCATCCCCACTAATCTTCTGAGGATTAGTAGCCAAAAGATCCGATAACAACTTTTCTCCACGCTCTAAAGTTTCTAAAAAACGATTTTCCTCACGTTCTAATTCCTGAAGAATCAGATCCCTTCGTTCTAATAAATCTGGATAGGCTACCTGCATTAATTCAATCCCAGCACAACCCATTTCTCTCAAGAAAGGTTGTTTAATTCCCACTAAGCGACCATGTCGAATTACTCTTCTAAGTAGTCTACGTAATACATATCCCCTACCTAAATTACTAGCCGTTACACCATCACTAATCAAATGTATAACAGCACGAGTATGATCTCCAATGATTTTAAGTGATGTTTGATGTGTATTATGCAATTTGGAATAATCAACCAAAGCTAATGAAGCAGCCTTTTGAAGAAGAGGGAAAATCAAATCTGTTTCATAATTATTAGGCACACCTTGCAATATTTGAGCCATTCTTTCTAAGCCCATACCTGTATCAATATTGCACGTCTCTAAAGGTTTTAATTGACCCTGAGAATCTCGGTTGTATTGCATGAAAACTAAATTATAAAATTCAATAAAACGATTCTCATCATTCAAATCAATCCCATCAACCTCTAAATCAGGTTTAAAATCATAATAAATCTCAGAACAAGGTCCACAGGGACCAGTAGGACCTGCAGCCCAAAAATTATCTTCTTCATCCATTCTGATGATCTTCTGAGGATCAACACCTACTACCTCTCGCCATATTTCTTCGGCTTCATCATCTTCACGAAAGATACTAACTACTAAGTTTCTTGGATTTAATCCATAAATATTAGTACTTAATTCCCAGGCCCATTGAATTGCCTCGCGCTTAAAATAATCCCCAAAAGAAAAATTACCAAGCATCTCAAAAAATGTTTGATGCCTGGCAGTTCTGCCTACGTTTTCAATATCATTAGTTCTTATACACTTTTGACTACTCGTCGCCCTAGCTGCTGGACGATCCTTCTGTCCAAGGAAAACAGGTTTAAATTGCAGCATTCCTGCAATAGTTAATAAAACTGTTGGATCCTCTGGAATCAAAGAAGAGCTAGGAACAACTAAATGACCTCGTTCAGCAAAAAAGGCCAGAAACGCATTGCGAATTTCTTGACCAGTACGTGGTCGCGACTTGTGAAAGCTAGAAAGTTGTTTATCAGCCATAGCCCAAAGAAGCCTAAAGAACTTTCAACATCCATAATCACCTTATAAGAAAGAGCTCCAATATCAGAGATCTACCAAGAACGATAAATCACCCTATTGACTCATTCTATTCAGTTAAAAGGCCAAAGATAGTCATTAAGCTGACCTTACCGAAAGTTGAATTAAGACTAAATTTATATTATTCAAACCATATCAGTAACTACTTGCCTTCATGAAAAGCATTGTCAATGCTTAAAGGATAAGAAACAAACCAAATTGATGTCTTGCAGCTCTCTAAACTACAATTGTCCATAATTGAACTCCTCAAGGAGTTGTTGTTGCAGAAAAGCAACACACTTCAAGAGACCGAAGCAATGTTTTCAGTGTCGCAGCTATGAGCCTGCTGCACGCCACTTGGCTTCCAGCCATTCGCACCCCTACCTCTTCTGGTCGCCCTGCTTTATTGCTATGGGCAGATACATGGCGAGTCGCAACCCCAACAGGTCCAAAAGATACACCAGCAAGCCATCCATTTACACTCAACCAAGAAGATCTAAGAAAATGGCTCATTGCAAAAGATCTTTTACCTCAAGAAACTGTCACTGCGACAGCTTGCTTAACTTTACCTAGCAAAGAGATAAGACTAGACAGCAGATCTGCTCAAACAGTAAAAGATAACAACAATTCAACTGAATATGCTTGGACAGGCTTGCCTTTACAAGCAGGAGAACCAACACCAAAACACTGTGAATGGTGGCCTTGGCAAGTCGAAGGATTAGCAATAGAACCTGGTGAAGCAACAAATTGGTTATCTAAACTTCCGTTATCTGAGCAAAATCAAGACCTTGGCAATGAACTTCTATGGTGGAGTCATCTTCAACGTTGGGCATTAAGCCTCATTGCACGTGGACGATGGCTACCACAAGTTGAACTAAGCAAAGGAGAAGGCTACCCACACCGAGCCAGATGGCTTCCTCTACTCAATCGTGAAGATGATCGACGCAGGTTAGAAGAATTCGCAAGCAAACTTCCACTAATCGCAACCTGTGCTTTGCCTTGGAGAGAGCCAATAGGAAGCAAAGCAAATCGTTCGCTCCGCATGAGACCAGAAGCAATGAGAGCTGCTAATCCTGTGGCATCATGCAGACCTAGGAGTGGGCTACTTCGAGTCGCAACACTACTTGCAGATCTCGTAGATGCACAGCTAAGAAAAAACTTCAATCCAACTACTCAAAAGCTGGATCCATTGTTGACTGCTTGGCAGGAAGGACTCAGTTCACAAACTGGACTCATTACTCTTCCTAATAACGACGTTGAACGCCTTGCAAAAGCAAGTAATCACTGGAGAGAAGGAGTTGCAGGGAATGTTGCAGCAGCAAAAGCTTGCCTTGAATTATTTATACCTGAAAAAGATGAAGAGCACTGGAATCTAGGTTTTAAATTACAGGCAGAAGCAGATCCAACACTCCAAATACCTGCTTCATCTGTGTGGGCAGCCGGGACAAAGACTCTTCAACTTGGCGAAATCCGAGTAGACAAGCCTGCCGAAATTCTATTAGAAGGAATGGGTCGAGCACTTGCAATATTTCAACCACTTGAAAGAGGACTGGAAGGTGCAACTCCAGAATTGATGCAACTAACACCTAACGAGGCATTTGTTTTAATCCGTACTGCTGCAGCTCAGCTCCGTAATATTGGCATTGGTGTGATATTGCCACCAAGTCTTTCAGGAGGATTAGCTAGTCGTCTAGGCCTCTCAATAAAAGCAGAGTTATCAGACACATCTATAGGATTTGCACTTGGTGAAAGTCTTACTTGGTCTTGGGAACTCATGATTGGAGGCATAACATTATCTCTGAAAGAACTAAAGCTTCTAACAGGCAAACAAAGCCCTTTAGTCCAATACAACGGTGAATGGCTTGAATTAAGACCTAACGATCTAAAGAATGCAGAGCGTTTCTGCAGTTCCAATTCAACGATCAGCTTAGATGATGCTCTGAGACTTACTGCAACAGAAGGCAATACATTCATGAAGCTTCCTGTTCATAACTTTGAAGCAGGCCCAAGACTTCAAAATGTTTTACAGCAATATCACAAACTCAAAGTCCCAGATCCTTTACCTGCCCCACCAGGATTTATTGGACAATTAAGACCATATCAAGAAAAAGGCTTAGGATGGCTCGCCTTCTTGCATCGGTTTGATCAAGGTGCATGCTTAGCTGATGACATGGGATTAGGCAAAACAATCCAACTCCTTGCATTCCTTCAATACCTCAAAGCAGAACAAGAACTCAAAAGACCAGTATTACTAATTGCGCCAACATCGGTATTAACTAATTGGAAGAGAGAAGCACTAACATTCACACCTGAATTAAATGTCTACGAGCACTATGGTCCTAAACGATCTTCCACCATATCTGATCTCAAGAAAAACATTAAAGAAGCCAATCTAGTTTTAACTAGTTATGGACTAATACAGCGAGATCTTGAAATCCTAAACAATATTGACTGGCAAGGAATAGTGATTGATGAAGCACAAGCAATTAAAAACTCATATGCAAAGCAAAGCCAGGCAACTCGTCAACTAGCGAAATCATGGAAACATAAACGATTCAAAATAGCCCTCACTGGAACACCAATAGAAAATCGAGTAAGTGAGATCTGGGCACTTATGAACTTTCTGAATCCTAATGTTCTTGGAGAAGAAGACTTCTTTCGTCAAAGATATCGATTACCAATAGAACAATATGGAGATAATGCTTCCTTTAAAGATCTTAAGTCAAGAGTCAATCCATTCATATTAAGAAGATTAAAAACTGATAAGACAATAATCTCTGACCTGCCAGAAAAGATTGAACTAAGTGAATGGGTAGGTCTGAGTAAAGAACAACAATCACTTTATAAAAAAACTGTAGAAGAAAGCTTAGATGCAATAGCAACTAAATCATCTAGTCAACAACAAGGACAAGTTCTTGCTCTTTTAACCAGATTAAAACAAATCTGTAATCATCCAGCCCTAGCACTCAAAGAAAAAACCTTAACCAATGAATTTATAAAGCGTTCGGCCAAACTAGAGCGACTCAATGAAATTCTCGAAGAAATTATAGAAAGTGGGGATAGAGCATTACTTTTCACACAATTTACAGAATGGGGTCATCTACTAAAAAGTTATTTGCAAAATAAATGGAAAACGGAAGTGCCTTTTTTACATGGAAGCACTAAAAAACAAGAGCGCCAGGCAATGATTGATCGATTTCAAGAAGACCCTCGCGGGCCTCATTTGTTCTTACTATCACTCAAAGCTGGCGGCGTAGGACTCAACCTCACTCGTGCTAGTCACGTATTTCATATAGATCGATGGTGGAATCCCGCAGTAGAAAATCAGGCGACAGATCGTGCCTACAGAATTGGACAAACAAAAAGAGTGATGGTTCACAAATTTATTACTAGCGGATCTGTTGAAGAAAAAATCGACAAAATGATTAGAGACAAGGCGCGACTAGCAGAAGACATAATTGGTTCAGGAGAAAATTGGTTGACAAGCCTAGGGGTAGATCAGCTGCGTGAACTTGTGACCTTAGAAGAAAATTAATTAGAATTTAGTTGTGAGAAATACTCCTCTAACCAATTCCAGCATTACCACTGCTCTGAGTGAGCAAGGGCTAAACGCACAACCATGGTGGGTTGAGCAATGGATGGAATTAATTAATTCCTATCGATTTAAAAAACGTTTAGAAAGGGCTTGGAGTTATGCAAAAGAAGGAAATGTTATATCGATTACTTTTGAAGGGCGTCGAGTTCATGCGCGTGTTCAAGGCACTGAAGAAGAGCCTTACAAAGTGAAGATTTGGCTAGATGTACTTAACGATGAAGACTGGGGATATGTGTTTGAAGCTCTTACACAAAAAGCAAAATGGTCAGCTCAATTACTAGCTGGAATTATGCCAGCAGATATCGAAAGAGCATTTGCGGCGAGTGGAAAAAGATTATTCCCATTCACATTACAAGAAGTACGTAGTGAATGCAGTTGCCCAGATAAGGCCAATCCATGCAAACATATAAGTGCAATTTATTACCTTTTTGGAGATCGGTTTAGTGAAGATCCTTTTGTACTTTTTCAACTGAGAGGTAGAAATAGAACTCAATTACTATCCGACTTAGCAGATCAACGGCAAAAATTAATCGTCAGTCTTACGAAAGAACAAATGAAAAATAAAGCAATGATACAAAAATCGAGTATGCCAGACGAGACCCCTATCCCTATTCATCCTGCATTTACCAAGCCAAGCTTATGGTGGAGTTATGACTCTGTTCTTAGCTCTGATTTAGTAGTCATTACGCCTTCGTTAGAAGAAGATACAGGATTAAATACAGCAGGTGAACTACCTTTAGCAGAAGACCCTAGATTTTCAAAGGCCCGCCAAAACTTTATGAATCACTTACATGAGCAAGGACAAAAATTTTCCCAACAAGCAATGCTCCAAGCCATGGCAACAGATGAATGACCCTCCATGGTTGCATCAAGATAAGCGGGAGTTAGTCAAATTAATTTTCTTATCGCATCAAAAAGCATTCAAATATGAATTAATGAAATGTCAAAATATCAGCGACTCATATAGACATAAAAGCCAAGAATTATTTTTTTTAGATTCACCAGTTCTTGCTCATAGCAATACAAAAGATCCTCTCATAACCTATGCAAATGCAAAGGCACTGCAACTCTGGGGTCGGCAATGGAAGATCATGGTAGGAATGCCATCAAGATTGACAGCACCAAAAGATCAACAAGATAAACGCCAAGCTACTCTCCATCTAGCAAACCAAAAAAATGGAATTAATGGTTTGCAAGGTATCAGAGTAAATCAAAATGGACGCAAATTTAAAATCTCGAATATAAGACTATGGACATTATGGGACGAAGATGAACATCCAATTGGACAAGCCGCAACCTTCTCTGACTGGTGGTTTCTCTAAAGATGACTCCATTTACTATCTGCTATGACTTACCAAACACCTAATAAGGTTTGTCCAAATTTTGAATTCCAACCAAAAGACAATTTATAGTTGATGTTTCAACCATAATTTTTACCACGAAGCGAAATGCAACGTCGCAAGTTACTCAAAACAAGCGCAACAACACTTTCGGGAGTAATTGGTGCAAGCATGCTTAATGCCTGCACCATTCGGAAAGAAGAGAATGTGCGTATGAATAATTTGCCAAAAATACGATGGCGTATGGCAACCAGCTGGCCTATATCACTAGATACAATCTATGGAGGAGCAGAAACCATAAGTCAAAGAGTTAATACTCTTAGTGGTGGGAACTTCCAAATCAAACCATATGCTGCTGGCGAATTAGTACCTGGATTGGAAGTGCTCGATTCAGTGCAATCAGGATCAATAGAATGTGGTCATACAGCAAGCTACTACTACATAGGCAAAAATCCTGCATTTGCTTTTGGAACTTCAGTTCCTTTTGGCTTAACGGCACAACAGCAAAATGCTTGGCTATACGAAGACAACGGATTAAGAGCTCTAAACAAACTTTATGCAGACTTTGGAGTTATTAGTTTTCCTGCAGGTAATACAGGAGCCCAAATGGGAGGTTGGTTCAAACAAAAGCTTGACGGCTTGAAATCTCTACAAGGTCTAAAAATGCGAATTCCAGGGCTTGGAGGAAAAGTAATGGCCCAACTTGGAGTAAATGTTCAAGTATTACCTGGTGGAGAAATTTATCTTGCTCTAGATCGTGGTGCAATTGATGCAGCTGAGTGGACAGGCCCTTATGACGATGAAAAACTCGGTTTATTTAGAGCAGCAAAATATTATTACTATCCAGGCTGGTGGGAGCCAGGTCCAACTCTTACTGCTCTAGTCAATAAAAAAGCATGGCAAAAATTACCAACTGAATATCAAGCTATTTTTAAAACAGCCTGCTATGAAGCAAACCTGTCAATGCTGAGTCGTTATGACAATCTGAATGGTGCTGCACTTCAACGACTCATTCAAAAAGGAACTCAACTAATCCAATACGAAGACACAATCCTCAAGGCGGCTGAAGAGGCTTCTTTTGAACTGTTGGAAGAAATAGGAGAAAAAGACATCGGTTTCAACGAAATCTTTACTCAATGGAAAAAATTCCGTCAAAACGTCTCATCTTGGAACAAAATCAATGAATTCTCCTTCTCACGCTTTAGATATCAGGCATGAAAAAATTTCTTGCAATTGCGAGCAAATTAGACAAGGTAAATAAAATTGCAGGCATTATTGGAAAGTGGTCAATATTACTAATGCTTGGCTTGGGACTATGGAATGTAATCGGCAGATATCTAGGTGTTGCATTGAAATATAACCTTAGTTCCAATGGACTCATTGAAAGTCAGTGGTATCTATTTGATTTAGCTTTCCTTCTCGGACTAGGGTGGACACTACAACGGCAAAATCATGTTCGAGTAGATGTACTACAAGGCAGATGGGGAGCTAAACGAAAAGCAAAAATAGAACTATTGGGAACCTTGCTATTACTTTTACCATTTTCTTTGGGGGTAATGGCTATCTCAATCGAGCCAGCAATACATTCATGGAATATCCTAGAGGCATCACCTGACCCTAATGGACTTCCTCGCTATTTAATCAAAAGCCTTATTCCATTGGGATTTTTTCTGCTGTCCTTACAAGGAATTGCCGAGGCAATTCGTAGCCTATCAATATTAAAAAAATCAAATACTAAACTTTTGGAGCAAGATTCAAGTGATTGAAATACAACTACTTGGATACGTCATAACTATTGATCCAACAAATTTTCTAGGACCAGGTATGTTCCTAGCTTTAATCACAGTGCTTCTAAGTGGCTATCCAGTAGCTTTTTGCTTAGGAGGAATTGCAGTGATCTTTTCATTGCTAGGCATGATATTTGGAGAAATCGATCCCATATTTGTTTCTGCTCTTCCTCAAAGAATTTTGGGGATCATGGGTAACTTCACATTATTAGCTATTCCAGCCTTTATTTTCATGGGGGCAATGTTGGAGGCCTCAGGTATTGCCGAGCGACTTCTTGAAAGCATGGGTCAACTTCTTGGGAAAATAAGAGGTGGACTTGCATTATCTGTAGTTATAGTCGGTTCTCTTCTTGCAGCAACAACTGGTGTAGTAGCAGCCACTGTGACCACCATGGGATTAATTTCACTGCCAGCAATGTTACGTGCTGGATACAATCGATCCCTTGCCACAGGTGTAATTGCAGCCTCAGGCACACTGGGTCAAATCATCCCGCCAAGCATTGTCCTTGTCGTGCTTGGGGATCAACTTGGTATTTCTGTAGGAGATCTATTTCTTGGATCTCTAATTCCTGGAATCCTTATGGCAACTACTTTTGCGTTATATATACTTGTCATCACTACTATTAAACCTGAATTAGCACCTAAACAAAATAATATTACTTTGGCTCCAATACAACTAATTCAATTAATAAGAATAATACTTCCGCCACTTGGTCTGATTTTTCTAGTACTTGGGAGTATCTTTTTTGGTATTGCCACACCTACTGAAGCAGGAACACTCGGCGCTATTGGAGCTATATGCCTTGCTGCATTAAATCGTGAATTTAATCGAAAAACCCTTTCAAAAGTATGCGATGAGACATTACGAACAACATCTATGGTCATAGCAATCCTCCTAGGCTCTACTGCATTTAGCCTAGTTTTTAGAGGTATTGGTGGAGATGAATTAATTGGACAAATCTTACTCAATCTTCCTGGAGGAAAAATTGGATTCATGGCATTTAGTATGCTCACAATATTTATTTTAGGGTTTTTCATAGACTTCTTTGAAATTGCTTTCATTGCAGTTCCACTACTTCTTCCATCAGCCCGACAATTACTGGGACCCGATGCACTCCTATGGCTTGGTGTTGTAATTGGAGCAAATCTGCAAACATCATTTTTAACTCCTCCTTTTGGCTTTGCTCTGTTTTATTTAAGAGGCGTAGCCCCAAAGTCAATTAAAACAAAAGAAATTTATGCTGGTGCACTTCCTTTTGTAGGATTACAAATATGTGTTTTAGTATTAATTATCCTTATGCCAGGATTAGTAAATTGGCTTCCAAGAATGTCTTGGTCATGAAATCGTAGACAGATTAAACACAAAGCCTACTCGCAAACCAACCTTGGTCGAAAAATCGATGAAACCAGACAACTCAAACACAAGTACTGAAAATGCTCAAGACAGGTTATCTCTTCAATACGAATTAATTGGAGCAGATAGTTCAACCATCAGATCTTTAGATTGGAATCGTAGCCGCTTTGATATTGAATTCGGACTCAGAAATGGAACAACATACAACAGTTACATCATCCAAGGAGAAAAAATAGCCCTGATAGACACAAGTCACGCAAAGTTTCATGATCAATGGTTGGAGACGATTCAAACAACAATCCAGCCAAGCCAAATTGACTATCTTATAGTTAGTCATACTGAACCTGATCATTCAGGATTAATAGGTAATCTTCTAGAGCTCAATCCAGATATAGAAATCATTGCTTCCAAAATAGCCCTCCAATTCCTTGCAAATCAAATACATCGCTCTTTTAAATCAAGGGCAATCAAAAGTGGAGATGAATTAACTCTAGGGACAAACAAATCAAGTGGCATTTGCCATCGATTGGAATTTATAAGTGCACCCAATCTCCACTGGCCTGACACGATTTTTTCATATGATCATGGCACTGGCATAATATATACATGCGATGCTTTTGGATTGCATTACTGCTCCAATGAGCTATTTGATACGGATCCACATCAAATAGCTGCAGACTATCGTTTTTATTATGATTGTCTGATGGCTCCAAATGCTCGTAGTGTTTTACAAGCTATTAAAAGAATAGAAAAACTACCGCAAATCTCCACCATTGCAGTAGGTCATGGTCCATTATTGCGTAACAATTTGAACTTATGGATAAACAATTATCGAGAATGGAGTAATCAAAAAAACAAAGGGCAAAATTATGCTGCTGTTTGTTACTTAAGTCAATATGGCTATTGTGATCAACTTAGTCAAGCTCTTGCTCATGGCATAGGAAAAGCTGAAGCTCAAGTGCAACTAGTTGATCTGAGAGCTACTGATGCTCAAGAACTGAGCTCTCTTATCAGTGGCGCTAAAGCAATTGTAGTTCCAACATGGCCAAATAAACCCGATATTGAATTACAAAATACAATCAATACTCTTCTTGCTGCATTAGAACAAAAACAATATATAGCCGTTTATGATGCATTTAGCGGTAATGACGAGCCAATAGATTCAGTTACAAATCAACTACGTAATCTTGGTCAAAAAGATGCTTTTGCTCCTTTACGTGTCAAAGACATTCCTGATGGAAATACTTATCAACAATTTGAAGAAGCAGGGACTGATCTTGGACAATTACTTAATCGACAAAAAGCTATCGCCACAATGAAAAGTCTTGATGCAGATCTAGATAAAGCATTAGGAAGACTTAGTGGTGGATTATATGTAATAACAGCTAGTCAAGGTCATAGAGAAACTCTACGCAAAAGTGCCATGGTGGCTAGTTGGGTAAGTCAAGCAAGCTTCACACCCCCAGGATTGACAGTTGCAGTAGCCAAAGATCGAGCAATAGAAGCATTGATGCAAGTAGGAGATCATTTTGTAGTAAATGTCCTAAAAGAAGATAATTATCAACATATCCTTCGACACTTTCTTAAGCGATTCCCACCAGGAGCCAATCGATTTGAAGGTATCAACATAATCGAAGATCTAGCGAAAGGTGGACCAGTGCTAGCTGACGCTCTTGCATTCCTTAGCTGTAGAGTTGATAAAAGACTTGAAGGTCCAGATCACTGGATCATCTATGGAATAGTAGAGCAAGGCAACATTGCAGACACAGAAATCAATACTGCTGTTCATCACCGCAAAGTTGGAAATCACTACTAATGAAAACCTCATCTTTTTCAAAAAAAGATAATCTCAACGATGAGATTAAAGTAATTTCAATTCCAATAGAAGAAGGATTAATAAGCCTCCGAGGACTTAGCCCAAAACGTTTACGATTCGAACTCGAATATGCGCTCGAACGCGGCAGCACAGACAATAGCTTTCTTTTTATATACCCAGATAGTGATTTTCCATCAGCAAAACAAGCCTTATTAATTCATCCGCCAGGCGCAACTTATTCAGAGGCCTTTATACCAGCGATCAAATCTTGTATCCCACAAGAGATTACAACCTTACAAGTTCTAGTTGGTCATGTAAATCCAAACCGAATCTCTCTTCTTAAAGATTTAGTTAAAATATATCCGAATCTTAAATTGATTAGTTCCAACCCTGGAGCCCAGCTATTAACTGAATTATGGAATCAAATCAAACCCAATGAAAAGTCTAAGAAAGGTACTGAAAATTTAACTAAAATACCACCTATAAAAATTGTCCGTCAAGAAGAAGAACTTCATGTTAGTTCAAACTATACATTAAGATTTATACCAGCAACATCACCTCGCTGGCCAGGCGGTTTACTTGTTTTCGAAGAGAACTTAGGGATATTAATGAGTGATAAATTCTTTGCTGCACACTTATGTACTGAAAAATGGGCCGAAACCAATTCCTCTTCTATTGAAGAAGAGCGTAGACATTTCTACGATTGTTTGATGGCAACCATGTCAAGCCAAGTAGAGGCAATTGTTGACCGCCTAGAAGAACTGGATATTCGTATTATTGCCCCTGGACATGGACCAGCGATTGACACTAGTTGGCGTAGTCTATTAAACAACTACAAAAGATGGGGCGAAAGCCAACAAAAAGCATCACTAAAGGTTGTTTTGCTTTTTGCAAGTGCATATGGGAATACAGCAGCAATAGCTGATGCACTTGCGAATGGAATCAACCGAACAGGTGTCAAAGTTGAAAGTTTAAACTGTGAATTCACTCCATCTGACAAATTAATTGAAGAAATCAAAAGTGCTGACGCTTATTTAATAGGTTCTCCAACACTAGGTGGCCATGCCCCTACACCCATCGTCTCGGCTCTTGGTAGTCTTCTGGCCGAAGGAAATCGCAATAAACTTATTGGAATTTTTGGTAGTTATGGATGGAGTGGTGAAGCGCTCGATCTTTTGGAGAACAAATTAAGAGATGGTGGATTCAAATTCGGATTCGATCCCATTAAGATAAAATTTAGTCCAGATGCGTTAATGATTAAAACATTAGAAGAAACAGGGATACTTTTTGGACGAAAACTGTTAAATAACCAGAAAAAACTTATACGTCGTCAACCTATAGGGATGGCAGAAAGTAAAAGCGATCCCACTGTCTTAGCACTTGGGCGAATAGTTGGGTCTTTATCTATTTTGACAGTCAATAAGCTGGCAGAATCTCATCAACTACGTGGTGCAATGGTTGCCAGCTGGATCAGTCAAGCAAGTTTCTCACCACCAGGATTAACCATCGCTGTGGCTAAAGATCGAGCTGTAGAAGCCTTATTGCACAAAGATGATTTCTTTATACTTAACATTCTCGCATCAGGCCGACACAACAAACTTATGAAGCAATTTTTACGGCCTTTCTCTCCCGGAGCCGATCGACTCGAAGGAATTACGTTTGATTTAAGTCCCAATGAGCAGCCAATCCTTCCAGAGGCACTTGCGTGGCTAGAAGCGTGTGTCAAACAACGAATGGAATGCGGAGATCATTGGCTAATCTATGCAGAAGTGCTCAACGGAAAAGTATTAGATGATGAGAGTAATACTGCTGTGCATTACCGTCGCACAGGTGCAAATTATTAATCCATTCACTCCTTTCAAAAACCTTTAGCCAATCCTCCCCATGAAAACTAATAGCAACATACTTGTAATTACAGCAAGCAATGGTGAAAACCTTAAGCTTGCAAACCGGTTTATTCATTTAGCAACTGAATTAGGTGCTAACACTGAGTTACTAGATCTAACAACCCTAGATCTACCTTTATATAACCCAAGAATTCATGAGCAAGAAGGCATTCCCCCATCAATTAAAAGTCTGAATGATCAAATGAATGCCATCTCTCATTGGATTATCTGTGCTCCTGAATACAACGGTTCTATACCTCCAGTTTTTACAAGTGCTCTTGCTTGGTTGTCTGTGCAAGGAGATGATTTCAGATCATTATTTAATGGAAGACCAATTGCCATGGCCTCGTTCTCAGGAGGTGGTGGAATGGAATTACTTCTATCTCTTCGCATACAACTCACACACCTTGGTGCTCAAGTAGTTGGTCGTCAACTTATGAGTAATTACAGCAAGCCAATAAAAGATGAATCAATTAATGATCTTTTAAAACGATTACTTCAAATGCAGCCACTTGATCTTTAAAAAGCTCTGAGAATAATATATTGCAAATTCTTGGCTGCTAAAAACAAGAGCTAAAGGATAATTTTCAATAAGCCACCATATATGGATCATGAAGAAACAGCAAACCAACACAATTAACCATTAAGCTTGCAAAAGATAATTCACTGGGAAATAAGTCTTTGCAAGGAATTAGCGCCTATTCTGTAACGGTTAATACAACTATAATAAATAGAGAAATAACACAAACCCAAAGTTTGCTAGCACACCATATATTGTGGTATCAAATTGGTGACAACTAGCTTCACGCTCCATGTCCATCAAAGTTCTTCTAGGAAGATCTCAAGCAATTCGCTACAGAGGTTTTCTCTTCTTACAACAACCCAATGAGACTTGGTTAGTACGTCCGGAAAGAAGTCCTTTAATAATATTGCCATTTAGAACGTCTACTTGCTCAATCACAGAAGCTAAGAAAATTTTAGACCTTAAGCTCTCTGCTCTAAATCATCTAGATGAAAAGAGCTCCGAGAACATACAAAAGTAAAATTATTTACCTCGCTGCTTATTCCATACCTCAAGTACTTTACGAGCCATCGGCAACGCATGAACAGATCCTCCTCCAGGAGTATTTTGTGCAAATGCAACTATTACTATCTCTGGAGAGTCATAGGGAGCAAAGCACACAAACCAAGCATGATCTGAACCACCTGTACTGTCTTCAGCAGTTCCTGTCTTTCCCGCTACCAGAGGAAAATCAGAAAGATTCAGACTTGCACCAGTCCCTGACTCAACGACCTTAAGAAGACCACGTCTTAATACATCTAGTGTCGAAGTTTCAATGTCTACCTTCTTACGATATTTTGAAGAAGTCCAATTCAAACCTCCATCAGACAAATGAGGAGTAATCAAATATCCTCCATTAGCAAATACAGCATAGGCGCGAGCAAGTTGTAGAGGCGTGATTTGTATAACAGCTTGTCCTATTGCTGCACTAGCCATATCCTCAGGAAGCCAGGGAGTTTGTCCAGGTTTTCCCCATCCTCTACCCTTCTTTGCCCAGTCTTCGTTGCCAATAACTCCCTTATTCTCCTCATAACTAATTTCAATTCCAGTTAAGGAATCAAAGCCCAATTTAGTAGCAGCATCATATAAAGCTTTTGAACCCACACCGATTCCAATCTGATAAAAGAATGTATTGCTAGAAAAGCTAAGAGCATCTTCATAGCCAATCTTGCCAAAACCTCGACCATTATGTTCACGAAAACAATGACTTCCATATTTAAGACAAGGAGCTGTGTCTAAAAGAACATCGCTAGGGAACTTCCCTGTCTCCATACCAGCTATTGCAGTTATAGGCTTCCATGTACTGCCTGGGTCATAAGCATTCACAGCTCTACTAAAAAGAGGCATGCGAGACGACAGAAACAAGTCGTCATATTCCTTTTGAGAAGTAAACGACTTAGAAAAGAAATTTGGATTAAAATTAGGACGACTAGACATAGCTCTAATAGCTCCTGTTCTTGGATCTAAAACAACCATTGCACCTGCGCGTTTATCTTCTAAAGCATTTTCTGCCGCTTTCTGTAATTCCAAATCAATAGTGAGAAGCAAATCGTTGCCTGCCATTGCAGGCCGAATTCCAAGACTTCTTTGAACAATCCCTGACGCATCTACCTCTAACATCTCCCCACCCCATTTACCACGAAGATGGGATTCATATGCTGCCTCAACACCTGTTCTTCCTATACGATCCCTAAATTCATATCCCTTATTTGAAAGCAATGTAAATTCATTTTGTGTAATTGGTTGTGTATAACCTAAAACATGTGAGGCAAGTCTTCCATTTGGATAATAACGAAGTAGCTCTTCATCCAATTGTGCACCATTTAAAAATTGTTGACTTTCTATAAAACGTAAGACCTTAGTTTTTGCAAGATTCCTGACAAGGATAATACGAAATGGATCTTCAGTTAAGCCTCTCCGATAACGTTCATCAAGTTCAAGTTTTGGAAGGTTAAGAAGGCTGGAAAGTCGATCTCTCAAAGATGGCCAGTTCTCTTTCTTTAACAAGCGAGGTTGAACTGATAATGTATAAGAAAGGCTATTGTCTGCTAATATTTTTCCTTTTCTATCCAAAATACGACCACGGATTGGAGCTCTAGAAACCAAACGAATCCTATTCTCATCTGAGAGTCTTTTATAAAAAGAACCTTGAACAATTTGCAACCAAAACAGTCGAGCTGTCATGGCGCCAAATAATATAATCATCAGAGAATAAAATACTACTGATTGATTAGAGCTAGCCACTTTTTCATATCTATTACTTTCTGCAAGACCGAATTTCATAGACTTTGTCTTGAATCTCTTTGTGACTCTTCCTTGTCTTCAGAACCTATTTGTAATTGTTTCTCCAAAATATCCAAACGCTTTTCAAGCCTATGTAAAAATTGCTTTAGAGAATCTTCTTCGTCTAAATCACTCAATTCAGAAACAGGTTGATCAACAGTGACATTTACTTCCATGACTGGATTACCCAAACCAGGACTAACTTGATCCAAACGATCACGAATTATCTTTGCATCTCGTTCACCTTCTACGCGCAGCTCCTCGAATGGATTAGTTGATTGATTAAAAAATTCAACTACTTTGCCAGGGCCATCATTTCTAAATCTTGCCATCATCGCCAGTCCAACTGGCAAAAGATCTTGCATCAAGACAAACCGGAAGCTGTCGATAGGCTCTTCAGCCATATTAAAAAAACTATCTAACTACATTAGTTTGTTCAGAGGGCATCAAAAAAGGAGGGCAACTAACACTGGCCACACCAAAAGACCAGCCTCCTACACCTGCCAAGAAAATGCAAGCAAAAAATGGTGCAACGGCTTTATGAGTTGTCTCAAGACTAAGCCATTCTCTCCAACCTCTTAAAAAACGCTCTCTGGCGAATCGCTTACGTTCTCTCAATTCTTCTTGAGAACGTCTTCGAAATGATTTTTCAACCCAACGCTCAAAGGCACGCTTTTTTGTAACAGCCATTTTTCTTTCAACTTCTAGAAGTTGAGCTGCATTGAGTTCTGGATGAAAAGTGCCAATCAACTCCAGACTCTTCAAAAACATCTCAACAGCTGCATCCTTCAGCAATCTTTCGTCATCATCTAAAAAAGTCCAATCAATCTCTGGATAGAACCGACTTCTATTCAAAGTGATTTGATCTTCACCTAATTGCCCTGGTTCACGAAGCCACCTATCTGTATTTGTATCAAAACGACGCCAATAGAGAAAAGGGTTGATATATACAGTTTTCCCAGCAAGTTGGATGCTGTCTTGTTGTAGACGGCGTTGAAGCTGTAAGGTCTGTTCTTGGG
This sequence comes from Prochlorococcus sp. AG-409-G20, assembly GCA_003215775.1. GTDB lineage: Bacteria > Cyanobacteriota > Cyanobacteriia > PCC-6307 > Cyanobiaceae > AG-409-G20. Next base: position 33,633 of record QCJW01000008.1, read on the forward strand.
TTGCCGTCAATTAACTACAAGCCATTGAGCCAGACTAACTAGAACAAAACACTTACACCAGTCCTGTGACCTCATCTGTGGTGAGAACCATAAGATTGAATGAATTCAACCTCTGGAGCTGGTCTCAAAAATAGTGAAAAATATTGCTAATATAATTGTGAATAGAAAATTCAAAGAGCTTCTTATAAGTCAAGCTTAAAGATAAAATAAATTTATATTTAGGGATACAAGCAGCAATTCATAATTAAACTAATTTAATCCACAAATCAAAAAGAGAGTTTATTTAAATAAAAATAAAGATAGCAGTATCTTCATCTACTCCCACTCTATTGTTCCAGGAGGTTTACTAGTTATATCAAAGACAACTCTATTAACGTCGCTAACTTCGTTGACAATTCGATTAGAAATACACTCTAATATCTCATATGGTAGATGAGACCAATCAGCAGTCATTCCATCTTCACTAGAGACACAACGCAGTACAACTGGCCAAGCATATGTTCGTTTGTCTCCCATCACACCTACCGAACACACTGGAAGTAAAACGGCAAAAGCTTGCCAAATATCATTATAAAGACCTGATTTCTTAATTTCCTCCCTTACGATTAAATCAGCATCTCTAAGACAATTTAATTTTTGATCTGTAACTTCACCTAAAATTCTAATTGCCAAGCCTGGACCTGGAAATGGATGACGACGAACTATCTCCTCAGGAAGGCCTAATGATCTTCCTACCTTGCGAACTTCGTCTTTAAACAATTTCCTTAATGGCTCAACAAGTTTAAATTGGAGATCCTTTGGTAGGCCTCCAACATTATGATGACTTTTTATTTTCACAGCCATACGCTCTCCTGTTTTTGGATCTACATTTGTTCCTGAACTCTCGATAACATCTGGATACAATGTACCTTGAGCAAGATAATCGAATGGTCCCAACCTCAAACTCTCTTCTTCAAAAACTCGTATAAATTCAGCACCAATAACTTTTCGCTTCTCCTCAGGATCACAAACACCCTCTAATTTAGAAATAAATCTTTTACGAGCATTTATATATTCAACATTAATATGAAATTTTTTATCAAAAAAATCCATCAAAAATTCCGGTTCTCCTTTGCGCATAAACCCTTGGTCGATAAACATACAAGTAAGTTGTTTGCCTATTGCCTTATGAAGTAAAAATGCCAATGTTGAGGAATCAACTCCCCCAGATAATGCAAGTAACACTCTTTTCTCACCAACCTGATCTCGTACTTGAGTTATAGCTTCATCTATAAATGTATTAGTTGTCCAGTTAGGATCGCAGCCACAAATATTATAAACAAAATTACGAATCATCTCCATGCCCTTTGTCGAATGAACCACTTCGGGATGAAATTGAACGCCATATAACTTGCGAACATGATCAGCAATTGCAGCTTCTGAAGTATTAGCTGTATGTGCTAATCGCAAGAATCCATCTGGTAGCTTCTTTACAGAATCTCCGTGGCTCATCCACATAATCGAACCATCTAAAACATTAGTTAAAAGTGCAGTGGGATCATCAATTGACAGTGGGGCCTTGCCATATTCCGCTCTCCCATGAGCTGCCTGAACACTTCCTCCTAACTGATGAACCATCAACTGCATGCCATAACAAACACCCAAGACTGGTATTCCCAAATTCCAGATTCCTGGATCACAGACTGGAGCATCTTCTGAATAAACAGAATTTGGACCACCGCTCAAAATTATTCCTTTAGGAGAGAGACGGCACAACTCTTCTAAAGATGTGCGATAACCAAGCACAAGTGAATACACCTCTGTCTCTCGTACTCTTCGAGCAATTAATTCGGAATACTGAGAACCAAAGTCAAGAATGACAATTGAGGGCTTACGTTCTGAGTTTGGCTGTAGAGAACACATATCAACAATGGAATAGAAACAATCTTCTAATCGTTAGCGTAGAAAAAATTTCTTTTTTTTATAACTCAAAAGCTTATGCCAAAGGAAGCTAGTTGTTCGGATCCACAAGAACCTGCCCAACGCAAGCATCTGGTTCGATCAAACATAGCAGCTCCTATTTCCATCGACCAATCTCCATATCGCCTAAGATAAGCAGCACTACGAACCTCCACAAGTCCAGCAATTGTTAACCATAACTTGTGAGCCAAGACTGAATCCTTTGCTTCTAGAGCTAAAAACGCTTTCTCAACAGAATTAACATGCGTTAAAACTTCAATCAGAGCAATAGGCAAACCCTCCTTGACTGCGATTGCAATCAATACTTCTAAACGAGCATCAGCCAAATGATGGTGAGTATGAAATATTCCACCGGCAAGCTTAACTAATTTCCCGTGATAACCAATCAGTAAGAGTTTCTGCACACCTGATTCGGCAGCTGCAACAAGCAAAGGACCAATCCAATTGCCTGACTTGATAATCAAATCAGATGAGAATCCTAATCCCGTAGCCAAATTCAAACCATTTTCTCCAATAACTAAAACCAATTCTCCACCAAAATTCGAGATAGAACATTTACTTTTCAACTCCTGAATACTACTTGTAAGTTGATTTGGTGAAGCGCTGTCTTGTGCATAAGCCTGTGTTCCAATCAAGGCAAGACCATCAACCACCCCAAAAGATGCATTACTTGTTCTCTCGCTTAACTCCACACCTTTAGGAATAATAATCTCTACTTGTAGAAATTTATTATTAGGGATTAATTCTCCTAAATTCAGTCTCAATAACTCTTTTGCAAAATTAGAAATACACAACTGCCCTGAAGATGAAAAGGTTCCAACTCCATAACCAGGGACTAATTGAATTTTAGAATCTGATAAAATAAGATTTCGCGCGGAGACTTTTGAAGAAGGACACTTCCATTGAACTAAGACCCATAACTCAAGACCATTTGTAAGATCTAAGCCCAAGCCAGAACTTACATGACTAATTGCAAGAGCTTGTTGACCATCACCTAGTAACGAACCTGAAATGACATTGATAGATAAAGGTTCTTTTAGATTTGCAACTTGTATCAACTGACATGGTGAAAATGATTTGCCTACCAAAACCTGAGTAGCAGCCTTAGCAGTAGCAACCATCCAAACCGGAAGAGTATAGGTTTGACTTCGGGGTGACAAAGAACTAATAGAGAAACCTTCTAGTTGATTTTTTAGAATAGATACTTGCAGATTCCTAGAACATGCAGGAAAAACTTACCCTAATGATCCCAGGGCCAACACCAGTACCTCAAACAGTACTGAAAGCCCTTAGTCAACACCCTATTGGACATCGCAGTACAGAATTCCAAGAATTAGTTAAAAACACAACCAATCAACTTAAATGGTTACATCAAACCAAAAACGATGTTTTAACAATTACCGGAAGCGGAACCGCTGCCATGGAGGCAGGAATTGTCAATACTCTCAGTCATGGTGAGAAGGTCATTTGTGGTGTTAATGGAAAGTTTGGCGAGAGATGGGCAAAAGTATCAAAGGCCTACGGTCTTAATGTTGAATTAGTTCAAGCTGAATGGGGACAACCATTAAATCCAAATGACTTTCAAGAAATACTTGAAGCAGACCATTCAAAAGAAATAAAAGCCGTAATAATCACTCATTCAGAAACATCAACAGGAGTTCTCAATGACCTCCAAACAATTAGTCAATATGTTGGCCAACATAACAAAGCGATAATGATTGCTGATTGTGTAACCAGTATTGGTGCATGCAACGTTCCCATGGATGAATGGGGAATAGATGTAATCGCTTCTGGTTCACAAAAAGGCTATATGATGCCTCCTGGCTTATCATTTGTAGCAATGAGTTCGCGCGCCTGGGAAGCACAAAAAAATTCAGACTTACCAAAATTTTACTTAGATTTAAATTCTTATAGGAAAACAGCAGCAAAAAATAGCAATCCATTTACGCCTGCAGTAAATCTTTATTTTGCCCTGGAAGCATCTCTGAAAATGATGCAAGAAGAAGGGTTAAAATCTATTTTTGCTCGTCATGAAAAACATAGGGAAGCTGCACAAGCAGGAATGAAAGCTATTGGATTAGGCATATTCTCTGCTGAAGGGTGCGGTAGTCCAGCAATTACAGCTATAACCTCTGAAAATATAGATGCCGAGCTTATTAGAACAAATGTAAGAAAAAATTTCGATATACTCTTAGCAGGTGGCCAAGATCATTTAAAAGGAAAGATTTTTCGAATAGGACACTTAGGATTCGTCAATGATAGAGATATATTAACTGCTGTTGCTGCTATAGAATCAACTCTTGGGTCTATGGGATTACATAAAGCTGAAATAGGAGCTGGAATTGCTGCTGCTACAAAAATACTAGGATAAATATTTTTATGAATGGTTAAAAATTCAAGCATTACAATCAAAGAATTGCGGGTGTAATTCAGAGGTAGAATGTCAGCTTCCCAAGCTGAACGTCGCCGGTTCGAATCCGGTCACCCGCTTATAAAAGTCTTTAATTGCTATTAATCTATAGATAATAAGATTTTCGTAAAAGTTACCTAAGTCAAAATCAATATTTCTTAGTTAACGAGGTTTGATTAATTGCAAAACTTGAGGTCCAACACCTCTAGCACGTCTCTCTTGATCTAAAGCCTTCAAAATCAATGCTGCTGAAGCCTGCAAGTCTCCTGCTTCTGCATGTTCAGAGGCTGAATTAAAAAAATCCACTGCGGCTTCTTTATAGGCTTCACTCTTGGTACGTGAAGCATCATTCATTATCGTCGGTGATTTAAAAAAGGTAGCTGTCAAAACTTAATGATTAATCCTTTGATTGAATTGTAACTTAGATACCTCAATCAGGTCAAACCAATACCCTAAGTATTAAAAATGGTTCCTATAAAAATTTCTCATCTATAAGAAATTCAAATTAGTAAAACTTTCAGGTTCCTGGCTCCTCAATATTGCCACCTAAATCAGCTATCTTTGAACGCAATAGATCAGCTTTGATTTGATCACCTCGTGTTTCAGCAACAGCCAAAGCAAACTCGAGTTTCTCTAAATAGTGCCCACCTTCATAAAAAGCCTTGCGACTATACGAAGTAGAGCTTCTATTCCATAAGGAATTTTCTGAAGTAGAAATGGTAAAAGCCATAATGACCTCCATTTACTTTATTTTGACATCCCAAGGAGCTTTATGCAGCCATAATGTCTTGATCACCATCATGTTCCTCAGACCAACATTCATCTGACTGTTCAATGTTAGAAGAACTTTGCAAAAGCTCCTGACATTCCTTCATAAGAGTTTCAACTCCATCAAGCATTTTCTTTTCCTCTTCAGAAGGTTCCTTGCTTAGCTCTTTGAATACAAGTTCAAGCGCTTCCTGCCGTTGTTCCAACTTAACAAGCCTTTGAGAAAGAGCTGTAATTGTCTGAGCTAGGTCTTCTGCTGTCCTAGTGATTCGAAAAGAGCAAGAATTAGTCATTTCCAGATAGAACTTCAACTTAGACTGATGACAACACATAACAGAAGAAGACTCAAGTCTTATTCATCCGCAAGACAAAATATTGCAAGATAAACCACTTTCACATGAGATTTAAACTTTTAAGAACAAGGACTAACAACACTACCAAAGATCATTCTCTAATCATTTAGACAAGTACTAGCGACAGATTATTTACTTGCAGATTAAAAATATAATTAGAATAATATAAGCAGACGCCTTATCAGCTCACTAATATAGTTAGAAATAAGTACTTGAGATTGGCTAGTTGACAGCCTAACAAGACTGTTCGGTGTTTTCTTCCATAATAATTCAGTTGCAGATCTCTTAGTGCTTGCTAATTCCTACTCAACCATAGACAGAAACAAGTAGATACGTTACGAGAGAGGTATTGCGACTCAACTATGTTGATTAATCACCCCCGTACTACCTTTGGACTAGCCGTAATAAGCTTTCTCTTCCCTGCTCTTCTAGGCTTCCAAGCTAAAGCCAACACTAGTGAAACAGGTGCAAAAGGAGCTCAGATTTATTGCTTTATGAGAAAAACTGGCAATGAACATGAAGTCAGCTGGAATGCCTCATATGAAGTGATTAAGCGTCAAGCAAATAGCCTATTTAAAACATCCCCTAAACATGCTGCTGTAATGATAATTGAGACAGTTGTAGCAGATCCTAATAGCTATAAAGACTGTGGTCGCTATCTTGGTGATCTTTTTAAAACTACAAAAGGAAACTCTCTAGAGGAGAGCTCAGAAACAACCAAAGTTAAAGTCAAAGAAGACAGATACAGCTATTGAATAATAATTCAATATATTTAAAATTATTATAAGGATTTATACAACTTACTTTCAACAATAAACTTAAAAAAGACCGACAATGAAGTTTCATAATCGAAAATATTTGCTCTGTCAAGTAATTGGGTGATATTTTTGGCTTTTTTAAAAACCAAAGAATCTACAAGTTGATCGGCTAATCCCAATTGAAACCAATGACTAGTCAATTTTCCTTTCATACCTATTCGATGACAACGATCTTCAGCCTGTAGAACCTCACCAGGAGTCCAAGGTCTTTCTAGCAAGATTACGTCTTTAGCTTTATGCAAAGTTAAACCCAATGAACCAACTCCAAAGGTTGTTAAAATTAATAAATTATTACCATTCTGAAAATTTTGAATAGCATTTTCTCTCTCCTGAATAGTTTGCTTACCTGTAAGCATTAGTCCGCCCAAGTATTGTTGAAGAAGCTCTAAAGGGCGAATAAAGCTACTAAACAAAACAATAGAGTTACCTTTTTGCAATAAATTCGAAATAAATTTGCTGACATGAGGTAATTTAAATTCTGCTGAAATTTGGCGGAGTGCAGTTAATGTAATCAATGATTCTGCTTGTGAATCAACTATACCTTGTTTTACCCTTAATCGATAATGATCTAAAACCAATTCAAGACGATGATTAAAACCTATCGATTCTTCTTGAGTTAACGAGATTGGATAAACCTTTCTTGTTTTAGGGGGAAGATTTAGAATTGTTTTCTTAGATCTTTGCAACATGTCAGCCTTAATCAAAGGTGCAAGTTTTTTGATCCCAGTGGATACATTGTTAATACCATTATTCTTACTGAACTTATAATCAGAAAATTCCTTATCAAATTGTCCCTTATTAGAGGTCACCGGATGATTAATCGCAAGCAAAAGAGGATAAAGCTGCTCTGGGCGGCCGTTTTTAACTGGAGTCCCTGTAATCAACCAAATTGCATGCAATCGTGGATGTCTTGACAGGCGCAGTAAGGATTTAGTTCTTATAGAATTAATTGACTGAGCAAAATGTGCCTCATCTACAAGTAAAAGAGTTCCAGCAGAAGATAGTTCCTTAGGTAATTTGGCCCAACTTCGCAAGTCAATTTCTAATCCAACAGCGTTTGCTTCATTACGCCAATGTGAATGCAAGCTGACTGGGGCAATCACCATTACTTGAATATTAATTGTTTTCACGATTGCCCTTGCTGCTAAAAGTACCGTTAGAGTTTTTCCCAATCCCATTTCATCTGCTAATACAGCTCCTTTCTTAGTCAAAAGCCATTTTGCCCCTTCTTGCTGATGTGGAAAAGGTCTTCGTCCATCTAGCAAGACTCTCTCCAAATCAGCATTCCGAAGCAAAAGCTTCCTCTTAGGAGACTTTGGTAAAGGATTGTCTAATAAACGAATCCACCTAGATAAATCATCCTGAACTAAAAAACGTCCTCGAAACTCATGAAGAAGTTGCTTAGATGAAGAAAGAGGAAATTTCCAACCATTGTCTTTCCCATACCATTGACCTTTAGGAGAAATCTTACTCAGCTTCGAATGAGTAACTGCATCAAATGGAAAGACTGCTTTTATCAAGCCATCGGATGTAAGACCGAAATAACAGGTTTCTGAAAACTCTGAGGAAGAACAACTCATAGCTAAATTCTAAAGTCGTTAAAGAGCACCTAATGAGAAAGTCAAAAACCTATAAAACAATTACAAATATAAAAAGTGCATATCAGGGGACATTGACTAGCTAATAACTCACGGCAAACTATCGATAACCGATGCACATGCATGCTGGCAAGGGACGCGGTTTTCCTAGAAGATCTCTGCCCAAAATCACGCGTAAGGCGATGGAGACAATCACTTCATACTTTTACTGGGCAAAGCTGTATCTATTGCGGGAAACCTTCGGAATCAATCGATCATGTCCTACCAAGAAGTAGAGGAGGTATGAGTATTACAGAAAACTGTGTTCCTGCTTGTCTTGCATGTAATGGACATAAGTCAAATACAGACGCTTTTGATTGGTATAGACGTCAAAAATTTTACGACCCAAGAAGAGCAATGGCTTTAAGAGCCTGGACAGAGGGAGATTTACGCCTAGCCTTAAAACTTTTGGAATGGGCCAAACCTAATCAAATTGAACATCAAAAAAATTCCAAAAGAAAGATTGAGCAAGACTGGTCATTACAAGCTGCATAAGCTTTATCAAAACACTTGGCAAGCAACTGCTGGATTATGTCTTTCACAAATTGAGGCGAGTTCATTTGGCCTCTCTGGAGCAATAAAGGCTATACAGCTGAGCCCTATAACTCCTATAAAAAAGAACAGACTTAAAGAATTTTGGTGCTGATCAATCTTTGAAGACCTTTCTTCTGGCAACATGACTAAGGACAAATGACTTGTCGAGCGCAGACAAGAACTAGACATAACAGAAAACATTCAATAATACATTTGTACTCATGCTGCGAGCTCTTGTCAACCAATCAACTCCCCTCCCGTCAAAATCGAAGCTCTTAATACTTGGTGCTGGCTTTAGTGGTCAATACGTAGCAAAACTTGCCAGAGCATTAGGGACAGAAGTGATTTGCAGTAGACGAACAACCGACAAACAAGGGGCACATTTTGCTTTTGATAGCTCCACAAACAACATTCCTTCCACGAAAGTGCTTTCAGGAGTAACTCATCTACTCAGTTGCATCCCTCCAGATCTCAACGGAAAAGATCCTGTCTTAATTGCTCTTGAAGAGCAATTAAGACAATTGCCACTTAAATGGGCTGGATACCTTTCTACTACAGGGGTTTACGGTGATTGCAAAGGTAAATGGGCTTACGAAACTGACAATCCAAAACCAATTCAAGAAAGAAGTAAAAGACGACTGGCCTGTGAAATGGCGTGGCTACAGTCCGGGTTACCTATTCAAATCCTTAGACTGCCAGGCATATATGGTCCAGGACGTTCTGCAATAGAAAGCTTAAGAAAAGGACAAGCAAAAATGGTTCACAAACCAGGTCAAATATTTTCAAGAGTTCATGTTAATGATATTGCTGGTGCAATTTTTCATCTAATTCATTTAGCATCGCAAGGTATTCAACCTAAAGTCATCAATGTGGCAGATAACATTCCTTCAACAAATATAGAAGTCTTAAATTATGCAAGTAAATTACTAAAATGTTCTCCACCACCAATAGAACCCTTCGAAACAGCTTGTGCAACCATGAGTCCCATGGCTGTTTCGTTTTGGCAAGAAAATAGAAGAGTCAGCAATAAAATGCTTTGCAAGGAACTTGGATATAAGCTAATTCATCCAGACTATAAATCTGGTCTAAAAAACTGCCTAATGAACAATATATTAGATTAAATTGTATACTAAAAATCTAAATTTGAATAATAAAGTTCTAATCACATTAGGAGACCCTGCAGGAATTGGCATAGAAGTTATTTTAAAAGCAATTAGCGATAAAAATTTACCCAGAACATTAGAACCCATACTTATAGGATGCAGGAAGAGCATCGAAATAACCTATGCAAATCTTAAAGAAAAAGGTGTAAATGATTTACTTAATCTCAACCAAGTGAAAATCAAAGATATTCCTTATAACTATCAATTAATCCCTGGAAAACCAAATTCAAAAACAGGGGAGGCAAGCTTTAAATGGTTAACAATAGCAGTTCAAGAGTTGCTAAAAGGTAATGGCAGTGCTTTGGTAACAGGACCAATTTCCAAAGCAACTTGGCATGATGCAGGCTATCAATATCCAGGCCAAACTGAACGACTCGCAGAGCTAGCCGGAGTCAAGCAAGCAGACATGTTATTTACAGCAAAATCTCCACACACTGGATGGTCATTTAATACATTGCTTGCAACTACACATATTCCTCTAAAAGAAATTCCAAAAATATTAACACCAAGCATTGTTAACGCAAAATTGAATGCCCTATTAAACTTTTGCACGAAATATAAGTCAGACCCAAGACTTATTGTTCCAGGGCTCAATCCTCACGCTGGCGAAGAAGGAAAGATTGGCGATGAAGAAATTAACTGGTTAATTCCTATGATGAACGAATGGAAAAAACAACATCCAAATGTCACACTTGACGGGCCAATTTCACCTGATACTTGCTGGATTGAAGCTGCTAATGCTTGGAAAATTAGTAAAACAAATGCGCCAGATGGATTTTTAGCTTTATATCACGATCAAGGACTTATTCCAGTAAAATTAATTGCATTTAATGAGGCAGTAAATACAACTTTAGGTCTTCCTTTTATAAGAACATCTCCAGATCATGGCACTGGCTTTGATATTGCAGGGAAAGGATTTGCAAATCCCCAAAGCATGATTGCGTCCATCAAAACTGCATGGGAATTATCAAAGACTATGACGGTTTAACTCTCATCAAGACCTGACCAAATTCAACCGGAGTTCCATTTTCAACAATAATTTCAATTATTTCACCACTAACTTCAGACTCTAATTCATTCATTAGTTTCATAGCTTCAAGAATGCAAACTGTTTGGCCAACCCCTATTCGACTACCAACCTCAACAAATGATGGCTCTCCAGGCGCAGGAGCCCTATAGAAAGTTCCAACCATAGGAGCAGTTATGTCAACCAGATCAGCTCTAGCAGCAGGAACCGCAGGGGGTGGATTGCTTGGAGTTGGTGGCTCAACTTTTAATGCAGGAACTGCAAGAGAAGCCTCCTCTAGCTTTTCCTGAGACAAAACAGTAGAGCTGATTGAAGGCGGCATATTTCGCTTGACCTCAAGACGAAAGTCTTCGCCTTCTAGACGAAATTCCTGAATATCACTGTCAGCTAATACAGCCAACAATTTATGTAGCTCTTGGTGATCTAGCTGCATTGACATTAGTTCTCCCGTCCAAGGTAGCTGTCATTTCGTGTATCTACTTTGATCTTCTCACCTACAGAAATAAACAACGGAACCATCACTTGCGCTCCAGTTTCCAGAGTTGCCGGTTTTGTACCTCCAGTAGCAGTATCCCCCTTAACCCCTGGATCAGTTTCCTGAACTTCTAGCACAACAGAGTTAGGGAGTTCTACTTCTAAAGGTTTACCATTCCAAGAGACTACATTGACTTCCATACCTTCCTTTAGATATTTCCTACTTAAACCTATCTGATCTGCTGTAAGCCTAGTCTCCTCATAACTGGACATATCCATAAATACATAATCGCTAGATTCCATGTATGTGTGCTGAAGTGTTGATTTTTCCAGGATTGCCTGAGGCAACATTTCACCAGCCCGAAAAGTTTTTTCAACTACATTGCCAGTTTGTACAGACTTCAATTTGGTCCTGACAAACGCAGAGCCCTTCCCAGGCTTAACATGCAAGAACTCAACTACACGCCAAACAGCACCGTCAAGCTCAATTGTTGTACCTGTACGAAAATCGTTACTAGAGATCATCCCAGCGACACGAATCAAGCGATCATAAGGCTGTGCGAAAGTTTATTCATCTTTAAATCTCTAATGGTCAATCAAAGCCGGTTTTTAGCCCTTTTGTCCCTTGTCACCGCAATGGGTCTGATATGGACTAGCCCTACATTTGCTGCATTGCCTACAGGAAACGCAATAAAAGACCCCTATACAATTCTGAGGAATGCTTTACCCATTGAACAAAAAGATCTTCGTGACCTACAACACAAGCTTGAAGACACAAGCGAACTAGTACGAGGAAGTAGATGGCAATCAATCACACAGGCAACCTCTTCAAGTCAATTTCTCCTTAATAGAAAAAAAAATCAAATATTAAATGAAATTCCAAAAGAACGAAAAGAAAAAGGAGAGCAAATTCTTACCTCATTGAAACAAAATCTTGAGAATCTGAACGAATTAGCTAATGACAAAAATAAATCAAGCTTCATTACTAAACGCAGAGAAATACTTGCCAGCATAGGCAACCTAGAAGCTCTTTTACTTAAAGAAGAATTCCCATACCATATCCCAAAAGAATATGATCAACTGCCTAGATTACTTGGCAGAGCAGATGTATCAATAGAAACATCTAAAGGAGTTATGACTGCTGTAATTGATGGATATAATGCTCCACTAACGGCAGGTGCATTTATTGACTTAGCATTAAAAGGGTTTTACGACGGACTTCCATTTGCAAGAGCGGAAGATTTTTATGTACTTCAAACCGGAGATCCTGAAGGTCCAGAAATTGGATATATCGATCCAGAAACTAATCAAGAAAGAAATGTTCCCTTAGAAATTAGAGTACCTGGAAAAGAAGAAACCCTGTACAATCAAACATTCGAAGAAGTTGGTTTATTTACTGAAACACCAGTACTTCCATTTGGAACTCTGGGAACTCTTGGCTGGGCTCATTCAAATGATGCACTTAATGACGGCTCATCTCAATTTTTCTTCTTTTTATATGAAGCCGAACTAAATCCTGCAGGCAGAAACCTCATAGATGGACGAAATTCAGCATTTGGTTATGTAGTAGAAGGAACAGAGATTCTTAACAAGCTAGATATTAATGACAGGATTAAATCTATTAAAGTTTTAAATGGAAAGGAAAAGCTAATGCAAAAGGGATAATGAATAAATATGCATGAAACATTAGATTCTATAGGAGAAAAGGAACTTCTCAATCGCCTTAAAATATTTATGCCAATTGGGCAAATAGATAACGATACAGCCGAAATAGCTACTTGTGGAAGAAATATAGTTATCAATACTGACGTTTTAGTTGACGGTGTACATTTTAGTGAGATGACAACTTCAGCAGAGGATATAGGCTGGAAGGCAATATCAACAAATTACTCAGATCTAGCGTCTAGTGGTGTTAGTGAAATCATAGGAGTGACTGTGGGTTTAGTTGCACCACCCGAAACAACTTGGAATTGGGTCCAAGGAGTTTATATGGGAATGAAAGAAGCATTAAATACTTTTGGAGGTGAACTACTAGGTGGAGATTGTTCTAAAGGAACTCAAAAACTATTATCAATCACAGCAATTGGTAGATCTGGAATATTGAAACTTCATAGGGCTAATGCAAATCCTGGTGATTATATTGTTGTCAGTGGAGCACATGGGCTAAGTAAGTTAGGATTAGCATTATTACAAGCACAGCCTAAATTAAAGACTTGTGAGTTACCTGAAAGGCTTAAATTCAAAGCAATTCAAGCTCATAAAAGACCCAATCCACCCCTTAATGCATTAAGAGAACTGGAAAGATCTAGACCAAATAATATCAAATATACTGCTGCTTGTACTGATAGCAGTGACGGACTTTTAGAAGCAATATATTCGATATGCACAACCAGTCAATGCCAAGCAATTTTAAATAAGGAAAAACTGCCTAGATGTATAGACTGGCCATCAGGAAGAGATTGGGATGATTGGTGTCTAAATGGTGGAGAAGATTATGAATTGGTTTTAAGTCTTCCAAAACTGTGGGCATTATCATTCACTAAAAACTTCCAATCGAGTGCAATAATAGGGAAAATTAAATCTGGAAAACCAAAAATTATTTGGGATAACGGAGAAATAATTGACTATGAAACCTATAATTCAGATTTTAAACACTTCTAAAATTAAAATATTATTTCCATCTTTGAGAAACAATCTCTGCCAAATCAACTACTCTTTGACTATATCCCCATTCATTATCATACCAAGCTAAAACTTTAACCATATTATCTCCTATTGCCATTGTAAGTGCTTCATCAACTATCGTTGATTCATTGGTTCCTGCATAATCTGTAGAAACTAACGGTAAATCACCATATTTAATAATACCTTTCATAGCTCCTGTTGATGCTGATTTCAAAGCTGCATTAACTTGCTCAGCAGTTACTGAACAATTTGCCTCAAAAACTAAATCAACAGCTGATACATTTGGAGTTGGAACGCGCATTGCAATTCCAGTTAACTTACCTTTCATTTGAGGATATACTAAAGCAACTGCCTTTGCTGCACCTGTCGAGGTGGGAACAATATTCATAGCGGCAGCGCGTGCTCTTCTAAGATCTCGGTGACTATTATCCAGTATCCTTTGATCCCCAGTATAACTATGAATTGTAGTCATTAATCCTTTATTAATACCAAAAGTTTGATCCAAAACTTTAACAATTGGCGCAAGGCAATTAGTTGTGCAGCTTGCATTACTCAAAATCTGATAATCATCATGTCTATATTGATCAGCATTTACACCTACAACATAAGTTCCAACACCATCACCCTTGCCAGGAGCAGTCAAAATAACTTTCTTAGCACCTGCTTCAATATGCTTACTAGCACCTACATCAGTATTAAAAACACCAGTTGACTCAATCACTAAATCAATTCCCCATTCTTTCCAAGGAAGATTTAAAGGATTACGATCTGAAAAGCACTTTATAGCCTTACCATTGATAATAAAAGTATCATCGGTATGAGAAATTTCAGCATCTTTGATTTGACCCAAGATTGAATCATATTTCAATAAATGAGCACAAGTCTTAGGGTCTGACGTGACGTTGATTCCAACGACTTCAATTCCTGTGTTTGCACCCCTGCTCAGCCAGCAGCGCATGAAATTCCTACCTATCCTTCCAAAACCATTAATCGCAACACGCAAAGTCATATCAAAAGCGGCAAGGGCCGAAAGGTCATTGGCCGCTGATCATACAGTCATGCGTTGACATTCCCCCAGCGAAGCCTTTTGAAATCGAAAAAAAGTCAATTCTTCTCCAAGATCAAATAACGAAGAAAGAGCCCAAACCATTGAAAAAATTAGCCTTTCGTAGCAGAAGGGCTTATCTTTCAATTCTCGAGCTCGATCATTTGAAGAGCCCAATCGAAAGTCATGGATCTATCCACTTCATTGGAGTTGGAGGGATTGGCATGTCAGCTTTAGCAATGATTCTGGCCAGTAAAGGTCTCAAAATCTCAGGTTCCGACAAAAAAAGAAATTCACCAATCGTTAAAAAATTAATTGAAAATGGTGTCAAAATTTTTAAAGAACAAAAGGCTACGAACATCTCCGAAATAACCCAGGAGAAAGAGTCAAAGCCTCTGATTGTTACAAGCAGTGCAATTCAGGACAGCAACCTAGAGCTAGCCGCCGCTCAGGCTGCTCAATTAGAAATCTGCCATAGATCAGACCTTTTAGCCGCTTTAGTCAATCAACAGCCTTCTATCGCCATTGCAGGAACCCACGGCAAAACCACCACAAGCACAATCTTGGCCACCCTAATGGCCATAGCTAATCAAGATCCAACAGCTGTAGTAGGAGGAATCATTCCTTATTACAAAAGCAATTTCAATGTTGGCAAAGGAAAATTTCTTATTGCTGAAGCAGATGAATCAGATGGAACATTAGTAAAGCTCAATGCAAATATTGGTCTAATAACGAATTTAGAACTTGAGCATGTTGACCACTATTCTAACCTGCAAGAATTGATCAAAACAGTAAAATCTTTTCAAACAGGTTGTAAAAATTTTATTGCAAATTACGATTGCACAAATATTAGAGAAAATATAGAAGCTGATAGCTGGTTTTCAATTAACGAATATAAAGGAGTTGATTTTGCCGCTATACCAAATCACATCGATGGAAATAAAACAATAGCAACCATATATGAAAATGAAAAAATAATCAAAAAAGTGACGATTCCATTATCAGGCTATCATAACCTAAGCAACACAATTGCAGCAATTAGTATATGTCGATTAGCAAATATATCTTACAAAGATATATTCAAAGCCATTCCTTCTATAATGCCTCCAAGCAGAAGGTTTCAATATCGTGGCAACTGGAACCAAAGACTGATTTTTGACGACTACGCCCATCATCCCAGTGAGATCAAGGCCTCTATTGAACTTGCACGTCTTATATTAAAAAGTGGTAACACAAAATTGCCTATCAAACCTGCACGTATTCTTGTTATATTCCAACCACATCGTTATAGTCGAACGAAAATTTTTCTTGAAGAATTTGCTTACACACTAAGCAAAGCTGATGAAATCATACTTGCTCCTATTTATAGTGCAGGTGAACAGAATATCTATAATATTAATAGCTACGAAATCTCTAAAAAGATATTAACTATCCAACATAATAGCCTAGTCTCTGTCGCAGAAAATAAAATAGAGTTAATGAGTTTAATTAAAGAAAAAAGCAAGCCAAAAGATCTTCTAATAGCAATGGGTGCAGGAGATATAAATGATATTTGGGAAAGCTTAAACAACCAATACAGTCAAGATTCATTGAAATCCAACGTTCCCGCCTAAATCTAAGAAGGTGATCACAATCAATCCCAACGTACCTCTTATAAATTTCAATACCTTGAGAGTAGGTGGTGTAGCTAGATGGTTAGCTGAACCAACAAATATAAATGATCTCAAAGAATTAATTAGTTGGGCAAACGCAAAGAATATTTCTTATCAAATAATAGGGGCTGGCTCAAATGTTCTAATTAATGATAATGGCCTATATGGCTTAACAATTTGCATGAGAAAGTTTCATGGTACTGAAATAAATGTAAAAACGGGTTTAATTAAAGTTTCAGCAGGCGAAGCAATCCCAAATCTAGCCAAGCGTGTAGCAAAAGCAGGCATTCATGGACTTGAATGGGCGGTTGGAATCCCTGGAACAGTAGGTGGAGCTGTCGTAATGAATGCTGGTGCTCAAGGAGGTTGTATAGCAGATTGGCTAAACTCAGCAACCGTTATCAATAAAAAAGGAGAAATTTATGAAATAGATAATAAACAACTTAAATTTGACTACCGACATAGCAGCCTACAAAACACCGAATATATTGTTTTGTCTGCAAAATTCTTATTAAAGCCATCTCAAAACCCTATGATGATAAGCAAACAAACAAATCAAAACCTAAAAAGTAGAATTACTACTCAACCATATACATTCCCAAGCTGTGGAAGTGTTTTTAGGAACCCTGAGCCCTTCAAAGCGGCCAAATTAATTGAAGAATTAGGCCTAAAAGGCAAACGCATCGGAGGGGCTGAAATCTCAAGACTTCATGCAAACTTCATTGTCAATAGAGGGAATGCAAAGGCGTCTGACGTTAAGCAACTAATTGAATTTATTCAAAAGAAAGTTCTTGAAAAGCATAATTTATTACTCATTCCAGAGGTAAAGGAACTAGGTTTTCTCTAAAGGATTAACATTCAACCTTAATCAAAAGTCAAATGGCTGCATTCGGACTTCCTAATTTCGGACAACTTACAGAGGCTTTTCGAAAAGCTCAACAAATCCAACAAGACGCTCAGAAGCTACAAGATGAATTAAACAATATGGAAATCCAGGGGAATAGCGCTGATGGACGTGCAAGTGTATGGCTGTCAGGAAATCAAGAACCTCTTAAAGTGAGCCTTGATGAATCTCTTCTTCAGGAAAGCAAAGAAATAATTGAGCAAGCCACCCTTGATGCTCTTAGCAAGGCATATGAAATGTCCACACAAAATATGAAATCACGAATGGAAGAATTAACTGGTGGACTTAACTTGAACTTACCTGGTAATGATTTCACCGATTAATCATAGTCTGAACATATTGACGATAATAAGAATATCTCTCCCAATCTTTGTCAACACAACAACCTGGCTCATCTAAGTGTAAACAATTTCGAAATTTACAGGGAAATGGATCTAATTGAAATTTAATCTCTGGGAAACAAAAAGCTATTTGTTGGGGATTAATATCTAACTCAGGTCGATTAAAACCTGGAGTATCAGCGATTAATTTTCCATTACCTAATGAATATAGTTGAATATGTCTAGTCGTATGCCTCCCTCTATTTAATTTTTTAGATAAAGAAGAGATTCGAATATTTTCTGAAGGCATCAAATACTTTAACAAACTACTCTTACCAACTCCAGAAGGTCCACAAAGTACTGACAAAGTAGATTTATTTAATCTAGACAAGAACATATCAATTCCTTGGCCATTCTCTATAGAAATTGAAATTGGGCTATATCCCCAATTAGCCAATCTTTTCTCCTGATTTCGAAGATCCTCATCGGATATTAAATCACTTTTAGTTAATACCAGTGAAACGTTAACACCTACATTTTCTGAAGCTAATAAAAACCGGTTTACTTGATCAACATCAAAAGTTGGGCTATGTAGAGACACAAGAACGTATATATCAGTGACATTTGCAACTTCTGGTCTAATTAAATAGTTTTGCCGACTCTCTAAATCACTAATAGTAGCTTTAGCGTGATTCCAATCTATTTCTTCAACTAAAACTTTATCTCCAACGCAAACATTCAAACCTTGATGATTTAGACGATTACGGCATTGACATAAAAAACGATTAATAGATTTTTCCTTAAACTGATTAATATCTAACTCTACTTCATAAAAATTTGCTTTAATTGCAACAACAATACCTTTTAAAGCAAAAAATTTATTTGCCAATAGATTTCACCAAAAATACAATAGAATCTTCTTGGGACTCTATAGTCTTAATGGTATATCCAGCATTAGAGAGCCCTGAAAAAACTGTCTCTTCAGGTTCACCTTTATCAAGTTGAACCTTCAGATATTGATCTTTATTTAATTCTTCAAGAACAAGTCTACAACGTACAAAATTTATTGGACAGGGAGTTCCTCTTAAATCTAAGTATTGTATTAACTGAGTTTTTTCAATCATTCTTATTTCCTAAACAAGCTAGAAAATAATCCACTTTTATGATGATGATATTGTTTTCCTCTTGCCGAATAATGAGAAGCCAATCCTTGTAAAAGTTTCCTTTCTTCGTCAGAGATTCGTGTTGGTAAGTTTATATTTACCGATACACATTGATTACCTCTCGCGACTGGATTCCCTAATTTTGGGATACCTTTATTCTCTAAGATTAAGGTTGCATTAGGCTGAGTACCAATGGGAATCTCAAGCTCTGCAGGACCATCAACTGTATCTACTTCAATAGTATCCCCTAAAATTGCCTGTAAGTAACTGATATTAACTTCTGAATAAATAGTGAGGCCTTCTCTGCGTAATTTAGGGTGATTTTTTACTTTTAGAAAAACATATAAATCTCCAGAAGGGCCTCCTCTCAAACCAGCATTACCTTCTCCAGAAACTCTCAACCTAGTTCCAGTATCAACCCCAGGGGGAATATTAATGCGTAATTTCTTTCTAACCTGATTTACACCCTGTCCTCCACAAGATCCACATGGGTCAGCAATCATCTGACCTGTTCCTCCACAATTTGGACATTCCGCTACCTGAGTAAAACTTCCAAAAGGTGTACGAGTTGCTCTTCGTACCTGACCAGCACCTCCACAAGTAGAACAATTAGTCGGCCCAGAACCTGATTTAGCTCCAGATCCACTACAGGTATTACAGGTTTCTAAATGAGGAATTCTAATTTCTCTTTCCTGACCAAAAACAGCCTGATCAAACTCAACAGTTAAGTCATAACGCAAATCATCACCTTGTTGAGGACCTCGTCTTTGCGGACGACCACCAACTCCTCCAGACCCACCAAATCCACTAAAGAAGGTCTCAAACAAATCAGCAAATCCACCCATATCTCCCATATCAGGCATGCCTGCGGCACCACCTAATCCAGCCTCTCCAAACTGATCATATCTAGCTCTTTTCTGTGGATCTCCTAAAACCTCATATGCACGACCTATCTCCTTAAAACGTTCTTCAGCTCCTTCTTCCTTATTAATATCAGGATGATATTGACGTGCCATCCTCCTATAGGCTCGTTTGAGAGTATCAGCATCAGCATCTCTGCTGACTCCTAAAAGATCATAAAAATCTGCCATTAGTTTTTACATTCGATTTGAAATTTGAAACTCCATTTCACGAAGTCAGCCCTCCTCAACAGGAGAATTTATTGCTTCTTCAGATGAGGTCTCATTCGAAGATTCATCAATTTGCCCTTTATCCTCTGAACTTGGACCAGGCCCCATAGAAACCTTTACTAGTGCATGACGTAAAACACGGCCATTTAAGTGGTAACCACGTTGCAGTTCTTCAGTAATAATATCTTCTAAATGATCATTACTTGGTTCTCTTAAAACAGCCTCATGCAAATTGGGATCGAATAATTGACCCACTACCCTCATAGGTGCAACTCCTAATTGTTTAAGTACATCTACAAGTTGCTTATAAAGTCCTTGGTAACTTCTATGAAGTGCTTGCGCTTCCTCTCCTTGAGGATCCAATTGCTGTCTAGCACGCTCAAAATTATCTACAATAGGAAGAATTTCACTTAGCGTTGTACAAGTTAATTGAATGCGAAGGTCATCTTGATCTCTAGTCTGACGCTTACGAAAATTATCAAAGTCAGCTGCAATTCTCATATACTGACTACGTAATGTCTCATGCTCTTTCTCTAATTGCTCTAATCGAGCCTCATTATTTATCAAAGAAAGATCTGCTTCTGAAGATTTTTGCTCTTCAACTGCCTCATTCATAGCCTCAGAAGCGTTTGCTATGGGTTCCTGACTGTCAACCTGACAAGCTAAATCTTCTTCAGAACTGCTTTCATCCTTAGCTTGTGACACAGACTCATGAGAAGTAGTCGTGTTCATTAAATCATCGCCTGAAGACTCTTGAGATGCGTTTGAAACTTCACCACTCATGCTTCCATTGGAAAATCTTATATATGTATGTTGATAGACCAAGTGCAAATCGCACAAGCTGCGGAAGCCCGCACCTAAACTAAAAAATCAAAGTAAAATATAGATCAATCATCTAATGCTTGAAGCAATTGCTCTTCCTGCAAGCCACGCACTAGTCCAACAATGCTGAAAATTAAAACCACCTGTTAAACCATCTACATCTAAAACCTCCCCTGCAAAATACAAACCCTTGCAAAGTCGGCTTTCCATATTCTTAAAATTAACCTCATTAAGATCAACTCCACCTGCAGTAACAAATTCAT
The DNA here is from genome assembly GCA_003215775.1 of Prochlorococcus sp. AG-409-G20. Lineage (GTDB taxonomy): Bacteria > Cyanobacteriota > Cyanobacteriia > PCC-6307 > Cyanobiaceae > AG-409-G20. The sequence goes on from QCJW01000008.1 coordinate 54,760, forward strand.
CACCAAAAGGTCCTTTACCAATCAATAAATATTGATTACAAGTTAAGGTTTGAATAAGCTTAATTTCATCACGTAACGACAAATCAGACCATTTGATCGAAAAGTCTATAGATGCTTTCTGCAAAAGAGTCAGCCAAAAACGTTTTGACAAGTTTTCAAATGGTTTAAAATTGAACAATGTCTTATAACCTTTTTCCCTTCTTACCTTAGCAAAAATGTTTTTGATATCAAAAGATTCTTTTGCTATCCAATCAATGGTAATCTTGGCTTGATAGTGACTTCTATACAGCCATCGAGCAGCAAAAGAAGATAATTTCAATACAATAGGTCCGCTGAAACCCCAATGCGTAAATAGCATTCGCCCATATTCTTGAAAAATTTTACCATCAATATTTAGCTGCATAGAAACATTATCTAATGCATACCCTGAACAAGTACGGATCAACTTATCATTTATTTTAAACGAAAAAAGTGATGGGATAGATGGAATAATATTATGACCCAAATTATTCGCTAGTCTTCTTCCACTAGGGTGACCACCTGTCGCAAGTAATACATTTTTTGAATAAAGAGTATACCCAGAATTACAAATAACTAAATATTCATTATTATCTAAAAATTGTAATTCTCTTACAAATTCTTCAGTACGCAAAGAGATACCAAGAGAATTTGCAGTGTCACGAAAACAATTCACAACCGAATCAGACTTATTAGTAATTGGAAACATTCGCCCATCCTTCTCTTCAACTAATTGCAAACCATGTTCTGAAAACCATGCCACTGCATCTCCAGCAGCAAAGCGACTAAAAGCACTCCTTAAAGGCTTATTACCCCTTGGATAATTATCAACTAAATCTCTTGGGTCCCAAGCAGCATGTGTCACATTGCACCTCCCTCCTCCACTAATTCTCACCTTCTCGAGTGGTTTAGTAGTCGCTTCTAATAAATGAATAGACTCCAAACCTTCTTCTGCTGCTGTGATTGCAGCCATAAATCCAGCTGCTCCTGCACCAACAACAACTAAGTCAACTTTATGTTTTTGGTCTAAATACAAGTGCGAGTCCATTGTTGCAATAACGTTTTCCAGTGGGCCTAGGTCCATCATTAAAAACATGGCCTTGATGGCCGCCACATCTGTGACAGTGGTACTCAGTACGAGGAATGATGAGTTTAAAATCTAGTTTGGTTGCAACTGAACCCGAAAGTGGTTCCGAAAAACTTGGCCATCCTGTTCCACTTTCAAACTTTGCAGAAGAAGAAAATAATGACAAGTCACATCCAGCACAATAATAAATGCCTTCTTGTTTTTGATTATTCAAAGGACTAGAAAAAGGCGCTTCAGTAGCCTCCTCTCTCAAAACCTTATAAACCTCAGAAGAAAGTCTTTGCTTCCATTCATCATTAGTTAATGCCCATGAAGAATTATCTGGATTTGAACGAGCCAATCCTGAAGAAGGACTAATAAAAAAACCTACAAAGGCTGCAATACTCTTCATAATAAATGAACGCCTAGTCAAGAATAAGAAAAATTTTTGCATAATCCAAATGAAATGAACTAAAAAACGTCTCTACAAAAAAATCAAGAATAGGCAAATGAAAACCAACCACAAAAATCTACATAAAGCATACCAATTCAGTATTGCTCCAATGATGGACTGCACTGATAGACACTTCAGGGTAATGATGAGACATATCAGTCATAGAGCACTTCTCTATACGGAAATGATTGTGGCAAAAGCCATACATCATAGTAACAACTTAAAAAAAATTTTAGATTTCAGTCCTATAGAACATCCAATTGCTCTGCAACTAGGGGGAGATGACCCATTACTTTTAGCTGAAGCTAGTCAAATCGCAGAAGAATGGGGCTACGACGAAATTAATTTCAATGTTGGATGTCCAAGCCCAAAAGTAAAAGCAGGAAACTTTGGAGCGTGTCTAATGGCAGATCCAAATCTTGTTGCAAGATGCATACAAGCAATGAAAAAAGCGACTTCTCTAGAGGTAACAGTAAAACATCGCATAGGTATTGATGATCTTGATAGTGATGAACTTCTAAAAGCTTTCTGTCAAAGTGCATCCGAAGCAGGCGCCTCAAGATTTGCAATTCATGCAAGAAAAGCGTGGCTAGAAGGTCTAAATGCAAAAGAGAATAGAACCATACCCCCTCTCCAATACGAACGAGTTGCTCTTCTAAAAGAAAAATGTCCGGAATTAATTATTGAATTAAATGGAGGACTCAATACACCAAATGATTGCATAAAAGCACTAAAAACATTTGACGGTGCAATGGTAGGAAGGTCTGCTTATGAGCACCCACTTCGTTGGCAAACAATAGATGCTCTGATTTTTGGGGAAAAGCCAAAATGTATAAAAGCTTCAGAAGTAATTAGAGAACTACTTCCTTATTCTCAAATACATCTAGATAAGGACGGTCGATTATGGGATATTTGCAGACATGTTTTACATTTAGTAGAGGGTGTTCCAGGAGCAAAAAAATGGAGACACAACCTTCAGGTAAAAGCACAAAAAACTTCAGCTGAATCTAGCCTGCTAGAGGAAGCAGCTAAACAACTTGAAGATGAGGGACTGTAGTAAAACTACCTTTAACCTTCGGCTCCACCATAGTCATCAGATCCATGATCTTGATCCAATGAACCTTGACCTTCTGGAGCAGTACCTCTTCGACGCCTACTTCGTCCGTCATCATCATTACCCCCTGAATCTTGCGAAGCGCCTCCATAACTACGATCTTCCCAGCCTTTCGCGCCAGAGCTTCGCCCGGCATTAGCACTAGAATTACCGCCGCCGCCATAACCGCCGCCGCCATAGCCGCCACCGCCGCCATAGCCGCCGCCGCCGCCATAGCCGCCACCGCCGCCGCCATAGCCACCTCTTCTAGGAGCACTACCTCTGGGCTCCGCTTTATTTATTCTTAATGGTCGCCCCATTAATTCGGCTCCTTGTAATGACTCAATGGCAGCAGCCTCTGCTGCCTCATCAGCCATCTCAATAAAAGCAAAGCCCCTTTTACGTCCTGTATCACGTTCAAGGGGGAGAGAACAATTTGCAACCTGTCCAAAGGCTGCAAACAGTTCCATGACATCTTCCTTCTCAGCACGGAAGGGCAAATTTCCAACAAAAATACTCACTTGACTAGTAAACCTAAATGGACCAAAAGAACTTAAAAGTCAGCTGAAAGCTGATTCTGAATGAATCATCAACATCTGACAGTCATAGGTTAAACGTAAAAGCGCCAAAGCGTTAATTCATCCTTTAAGAAGCGAGAGCTTCTCTCCAATAATTTAATTGCTCCTTAACCCTGCTAAAGCCAGTACCACCTTCACTAATTCGTGAGGCCACAACTTGTTTTGGGGATAATCTGTCAAAAAGATCTCTACCAATCAAAGGGTTTATCTCCTGCCATTCATGAATCTTGAGATCTCTCAATAAAATTCCGTCATCAAGACATCGCTTCACAACTCCTCCCACAATTTGATATGCCTCACGAAAGGCTATTCCTTTAGAAACCAAATAGTCAGCTACATCAGTTGCATTAGAAAAATCAGATTCAACTGCAGCAGAAAGTCTAGAAGTACGAAATTCTAATCCCTCTTCAAGCAAAATTGACATTGCTTCAAGAGAAATTCTTACAGTTCTAACAGTATCAAATAGTGCTTCTTTATCTTCCTGAAAATCTTTATTATATGCAAGAGGTAATCCCTTAATCATTGTAAGCAAAGCCTGAAGATGACCAAACACACGACCACATTTACCCCTTACCAATTCAGGAACATCCGGATTCTTTTTTTGAGGCATAAGACTACTACCCGTAGCACATCTATCGGTTAATTGAACAAAAGAAAACTCTTCCGATGCCCACAAAATCACTTCCTCAGATAAACGACTTAAATGAGTCATGATCAGAGAAGAAGCACTAGCAAACTCGACAGCAAAATCTCGATCACTAACCGCATCTAGACTATTATTATATATATCAGAAAAACCAAGTTTTGAAGCAGTCTTGCGAGGATTAATAGGAACAGATGTACCGGCCAATGCAGCAGCTCCTAATGGTGAAATATTGACACGTTTTCTAACATCTAACAAACGCTCTCTATCTCTTTGAATCATCTCTATATAAGCCAAAAGATGATGAGCTAAGGACACTGGTTGTGCCCTTTGTAAATGTGTGTAGCCAGGAATAAGTGTATACAAATGACTGTTAGATTGATCAAAAAGTGCCTTTTGAAAACGCTTAAGGTCAATATCAAGCAAATCAATTTGACGCCTCAACCATAATCTCAAATCAGTACCAACCTGATCATTTCGACTACGACCTGTATGTAATTTTTTTCCAACAGGTCCAATGAGTTCAATCAAACGTCTTTCAACTGCATAATGGACATCTTCATCTACAAGATTTTGTTGAAAAAATCCTTGATCTGCTTCTAAACGAATCTTTTCGAGAGCCTCGTCAATCTGAGCAGCTTCTTTAGTGGAAATAATGCCACAATCCGCAAGCATTGCCACATGAGCTTTAGATCCATCCAAATCTTCCTGGATCAAATTGATATCGAAGGTAATAGAAGCATTAAAGCTTTCTATAACAGGATTCAGGCCCTGCTCAAACCTATTGCTCCAAGTCTTAGCCAAATCTTTTAAAAACCTAGATCTAATAAAGCAGTTTACAAAAAAAAATCAGATCGACTTTTACTTTAATGTAGGTAAAGCCAAAGATTCATTAACCTTTAATACAACCATTGATGCATCATCTTCTAAATGATGGTCAAGTCCTACAAATCGATCTAATCGGAAAAACAACCGATCAAGAATCTTCTGAGCACTAAAGCCATTTCTACAACACTCTTCTAAAACACGACATAAACGCGACTCATCAAAACGATCACCTGCCAGTCCAGGCGCTTCAGTAACACCATCAGTGTAATAAAGCAAAACATCACCTGGATCTAAAAAGACCTCTGAGCCAACATATTCAGATTCAAATTGCAATCCAATTAAAAGACCTGGTGCATCTAATCTGGTAATAGTTTTTTGTTCTGCTTTCCAAAGAAGAGGAGGATTATGTGCTGCATTTGCATAACGTAACTTTCGTGTTCGCGGATCGTAATCTGAATAAAAAAGAGTTACAAATCTGTGAGAATGAGCCAAATCCTCCTGTGCCAAATGATTTAAATCATGGAGAATCCGATCTGGAGATAAACCACTTAACACTTCTGCTCTAAGCATTCCTCTAAGCATTGTCATCAACAAACCAGCAGGAACACCTTTTCCCATTACATCACCTATAACCACAGCCCAACGCCCTTTCTCTCTACGTCGACCAATTAATTCAGGTCGAGTAGGCATAAAATCATAATAATCTCCACCAACCTGAAAAGCCGGACAACATTTAGCAGCCAGTTGGACACCTTCAATTACTGGACAAGAGTTTGGTAATAACTGAGCCTGAATCTCAGCACCAATACTTAATTGCCGGTCAACTCGTTCATGGAGTCGAGCCTCCTGAAGAATTAAATCATTTTCAAGTGCAACACCAGTCAAATCAGCAACCAACTGAACATGTCTACGATGCACTTCAGTCCAAACCAAAGGTTTATGAAGATCAAAAACATATAAACGACCTCTATGAATCCCTCTAGAAACTATAGAAGTTGAAAAAATCCCTGCGCTAGAAAGATGACTCTGAACAAGTCTATCCATCTGCAATATCTGCGATTCATCAAACCCAAAACCTACGATCTTTGCTGGTTCAAAAGAAGCTAATTGCCTCAAAAGTTCTTGAGATTCTTGGAAAGGAATAGCTTGTAATTGTTCTCTCCAAAGACGACCATCTGCTTGAAAAGGAACTAATAAAGCACCTTCAACCCCCACTAATCTAGAGACAACTACAGGAACTAACTCTAAAAAACGATTCAGATTACTAAAACTACGTAAAGCAAATCCCAAAGAAACCAGCAAATCCTGATTTCTTTTTTGTTCCAAGGATAAGCTCTCAAGGAGCTCCCTTAAAGAAACTAAAGCAGTTAAAGACTGAGGATTACTAGTAGAGGAGGAGCCAAGATGAGGCCTAGGAGGTTTGGTGGTCAAGGGATCACCAAGCTAAGAAAATAAAACGTAGCAAAATCTAAGAAAAGCAACAGAAGTCTCAACGATTTGCCAACAATGCTTCAACAAACTCAAAACTATTAAATGGTCTCAAATCTTTAATTCCCTCTCCTGCCCCAATAAATCGAATAGGCAAGTTAGCCTCAGAAGCTACAGCCAATGCAACTCCTCCTCTGGACGAGCCATCCAATTTTGTAATCACTACTCCAGTCAAACCAGCCGACTTAGAAAAAGCTAGAGCCTGCCTTAAACCATTTTGCCCCTGAGATGCATCCAATACTAATAAAGATTCAACACATGAATTAACTGCTAATTTATCAACTATTCTTCTGATCTTTTCCAATTCTTCCATTAAATTATGTTTAGTTTGCAAACGACCTGCCGTATCTACTAACAACAGATCAATATTTTTAGCTTTAGCAGCACCAATTGCATCATATACAACAGCAGCTGGATCAGCATTTGCGGTCGTATTTGATATAACTTGAACTCCACTTCTCTTTCCCCAAACCTGTACTTGCTCAACTGCCGCAGCTCGAAAAGTATCTGCTGCTGCTATTAGGGATGAATAACCACTTCTTATAGCAAGACTTGATATTTTGCCAAGAGTAGTTGTTTTACCAACTCCATTTACACCTACAAAAAGCCAAATATTTAACACTCCTCTTTTTGGAACTAATAAATCAATACCGCTTGCTTCAATTGGTGCATCAAGTATCTTACAAAGCTGATCTTTCATAAAACGAAGTCCTTCACTTGCATCAAGAACTTCTTCATTAAGTCGACGTCTCAATGCTTCTAGAACTTGATCAGTAGCTAATACACCAGCATCTGCCCGCAACAACAACATTTCAAGATCATCAACTACTTCAGGCGTGAGAGGATCATCTCCTAACTTATCTAAAAGTTCAGTAACAAATCCCTTACGAGTCTTTTCCAAGCCTCGTCTTAATCTAGTTAACCAGTCTATTTCTTCTACAGAAATATCATCTACTTTTTTCCCTTGAGCAGCTAAAATTTCAGCAGACCAAGTAAATGACTCATCAAATTCACCCAAAGAAGAAGGCTTGATTATTTCCTTTTGATCTTCATTATTTGACAATGAAATAGTAAAATTTTCATCTTCTGCATCTTTTGACTTATCAATTAAATCATCTTTATCAATACCAGCTTTAACTATTTCTTCTTGATCACGATTTTTATTTTCAGAATTTTCTTTATCTTGCTTACTTTTAAGTCTGGCATATGCCTCTTTCGCCCAGTCAAGGGATTCTTCCTTTGTTTTATCTAAAGAATTGTCATTATTATTCTGATTATTTTCATCAGATTGAGAAGAAGTTGTACGTCTAAACTCGTCGTAAACCATTACTAATTTATTATAGAAGAGTTTTGGAGTCTTCTTAAAACTCCATTAATCATTCTCTTACCCTGATCATCACTATAACGATTAGCTAGCTCCACAGCCTCATTACACGCTACAGCAGACGGTGTATTTAAAGCATTCAAATCAATATAAGCTAATCTCAAGATATCTCTATCGATACGGGGCAATCTTTTCAAACGCCATCCTTCCATAACATTATCCAAATGATCATCTATCAATGAACGCTGTTGAAGCACTAATTTTACTCGTTGTATTACTTGTAATCTTATTTCTTCTTGATCACTTAAAGCTACTAATCTTGGAAGTTCAAGACTAATTGAAAGAGTATTTAAGATAGTTTCGGCATTTCCAAGACAAGTCTCTAAATGATTTCTCACAAGTTCAAAAGAATTTTTCTGATGATCATCAAAATCACTATCAATTAAGTCTTGTTGGGCAATTTCTAATTGATTCGCGCAAGTATCTAATCCTTCTCTCCAATGCTGAATAAGACTATCCATAGCTCTTTGTAAATAATATAAAAGATCTTTTTGATTTAAAATCTCAATCTCAGAATCTGAAATTTGACCTAAAACCAAAAGAGCTAATTCTCGAGCAATTGATCTAGAATCCATCAAAAAATAATTTTATAATCTAATTTTTCATATAAGAAGTATATCAAGGTGAAGTTGTTGCTCTTAATTGACCAATCAAACTAGAAAAACTCCTATTAACTGGAGCCTCTCTCTCATCAGGGTTAACTATACCTGCTGAAATAATAGTCCTAAAAGCATCCTCTACAGAAATATTTAAATCTCTAACTGAAGACTCTGGAACCAATGTGTACCAACCTGTAGTTGGGTTAGGTGCAGTAGGAATAAATACACTTAAAAGTGGTTCATCAAGTTCTGGTTGAAGAGATGGACCAACTAATCCAGTCACAAAGCCAACACTAAATAAGCCTTCACGAGGATATTCAACTAAGACGACTCTTCTAAAACGTTTTGAATTATCCCGAAGAAATGTTTCAAGAAGCTGCTTTAAAGTTTTATAAACTGATCCAGCGAGAGGAATTCTAGAAAGTGTTCCTTCACCAAATTCCAACAACCATCTACCAAAAATATTCCTAGCCATTAAACCGATCAACAAAATTGCCAACAAGGGGACTGTGACGCCCAAAGCCAAATTAATTAAATCTTGCAATAAAGGATTAAGGGTTATAAAAGGATTTAATTGCTTAGGTATCGAAGTAAGAAAAGCCAACACAAACCGACTAACAATCGTCGACAACCAAATTGTGGTAGCTAATGGAATAACCACCAAAAGACCTGCAATTAGGTCGTTTTTAAGATCTTGCTGAAGCCTGGAAGCTAAAGGGAGATCTGCTTTGGGAGTGGATTGCACCAAAAAGATCGAAAGCCTATAAACTATTTAATTTAACCAACTTAACAATATTAAATTAGATAGGGGCTTTTAGTGCACACCTTCTAGATCGAACAACACAAAAAGACAATCTCCACACTTTTCTACAAATTGAATTGTGAAACCTAACCAAAACTCAGAGCTATCTCAACTGAGTGCAGATTTAAAAAAAGAAGCCGAAAAAGAAGGGTTTAACCCTATAGGAATAGCTCGAATACCAGGAAGTCCAAGACTTGAATTACGAACAGCAGCACTACAAAGATGGATAAATGCTGGATATCACGGAGAAATGCAATGGATGAATAGTGCTAAAAGAGAAAAAGTAGATCTTCTTCTTGAAGGAGCCCAAAGTCTCTTAGCTGTAGGCCTCAACTACTTTGTCAACCAACAAACTGAACCAGACAGCTTAAAAATTGCTAGATATGCCTGGGGCAAGGACTATCACAAAGTTATCGAAAAAAGACTTCGGCGATTAGGGCATTGGCTCACACAAAAAAAACCAAACTGTAAATGGCGAGTATGTGTAGACAGCACACCGCTTTTAGATAAAGCATGGGCAGAAGAGGCTGGGATTGGCTGGATTGGTAAAAATTCGAACCTTATCAACCCCAAAAGTGGATCTTGGATGGTTATAGGTCATCTTTTATGTACAGAACCATTAGTTCCAGACAAACCTTCAAAATCATTATGCGGACAATGTAAAAAATGTATAGAAGCTTGCCCAACAAAAGCTATAACTGAGCCATTTGTAGTTGACTCTCGAAGCTGTTTGGCATATCACACTATTGAAAATCGGAATAAAAAATTACCGGCAAGAATTGAGGAATCAATTGGGTCTTGGATTGCTGGTTGTGATATATGTCAAGAAGTCTGCCCTTGGAACACAAAATCTAAGATTTTTACAAATGATCCAGATATGATTCCTCAAAATTGGATTTTAAGATTAACAAAAGCAGAAGCGTTGAAATGGAACGATGAAACATGGAAAGAGAAGTTAAGGGGTTCAGCATTAAAAAGAATTAAACCCTGGATGTGGCGTCGCAATGCAAACGCAATCAAGGTAAATTCATTAAATACTGAAATAAAGCAATGAAAAAAATCAATTATCTAATACCTTTTTTAATAAGCATTGGAGCAATATTACTTCCATTGCCAAGCAAAGCATTTATTCCTTATATATATGAACCTGAAGCAAAAAATCTAGAAAAGACAGGATTAAGTATTGCTAAATCAGCAGCCAAGTTACTACAAATAGGACAACCAAAAGAAGCTGCTAGAATTGGATCTCTCGCAGTACGACTGAACCCAAAAGACTTCCGAATCTGGTTAATCTTGGCTGAGGCTCAAATAAAAAGTGAGAATATTGAACAAGCTAATCAATCGCTTGCTAAAGCAAAAAAATTAAATCCTAAAAATGCAGGAATTTGGTTTACCGAAGCTTCATTAGCACTTCAAGAAAAGAAAACCAAAACAGCGATAAAGCTTTTAGAAAAAGGTTTGTCCTTACAACCAGATAATGCGGGTGGATATTTTCAACTAGGAAATGCAAAAATTATCGAGGGAAAATTATATTTAGCGCTAGAAGATTTTAAAAAGTCTGTATCTTTAAAACCAAATTTCTGGGAAGCCCTTAACAATCAGGGGTTAATACTATTTGAAATCAACCAGATTAAAAAAGCTATAAAAACTTGGCGAAAAGTTTTAGAAATACAAGTAAATGCAGAACCAATGCTTGCATTAGCATCAGCCCTTTACATCTCAAGTCCTGACAAGAAAGAAGCTATTCAATTAGCTATAGAAGCTTTAGAAAAAGATCCTAATTATGTTTCTTCAATTTATCAAAAAGAACAACTATGGGGAGACAAACTCATAAAGGCTAATAAACAACTGTTCAAAGAGGCTTCTCTAAAGCCTGCAATCGAAAAGGCAAAGTCAAATGCAACAGTAAAGCTGGTATCAAATAAATAAACCTTGTTGATTTCAAATAGCTAAGTAGGCTTAGCGCTTCCCGGTACCTTTTCAGTTATTTGATGGCCGAGGAGCGATTAAAACCAATTGCACTGCATCAAGAAATGCAGCGCTCCTATCTCGAATACGCCATGAGCGTAATCGTAGGTAGAGCTCTACCCGACGTTAGAGATGGCTTAAAGCCAGTACAAAGGCGAATTTTATTCGCTATGCATGAATTAGGTCTAACTCCTGAAAGACCATATAGAAAATGCGCAAGAGTTGTAGGTGATGTACTGGGTAAATATCATCCACATGGTGATCAAGCTGTATATGACGCATTAGTTCGCCTTGTACAAACTTTTTCAAGTAGATTTCCCGTTCTAGATGGGCATGGAAATTTTGGATCAGTTGATGATGATCCCCCAGCAGCCATGCGATATACAGAAGCACGATTAGCTCCTATAGCCAATGAAGCTTTATTAGAAGAAATTGGATCAGAAACAGTTGATTTCTCTCCTAATTTTGATGGGTCACACCAAGAACCATCAGTACTACCAGCACAGTTACCCTTTCTTTTGCTAAACGGATGCTCAGGAATTGCTGTTGGAATGGCAACTAGTATCCCACCACACAATCTAAATGAAATAGTTGATGGTCTTATAGCTCTCATTAAAAAACCTGATTTGAGTAATGAAAAACTTTTAAAATATATTCCTGGCCCAGATTTTCCTACTGGAGGAGAAGTATTAATAGGTAGTGGTATTAAAGAAACTTATGAAAAAGGTAAAGGAAGTATACCTATGAGAGGTGTATCACATTACGAAGAAATTGTTCCTGGAAAAGGAAAACATAAAAGAAGTGCCATAGTTATAACAGAATTACCTTATCAATTAAGTAAATCAGGTTGGATAGAAAAACTAGCTGACCAAGTAAACGAAAGTAAAATAAATGGTATAGCGGATATAAGGGATGAAAGTGATAGAGAAGGAATGAGAATAGTAGTTGAATTAAGAAGAGATGCAGATCAAGAACAAGTTAAAAGAGAATTAGAAAGAAAAACATCATTTCAAAATAATTTTGGAGCCATTCTACTTGCTATTGTCCATGGTCAACCGAAACAATTATCTCTCAAAGAATTACTAGTGTTATTTATTGAATACAGAGAACTAACACTATTAAAAAGGACAAAATTTGCACATAGAAAAATCACTGAAAGACTGAATATTCTCGAAGGATTAATAAAAGCCTTAAACAAATTAAGTGACGTAATTAAAATGATAGAATCAGCTAAAGACAGCTCTGATGCTAAAAGGAAATTAATAGTTAAGTTAAATATTAACGACAAACAAGCTGAATCTATCCTATCAATGCCTTTAAGAAGATTAACAAGCCTTGAACAGGAGAATATTCACAATGAACTAAAGGAATTATCAATAAAGAAAGTAAAGCTAGAAGAGCTAATTAATAATAGAGATATTTTATTAGAAACATTAATCAATGAGTTAAAAAAACTAAAGCAAAAATATGGAAATAAAAGAAAAACTAAATTAATAGAAGGTGGTGATCAATTAATAGCAGAAAAGAATGCTTCACAAAGGCCAAATGCTGAACTACAAAGAAAACAAGCTCTTGAAGCTTTATCTAATGATGGAAAAATAATCATTCAGAATGATTTACAAGTGAAAATAGTAAGTCCTCAAATTCTTGGAAGACTCCACTTGGAGCAAAGTTCAGATTTAGGAAATGAATGCTTAATTATTAAATGTTTAGGAGATATAGAGACAAAACCTAAGATAATAGTAATAACTGAAAATGGAAAAGTTGCCCTCGTTAGATGGGAGTTTGCTGGACAACAACCAGGGTCAATTGAAAAGTTCTTACCTGGAGGTTTAGAAGGTGAAAAAATTAAATCAATTTTGTCAGTTCCAAATAATGAACATTACACACTTGGACTTTTAAGTGATGATGGAAAATTCAAAAGATTAGCAATTGAAGAAGTGCTTGATTTATCTGGAAGAGCAGCTACTATTCTTAAATTAAAAGAAGGGGTCAAATTAAAAAGAGCAATAGTCTGTTATCCAAAAGGGAATTTGATTTTAATAACTGACATAGGAAGGATTTTAAAATTACCTATTAACAATGAATCATTACCTATAAAAGGTAAAGTTGCGCAAGGTCCTTTAACTATGAGATTATTACCTGGAGAAACACTAATTGGCTGCATATCATCTAATAGTGAAAAAGAGAATTCATTAATTATTGGAACTGAACAAGGAAAAATATTTAAATTAAATATTGATGATATCAGAGAATGTGAAAGGTGTGATTTTGGTCAAATGATCGTTGAATTAAAAAAAGATATTAATTTAAATGATAAAATAATTAATATTTGTAGAAATGAACACAGCCTTAGCTATATAACAAATCAAAATAGACAAGGAAGAATTATCTGTTCTGAACTAAATGAATCTTTAGAAATTAAAACTAATAAAGATGAAAAAATTGTAGAATTAATACCACTAACTATAGCAAGATAATCAGTTTTACAACTATGAAGTTAAACATGATTCAACCCAATCTAAATATTCATCTGTAATAGTTCCAGTAACATAACGTCCAGTAAAACAAGACATATCTAATTCTTTAATACTAGAGTTTTGAAGTATGGCTTTTGCTAAATCATTTATATCCTGATATATTAAATTATCTACTTGCAATTCATGTGCTATTTGTTCACTTGTTCTATTATGAGCTATTAATTCTTTTCTAGTAGGCATATTAATACCATAAACATGTGGATATCTAACTGGCGGCGCAGCAGATGTAAAAGTAACCTTATTTGCTCCAGCTAATCTTGCCATTTGAACAATCTCCTTAGATGTAGTACCCCTTACAATTGAATCATCTACAATTAATATATTTTTTCCTTTAAATTCTGTGGTCATTGCATTTAATTTTTGCCTAACAGACCTTTTACGTTGAGCTTGTCCTGGCATAATGAATGTTCTACCTACATATCTATTCTTAAAAAAACCTTCTCTATATTCTATTCCTAATTGTCTGGCAACTTGCATTGCAGAAGGTCTTGATGAATCTGGAATAGGCATAACCACATCTATATCTCCAGAAGTTATTGACTTTTTAATTGTTTCAGCTAAATAGTCTCCCATTCTCAATCTGGCTTCATATACAGAAATCCTATTCATTACCGAATCTGGCCTTGCTAAATAAACATATTCAAAAGAACAAGGAAATAAAGCTATTTTAGATGAACATTGTTGAGAAAAAAATTCTCCTTCTTTAGTTATATATACAGCCTCACCAGGTTCTAAATCTCTAATAATTTCAAAGCCATTATTCTCAAGAACTAAAGATTCACTAGCTGCTATCCATTCTATTTTGTTAGATTCGGTTATTTTTTTTCCAAGAATTAATGGTCTTATTCCATATGGATCTCTAAAAGCTAGTAATCCATGACCTGCAATTAATGCTATAGAAGCATATGAACCTTCTACTCTTTGATGAAGTGATGAAACTGCTTTAAATATTTCTTGAGGAGCCAATTCACTAGTAGTAGCTACCGTTTGTAATTCAGTAGCAAGAATATTTAAAAGCATTTCAGTATCACTAGAGGAATTAGTATGTCGTCTATCTATCTTAAATAATTCTTTTTCTAATTTTCTTGTATTAGTTAAATTACCATTATGAATAAGTATTATTCCAAAAGGAGCATTTACATAAAAAGGTTGTGCTTCTTGTTCTCTATGAGCTGCTCCTTGTGTAGCATATCTTACATGCCCAATTCCAATAGAACCAACGAGTCTTCGCATATCTCTTGTTCTATAAGCCTCTTTAACTTGCCCTTTAGCTTTATGTAGATGGAAAACACTTCCATCCATTGTGGCAATTCCAGTGGAATCTTGACCTCTATGTTGTAGTAAAAGAAGACTGTCATATATAATTTGATTAACTTGATTGGTTGAAACAATACCAACAATGCCACACATAATAACTCCTTAAGAATATATTTGAATAATTCAAAGAGAATACATACTTAAATCATTATATTACATATTCATTCTACTAGGTATAGAATCTTCATAAGAATGTATGAGATCAGAAATCGAAACATCAATCAACGTATTTTCTTGTTGAATCTTCAAATTAGAAGTTTCTTCAACTACTCCTATAGACGTTAAAGAAACATAAGATGATGATTTTTTATTAAACTGATTTAAAAATAATTTAAATCTTTCTTCATGATGTTTTGAAACACTTATTACAACACGAGCACCTCCTTCAGCGAACAATAATCTATGCAAATCATGGGGACTAGAAGGAATAATAATTGATGCTCCTAACTTCGAAGACATGACGCACTCAGCTAAAGTAACAGCAAGGCCACCATCACTAACATCATGAGCTGAATTTATGAATCCAGATTCAATAGATTGTCGTAAAAATAACTGAACGTTTAATTCTAAATCTAGATCTATTAATGGAGGCCTACCAGTAATTTGATCATGAATACATTCTAAATAACTTGAAGCAGAAAGAGTAACCCTTTCATCAAAATCATCAGATATCTCTAATGGAACCCCAAGCAGAAAAATAGTACTTCCTACTTCAGTCCATGATTGATTACAAACTTGTTTGAGATCATCTAGCAATCCAACCATTCCAATAACAGGTGTAGGGTGTATCGGTTGAATTTGATTCTCACTTAAACGAGTCTCATTGTATAAAGAAACATTTCCTCCTGTAACTGGAGTTTTAAATACTTCACATGCTTTTGATATACCTTTACATGCAGAAGCAAGTTGCCAATATCCATTTTTATTTTCAGGAGAAGCAAAGTTTAAATTATTTGTAATTGCCAAAGGTTCTGCCCCTACACAAGAAACATTTCGCGCAGATTCAACTACTGCAGCCATTCCACCTCTTTCAGGATCAAGATAAACCCATCGATTAGGACAATCAACTACAACCGCAACTCCTCTATTTTCTAATTCAACCTCGTTTATATCTAGTTGAGATCGTAATCGTATAACAGCTGCATCAGCTTGACCTGGAGAAATAATTGTATTTGATTGAACCTGATAATCATATTGTCTATAAATCCATCGCTTTGAAGCAATATTTGGGTAATCTAATAAGGTAAGCAAAATATTATTCCAATATTTAATAGGATTTTTCTTTGTATTATCTAATAATTTTAAATTGGATTCATTCCATTCCCAATGTTTTTGAATATATAAAGGAGGATTGTTAATTAATTCATGATGTTCAATTGGTGTATCATCTGCCAAAGCATTTGCTGGTATTTGAGCAACAACATCACCTTGATGAAGAACACGAACAATATTATCTTTTAAAACTCTACCTACTACAGCTACATTTAAACCCCACTTAGTAAAAGTTTCAATCATTTGATTTTCAGAATTTGGTTCAACAACAAACAACATCCTTTCTTGTGATTCAGATAACAAAAATTCATAAGGAGTCATTCCTTCTTCTCTTGCAGGTACTAAATCAAGATCTAACTCAATACCAAGAGAACCTTTAGCCGCCATTTCAGAACAACTACAAGTTAAACCAGCTGCACCCATATCTTGAGCAGCTACTACATATCCACTTTTAAAAGCCGTAAGACAAGCTTCAATAAGTCCTTTTTCTAAAAAAGGATCACCTACCTGAACAGCTGGACGATCGTCCAAAGAACTATTAGTAAGTTCAGCACTAGCAAAACTTGCCCCACCCATGCCATCTCTACCAGTAGTACTGCCTACATAAATAACTGGATAATCAATTCCATAAGCTCCAGATCTAACGATTTCTTCTGTTTCCATTAAACCCAAAGCCATTGCATTAACTAAAGGATTTCCAGAGTAACTTTTATCAAAAGATACTTCTCCACCTACTGTAGGAACGCCAACACAATTTCCATAATGAGAAATACCAGCTACAACACCTTCTAACAGTCCTATATTTTTTTTATCTTCTAAAGGTCCAAAACGTAATGCATTTAGTAATGCTATTGGCCTAGCACCCATGGTAAAAATATCTCGTAAAATACCTCCCACTCCAGTTGCTGCTCCTTGAAATGGCTCTAAAGCAGAAGGATGATTATGACTTTCAATTTTAAAAGCTAAGTGTTGGCCTTTACCTAAATCAACTACTCCTGCATTTTCTCCTGGACCAACTAAAATCCTAGAACCTTTAGTTGGAAACATAGATAATAATGATCTAGAATTACGATAGCAACAGTGTTCAGACCACATAACACCAAACATACCTAATTCAGTACGATTAGGAGCTCTTCCCAATCGACGACAAATTTCATCGTAATCAGATTGTTTGAGACCTTCTTGAACGAGTGCAGAAGATACCTCATAGTCAACTGCAAAAGCAGGGGACTCAGTCACGTAAAAAAAGCAAGAGGATATTTAGTTAGTAATATTAGATCCATGGATCTTCATCTGGTTTTTTTTGATTAAAGTTATCGTTAGATCTAAGTTTTTGAATAGGGTCGTCATCATACCAATCATCAAAAATATCTTTTTTAGATACATCATTGTTAACATTATAATCATCAAATGTATCATCAAAAGGTTGGTCATCTAACCAGCCTTCTAATTTAATACTAGCTTGATCTCTTAATTCTTGAATTTGCTCTCTCCATACACGAGATTTTCGTAAAAAATCTTGTTTAACACTGGATTTTGAAAGAGGTAGATCATCTAAAGAAGTTACATTAGTAAATACAACCCCTGGCTGCTGATCAATTATTTTTTCTTTTAATAATTTCCATCTACTAGTTCCTGGAATACGAGGATCAGTTCTTGCTATTAAATAATGGAGTATTAAACCTGAATGAGGGTCAAAAACAAAATCTGCAATAGTACCTAATTTTTCACCATTTTGATTTAACAATTCAGCATCTAATAATGTAGGAAGTCGATCAAGAGTAGCTTGTTCTGAATAAGAAGGAAATCCTTTAACATATAATTCAGAAGATACAAATCCTTTTAATTGATCTAATCTCCATACATTTCGAGTAAGGTTCAAAATGGAAGGTCTGGAAGCCCATCCTAATAATCTGTGGACAGGAGGATGCATCCAAATAGTAACTCCTGGACCATGATCTATTCCTTCATTACAACGAACTCTATGTTGTAAAAGATCTCTAATTAATATTTCTTTTGGTAAATTCAAATTCTAAGCCCTGATTTGTACTGGCATCACTAAATAAACAAAAGGTTGTTGTTGTTCTAAAGAAGTAAATATTGCTGGAGTAGTAGGTGCATTACATTTTAAAATTATTTTATTAGAATCAATAACTTTTAAACCATCTAATAAATATCTAACATTAAAAGCAATCTGAAAATCATCACCATCAATTTTTACAGGCATAGACTCCGAACCACTTCCTACATCTTGAACATCAGCATTTATATTAATAATTTCTTGTTTAACATCAGTAGATATCTTTACTACATTATTATGTTGATCTGCTAAAACAGCAACTCGCTCTAATGATGAAATAAATGATTTTCTGTCAATTTCCAAAGATTTTGTAAACATATCTGGTATTAATTGTTTATAATTAGGATATACACCTTCAAGAGTTCTACTAGTAATTACTTGTTTTGATGATAAAAAGATAACTTGTCCTTTATCACAAAATAAACTGACCTGATCATCATCCTTCCAAGTAGAAATTAATCTTTCTATTTCTCTTAATGATCGTGAAGGTAATGTTACACTGAAATAATCATCTTCAGATGAAATTGTCAACTGATTATCTAAAGCATTAGGAATTTTTAAAACAGCTAACCTATGCCCATCAGTAGCTGCTGATTCCATATAATCATTTGAAAATGATAAATTAACACCAGTCAATAATTGCTTAGCTTCATCAGAACTACTTGCAAAAATAGTTCTTCGAAGAGCATTTAAAAGTAAAGACGCTTTGAGCTTTAAGGATGTTCCACTTTGAACTAAAGGTAATTCTGGAAAATCATCGGCTAACATTCCTCTCATCATATAACTTCCATTGGAACTATTTAATTCAATTTGTTCACCACTTTCATCAGAATTTAAAGTAATAGGTGAATCAGAAGATAATCTTGAAACAATTTCTCCTAATAACTTTGCTGGTAAGGTTATAGCACCACTTGATTCAATAGAAGCTGAAAAAGTTGTCTGAATACCTAAATTTAAATCAAAACCTGTAAGACTTATCCTTCCTGTTCCAGCATCAGCTGTCAGTAAGACATTAGCTAGAACTGGATGTGTGGGTCGAGAAGCTACAGCACGACTTACTAATTGCAGCGCACTGTTCAGTTCAACTTGAGAACAAATGAGTTTCATCAAGTCAACTTAACAACGAACTACAAAAAAAGATATAGCAAAACAATAGAGGTCAACAAAAAAACAAAAACTCTTTCTATTATTTATTTTTATTTTCTTTGAATTAAAACTATTAGTAGTAGTAGTGTCTGAGGAAACTTGGGAAAACTTTGAATTCTCTTGTTGTCACAAGCTTTTAGAGAAAACTTGGTTGTGGAAAAAAATTTTCTTATTGTGTAAAAAAATCTACTTTTGATAAAAATTTTTATTTTCTCTTTCTCTTTCTATAGTTGGTAGGACTTTCAGTTGTTTATTCCCCAGAATTTATAGCGCGAAGTTTTGCTTTTTCACAGACAGTTATTTAATCGTCTACTATATTAGAATCCCATTTTCTTTGCAATTGTTTCCAGTTCAGCACTTAAACCTTGATGAAAAATAGCTTCATTGTTTTTAATAGCACAATCTGGATCTTTTAATCCATTTCCTGTTAAGACACATACTACATTTGAATTTTCTGGAATTTCTTCTTTTATTTTTAATAAACCAGCAACTGAAGCAGCACTAGCTGGTTCACAAAATATACCTTCTTCTTTTCCTAGTAATTTGTATGCTTCAATAATCTCTTTGTCAGAAACATCTTTGAACAATCCATTACTTTCTTTTTTCACTTTTAAAGCATTATCCCAGTTTACTGGATTCCCAATTCTGATCGCCGTAGCTATTGTTTCTGGATTTTCTATTTTTTTATTATTGACTAATGGTGCAGAACCACTAGCTTGGAAACCCATCATTTTAGGTAATTTATTTGATTTTTTAGCTTTTAGATATTCATTAAATCCCATCCAATAGGCTGTTATATTTCCTGCATTCCCCATTGGAATACAAAGGAAGTCAGGAGCATTTCCTAAGTTTTCGATGATTTCAAAAGCAGCTGTTTTTTGTCCCTGTAGTCTAAATGGGTTAACTGAATTAACTAAATTAACAGGGTATTTGTTAGATATTTCTTGTACTATTTTCAATGCCTCATCAAAATTTCCCTTTATTGCTAATACCTCAGCACCATATACAAAGGCCTGTGCAAGTTTTCCTTGTGCTACATAACCATCAGGTATTAAAACAAATGCTCTCATTCCAGCACGTTTTGCATATGCAGCTGCAGAAGCAGATGTATTTCCAGTACTTGCGCATATAACTGCTTCACAACCTTGTTCTTTGGCTTTGCTTATAGCCATAGTCATACCTCTGTCTTTAAAAGAACCAGTAGGGTTTAAACCGTCATATTTCAGGTAAACAGATATATTCCTCCCAATTTGGTTTGAGATTGATCTTGCTGGGATTAGTGGTGTAGCTCCTTCATGAAGCGTGATTATTGGAGTCTTTTCAGTTACAGGTAACCAGGGTTTATATGCCTGAATTAGTCCAGGCCAGCAAGTTTTATTTTTCGAAAGGCTCATTTTTTTAGTGATCCGTTTGATAAATGACACTTGTGTTATGGCTTTTCATTAATCTAAGGCTTGGGGTTTCCCATTTTTAAGACCATCTAGAGGTGATTCTGAAAAAAATCTCACTAATTCTGATATTGTTTCTACTTTTTCAACTACATTGAATAGTGCCGGAACATTAACTGCTATGTTTTTATTTGGATATGCTTTTAAAAATAAAAATAAGTTTATTTTTCCGTTACCTAATACTAATCCTTTAATAATTGCTGATCTAATTGCTGGAACACTTACAGATTCGTCAGGAACCTTTAATGGATAAATTATTCTTGCTACTCTTTGTATCATTGCTATACCAATTCTACTATTCATTAATTTACTAGTTAAAACGATCGGCAGTTCATATTCTTCGCTTAGCAAGTTCGATAATTTATCAGGTTCATCATTAGTATATTTAACAACATCTTCTAAAAAACCTTCCGCTATTCCTGTCTCATAAAGTCTTTCTATTTTTTCTAGACTGACTGTTCTTCTAAAGGCACCACTTATAAAAGAAATCTTTTCAGCACTTTTGGCTTCGTTAGTTGGAGTCAAGCAACAAAGCATAAAACATAGCGCTATGTTTTTGATCTGGAAATTTTTTTTATTATAAAACATTATATTCTTAAACTCCAGCAGCAGCTTTGATAAGTCTAACTATACTCTTTTCTGTTACACCTTTGATTACTTTTATCCCCATTTTTCTTGTATCAGGCTCTATGATTACACGTGGGATACGTTTTATTAGAAGTCGTATTTTAAAACCTGGAAGTTTTTTTAGTATTGACATTATTCTTTTAATATCTTCTAGCTTTTCTGTATCTTTTATATTATTCGCTCTTTTTTTTATTTTTTTTAAGTTAGACCAGCCAAAATTATCTAGACCAATCACAATTGCATTAACTAATTGATTCCTTAAAATCCCTCCTTGCTGAGAAAATAAGAAATCAAGAACTTGATCTAAGAGATCATCTAGATCAAGACTTATTTCTTTGCCTGCGCTAAGAATTAGATCTTCTAATCTAGTCCATTTGAGTATTTCTCCATCAAAAATCATTTCCTTTAAGCTTTCTCTAAGATATGGATCATTATCTTCCATTAATCTTTTTGCAAAATATGGATAAGCTGCTCCTAGGATTTTGAAATTTCTATCTACACTTAATGCAATTCCTTCTAAGGTTATAAGTGATCTAATAATTAACGCATAATAAGGAGGAACTTTAAAAGGGAGTTTATACATGACACCCGATAAATCATCGGTGACACTTTTAAAGTCCATCTTTTCAACACCCATATCTATAGCTTCAATAAAAACTCTTTCAAACTCTGGAACTATAGGCTTTAAATTGATTGTTTTTTCTAGGAAACCAAGTGCTATAAAATCTTTTGATAGCTCTTCAAAATCTTTATTTACAAGATGCACAACAGCTTGGATTAAGCCTGTTCTTGACTCTCTAGTTACTTCACTCATCATTCCAAAATCTAAATAGCAAAGTCTTCCATCAGCTAAAGCTAGTAAATTTCCTGGATGAGGGTCAGCATGAAAAAATCCATGTTCAAGTAATTGTTGAAGACTGCAATTTACTCCTATTTCAATCATCTCATCTGGATCTATTCCCAAATCCTTTACTTTTTCTAATTTTGTTAATTTCACGCCATCTATCCATTCCATTGTTAGCACTCTTCTACTAGTTGCTTCTCGATAGATTTTCGGTACCGCGATTTTTTTATTATGTTTATGTAATTCTTTAAACTTTTCTGCGTTTGAAGCTTCATTTAGGTAGTCCATTTCTTCAAAGACTCTTTTACCTAGCTCATCTATTAATGCAACTAAATCACTTCTAATAAGTCCAATGTTTTTCTTTAGCCATTGAGCAATATTTCTTACTATATATAAATCAAGCGTGATTTGTTCTCTTAAACCTGGCCTTTGTACTTTAACTGCTACTTTTTCTCCACTTTTTAAACGCCCAATATGCACTTGACCTAGAGAAGCTGCTGAGATTGGTTGTTGATCTAACTCCAAATAAATTTCATTTATTTTTCGATTTAGGTCTTCCTCAATACAAGCCATTGCTAATTCACTTTCAAAACCTGGTAGTTGATCTTGGAGTTGAGAGAGTTCATCTAGCACAATTGCTGGAACAACGTCTGGTCTTGTAGATAATGCTTGTCCTGCTTTTATAAACGCTGGGCCTAGTTCAACAAGGAGGTCGCAAAATTCTTGAGCAGTCCTTTTTGAATTTTCTGGATTTCTTAATACTCCCAATAATTTTTTAATTCCCAATCTCAGAAAGAAAAATCCAATTGGGATAAGGGTTTGCCATAGTCGAATTAGAAGTCTTCGTGGATGACCTTTATAGATTTCTTTAATGGCTACTGGATCATATTCCAATAGACCAGCTGCTTCTATGAAATCACTTAACTCTGTTTTCATAAGGCCTCCATTAATCCATTAAGTCCCCTTCTAATCCAGTTTGATCCTCGCTACCTTGTAATTGGTTTGAGGTTTGAATGTGCTGATAGGACTACGACTTCAGAATATTGCCTTGATCGATAGTCTGGAATTGAGTTTCCAGAAAGGCTTTACAGTTTTAACAGGCGAGACAGGTGCTGGGAAGTCAATGCTTCTAGATGCACTGGATAGCTTGTTAGGAGGTAATCCTTCTGGATCTGTTACAAAATTGATTCGTAACGGAACTCAATTAAGTTCTATTGAAGCTACGTTTCTGTCTAACTCTTTAATTAGATCATGTTTAAAAGAATATGATTTAGATTTTGATGAGTCAGATTTGGTGGTTACACGTGAATGGCGTTTTCGAGATAATCGTTTGCATAGTCGTTCTAGAATTAATGGGTCAGTTGTTAATAGACAGCAACTCCTTTCTTTACGACCTTTATTAATTGATATTACTGCTCAAGGTCAAATTCAAGATTTTTCGTTACCAGGCAAACAACTTTCTTGGTTGGATAAGCTTGGTTCTTCTGAATTAAGGAACCAACTTGATAACGTAAGGAATTCATGGGATAAATGGCATGATTCCTTCCTTAATTTAACGTCACTTAGAGAAAAGATTAATCAATTTCAGAAAAATTTTCAAGATTCACAGGAATTGTTAGAAGTTCTTGAAAATGCTAATTTAAATGATCCAGAGGAAGAAAAGAAGTTAAAGATTGAACAGGATAGACTTGTTAATTCTGTTAAATTGCAAGAAGGAGTAATTAATCTTTTAAATCATCTTGATCTAGGTGTAGAAGAAATTCCATCAATTCGAGATCATATTTCTTTATGTTTAGACCAATTTAAGTCAATGAGGAATTTAGATTCTTCATTAATATCTAATTATGATAGATTTTATGATTGGACACTTTTGTTAAATGATTTGATTAGTGAATTGAATAAATATTCTTTATCACTTGAGGCTGATCCTCAATATTTAGATACTTTGCAGTCAAGATTAATGTTTTTGAAAAATCTTCAAAAACGTAATAATTTGACGTTAAATGAATTAATTGAAAAACGAGATCAGTTAAAAAATCTTTTTAATGAAGCTATTCCCAATAAAGATCTAGAAGAATTGGAAATGATTGAAGAAAATCTAAGAAAAGATCGAGACTTTGAGAATCAGAAACTATCGAAATTGCGTAAAAAATCAGCAGGAATGTTTGAAAATAAATTAGAAAAAATTCTTTCTTTACTTGGTTTGTCTGATGCGAAGTTCAAGGTAGACTTTCTTCTTAAAGATCCAACTCAATTAGGAGTAGATAATGTTAAGTTTTTGTTTACTGCAAATCCTGGACACCCACTAGCTCCATTAGGAGAGGTTGCATCTGGAGGAGAGATGTCAAGAGTTTTATTGGCTTTTAAGACTATTCTTGCTGAGATTGATGGTTCAAATACTTTACTATTTGATGAGATTGATGCCGGAGTAAGCGGCCGTGTTAGTGGTGCTGTAGCCTCTCTTCTTAAGGATTTATCTAGACATAAACAGGTATTTTGTGTGACTCATCAACCTCTTATTGCTGCAGCTGCTGAGCATCATTTTTCTGTAACCAAGCACGTGAAGAATGGTATTGCTAGTTCTCAAGTTTCTAAACTTATAGAATTTCAACAAAGAAAGCAGGAGCTTGCTGATTTGGCTGGAGGTAACAAGTTGGATGCTATTCATTATGCGGAGCGTTTGCTGGAACAACATCCCGCCTAAAACCCCTGCTTTGTCATTATAATTTTCTACGTTTTGGTCATTTTATGGTTCGACCATCTTTAGAGGCTACTAACAAGAGTGCAGTTAGTGCTAAAACCCTATCTGGAGAATCTTTAAGTGACGTGATAAGGATTCGTGGTGCAAGACAACATAATCTCAAAAATGTCGATCTAAGTATTCCTAGGAACAAGTTAGTTGTTTTTACTGGGGTTAGTGGAAGTGGTAAGAGTTCATTAGCATTTGACACCATCTTTGCTGAAGGTCAAAGACGATATGTTGAAAGTTTGTCTGCTTATGCACGACAATTTTTAGGGCAAGTAGATAAACCTGATGTTGATGCAATTGATGGATTATCACCTGCAATTTCTATTGATCAAAAGTCAACAAGTCATAATCCACGCTCAACTGTAGGAACTGTAACTGAGATTCAAGATTATTTGAGACTTCTTTTTGGTAGAGCTGGTGATCCTCATTGCCCTCAATGTCAAAGACCAATTAGGCCTCAAACAATAGATGAAATGGTAGATCAAATATTAGATTTACCGGAAGGAACAAGATATCAATTGCTAGCACCTTTGGTTAGAGGTAAAAAAGGTACACATTCCAAGCTTTTAGGAGGATTAGCTGCTGAAGGCTTTGCTCGGGTTAGAGTTAATAAAGAAGTAAGAGATTTATCAGATAATATTGAACTAGATAAAAATCAAATACATAGTATAGAAGTTGTTGTTGATCGCTTAATTGCAAGAGAAGGAATAAATGAACGTTTAACAGATTCTTTAAAAACTACTTTAAAGCGAGGAGATGGATTGGCTTTAGTTGAAATTGTTCCCAAAAAAGATGAGTCATTACCAGAAGACTTAGATCGTGAAAGACTCTATTCTGAAAATTTTGCTTGCCCTCAGCATGGAGCCGTTATAGAAGAATTATCACCAAGACTATTTTCCTTTAATAGTCCATATGGTGCTTGTCCAGATTGTCATGGAATTGGACATCTACGAAAATTCACAGCAGATAGAGTTATTCCTGAGCCTTCACTTCCTGTTTATGCGGCAGTAGCTCCTTGGAGTGAAAAAGATAATTCTTATTATTTCTCTTTATTATTTTCTGTTGGAGAAGCTTTTGACTTTGAAATTAAAACACCATGGAAAGATTTAACTGCCAAACAACAAGATATTTTGTTGAATGGAACTGTAGAACCAATTCCTATTCAGGTAGATAGTCGATATAAAACAAGTTCTAGTTTTGATAGACCTTTTGAGGGTATATTGCCAATTCTAGAGAGACAATATAAAGATGCTAGTGGCGAATCCGTCCGACAGAAATTTGAAAAATTTTTAGAAACAGTCCCTTGTTCAAAATGTTTAGGTAAAAGGTTAAGAGCTGAAGCCTTAGCTGTTAAAATAGGACCTTTTTCAATTACTGATTTAACAAGTACTAGCGTATCAGAAACTCTTGAAAATATTGAAAAGATGATGGGAGAAGAAGGATCTAAAGTTAGTAATAAACTTTTATCTAATCGTCAAAAGAAGATTGGAGAATTAGTTTTAAAAGAAATTCGTCTTCGTCTAAAGTTTCTTTTAGATGTTGGCCTCGACTATTTAACTTTGGATAGGCCTGCAATGACGCTCTCTGGAGGTGAAGCTCAAAGAATTCGTCTTGCAACTCAGATAGGAGCAGGCTTAACTGGGGTTTTATATGTATTAGATGAACCAAGCATTGGATTACATCAGAGAGATAATAATCGACTGTTAAATACCTTAAAGAGATTAAGAGACTTAGGAAATACTCTAGTTGTTGTTGAGCATGATGAAGAAACAATTAGATCTGCCGATTATTTAGTTGATATTGGTCCAGGTGCGGGTATTCACGGAGGCGAAGTGATAGCAGAAGGTTCAGTAGAAAATATATTAAATTCTAAGAAATCATTAACTGGTGAATATTTAAGTGGTAGGCGTTCAATCCCAACACCAGAGAACAGAAGAAATAATTCTAATCGATTTTTACGCCTCATTGATTGTAATAGAAATAACTTAAAAAATATAACTGTGGATTTTCCGTTGGGTAGACTTGTTGCTGTTACTGGAGTAAGTGGTAGTGGTAAAAGTACACTAATTAATGAGTTATTGCTTCCAGCTATTAATCATAGCTTAGGTCTCAAAGTCCCTTTTCCTAAGGGCTTGGGTGAGTTAAGGGGTGTGAAATCTGTGGACAAAGTAATTGTTATAGATCAGTCTCCTATAGGTAGAACTCCTCGTTCTAATCCAGCAACATATACAGGAGCATTTGATCCAATACGTCAAATTTTTGCTGCTTCAATTGAAGCTAAGGCCAGAGGATATCAAGTTGGTCAGTTTAGTTTTAATGTAAAAGGTGGTAGATGTGAAGCTTGTAAGGGGCAGGGTGTAAATGTTATTGAAATGAATTTTCTGCCAGATGTATATGTTCAATGTGATGTTTGCAAAGGAGCAAGATTTAATAGAGAAACATTACAAGTTAAATACAAAGGATTTTCGATTTCAGATGTTCTTGAGATGACAGTAGAGCAGGCAGCTGAAGTTTTCTCTGCTATTCCCCAAGCAGCTGATCGGTTACGAACTCTCGTCGATGTTGGATTAGGATATATAAAGTTAGGTCAGCCAGCTCCTACTCTTTCAGGCGGTGAAGCACAAAGAGTTAAATTAGCAACTGAGTTATCAAAAAGAGCAACTGGAAAAACCTTGTATTTAATAGATGAACCTACAACTGGTTTAAGTTTTTATGATGTTCATAAGTTAATGGATGTAATTCAGCGATTGGTTGATAAAGGAAATTCAATAATTGTTATTGAACATAATTTAGATGTTATTAGATGTTCAGATTGGATTATCGATTTAGGTCCAGATGGTGGTAACCGAGGAGGAGAACTTTTGATTTCAGGTACTCCAGAGGATGTTGCTACTCATACCACAAGCCATACAGCAAAATATTTAAAGAAAATTTTGTCGCTTCATCCAGCATCTATTAACTCTTCTGTCCAAATCTGAGAAGGCATCCTTGCTTTTAACCTTTTATCAGTAATTTTATTGCAGAATGTAAACAAAATTCTTTGTATTTTATGTTTTGTTTATTTTTTGAGCTTCCTTTTAATTGCTGATTTCTTAGTTGTTTCAGTTAATTTGGATCGATTGCTTTGGGGCCATTGATTTTCATTAGTCTTTCTTTAGGTTTGAAAGTCCAAAAATCTCCTAAATACACCCAACTCCATAAGGAGCTGATTAGGTGGGATTTCAACTCCTTCATTTGAATCTCCACGGTTTGATTCGTTCTCACGATCTTGAATTGGGTCGTGATGCAGATACTGGTGGCCAAACTCTTTATGTTTATGAGCTAGTCAAAGGATTGTCTGCTCGTCCAGAAGTAGAGAAAGTTCAGCTAATTACACGATTAATTCAAGATCGACGACTATCTTCTGATTATGCTCAACCTCAAGAACGTCTGACCGATGGTTCAGAAATTCTTAGGTTTCCATTTGGACCAAAACGATATTTGCGAAAAGAGCTTTTATGGCCTTACTTAGACGACTTAGCAGATCAATTAGTTTCTTATTTCCAGTCACAAGATAGATTACCTGATTGGATACATGCTCATTATGCTGATGCTGGCTATGTTGGTTCCTTAGTAGCTAATAGATTGGGAATAGCATTAGTTTTTACTGGACATTCCTTAGGTAGAGAAAAGCAACGCAGATTGCTTGCAACAGGAATGGACCATGAGCAAATTGAACAAATGTATTCAATTAGTAGGAGAATAGATGCAGAAGAAGTAACCCTTGCCCACTCAGATTTGATTATCACAAGCACTAGACAAGAATTAGAACATCAATATTCAAGATATGGTTCATTTAAATCAGATTATGCTGAGGTTGTTCCACCAGGAGTCGATTCTTCTAGGTTTTATCCTAATCAATTGTCTCAAGAAAGAGATGATGTTGACGCATTAATGTCTCCATTTCTAAGAGATTCAACTCTTCCTCCTTTACTTACTATTTCAAGAGCTGTTCGTAGAAAAAATATTCCAGCTTTAGTAGAAGCTTTTGGTCGTTCTTCATTTTTACGTCAAAAGCATAATTTAGTTTTAGTGCTTGGATCTCGTGAAGATCTTCGTCAACTAGATAAACAACAGCGCGAAGTTTTTCAACAGATCTTTGAATTAGTAGACAAATATAATTTGTATGGAAAAGTTGCCTATCCCAAACAACATCGAAGGGATCAAATTCCTTGTTTTTATAGATGGGCTGCACATTTGAAAGGTTTATTTGTCAATCCTGCCTTGACTGAACCTTTTGGTTTGACTTTGTTAGAATCAGCTGCTTGTGGTTTGCCAATAGTTGCTACCGATGATGGTGGCCCTAGAGATATTTTATCTAGGTGTCAAAATGGTTTATTGACAGACGTTACAGATTTAGAATCACTTCAAGATTCATTAGAACAAGCAAGTTCAGATCAAGAGCAATTGCGACGTTGGAGTGATAATGGGATTGAAGCAGTTAGTAGACACTTTAGTTGGGATGTTCATGTTTGTAATTATTTGGCTTTGATGCAGAAACGTTTGCAATCTATATCAACTCGAACAAAAATTGTTAATAAGCAGAAACCTATATCTCCATTTGGTAAGAAATTATTATTATTAGATTTAGACAGTACTTTATCTTCGATTGATAGTGATATTCTGATTGATTTGAAGAAGAGTTTACATTCATTAAATGACAGTCAGAGTTTAGGTATTTTTACTGGAAGGTCTATTAAGGTTGCGAAAAAATATTATGCAGAATTGCGATTACCAGAACCTGTTGTATGGATCTGTCGTGCTGGAACTGAAATTTATTATTGCGTAGATGAGCAACCAGATATTTTTTGGCAATCTTCAATTAATATGAATTGGGATCGCCATGAGGTAGAGAAAGCTCTTTCTTCTTTAGAGAATCATCTTGTGTTGCAACCAAAAGAACAGCAAAGTGATTATAAAGTTAGTTATTTATTAAAAGAACCTGGAGAATCATTGCTGCCTTTAGTAAGAAAACGATTAAGACAGCAAAAGCTATCGGCTCTTCCTTATCTTCATTGTCATTGGTATTTAGATGTAATTCCTCTTCGAGCCTCTAGAGCTGAAGCAATTAGACATCTGATTTTGCGATGGGATTTGTCTATAGAAAATGTTTTTATTGTTGCAAGTCAACAAGGTGATGCTGAGTTGATTCGTGGACTAACTACAGCTTTAGTACCTCATGATCATGACCCTTCTTTGGAACCATTGAGATCACAGCAAAGAGTATTTTTTGCATCTAAATCTAAACACGGTTTAATAGATGCTTTGAAGCAATATCAATTCTTTATTAATCGATGAGTAAATTATAATTTTTATCATCTATTAACTGTAATTGCTTGTAAGGAGATTGCTCATTAATAAAACCCCAGCTTTCAAATATGCTGGGATCATCATGAGTGATTAATTGTACCTTTTTACCTTTTTTTAATTTAAAACCTTCTTTAGACATTCTTCTCATGAGTTTTGCTGACTCTTCAAACCGAGAGGCCATAGCCTCTAGGCTAGTGCAATCTTGAGTAAGACCATTCTCTTTCCATGTGAAATAATTCATTTCTCTTAATTAGTTTAGTAGCTTGGAAGAAGGAATAGATTTATACATATTAGTAGAATAGTTGCAATCCAAAATCCCTTTACTATAGTAGTTTCTGATTCTCCTTTTATTTCATAATGGTGATGTAAAGGAGCCATGAGAAATACTCTGATTCCTTTTCCATTCCTTTTTTTTGTTATTTTGAAGATCCATACTTGAATTATTACAGATACAGATTCTGCTACAAATACTCCACCCATTATTAAAATTGCCCAAAGATTATCTGAAATCAAAGCTATTCCGCTAAGAGAAGCTCCCATGGCTAATGATCCTGTGTCTCCCATAAATATTTGTGCTGGATGTTGATTTTTTAATAAAAATCCAAGCCATGAACCTGCAATGGAAATAGATAATATTGTCAACCCATAGTCACCAGGATTACCTCGTAGTAGCAATTGAATTGTTAGACCAGTAAAGACTAAAGCGGCACAACCACTTGCTAGACCATCCAAACCATCAGTTAAGTTAGTGGCATTACTTTGAGCTAGTAAAACAAATAATGCTAGTGGCCATATGAGTAATCCGAGATTTAGATTTAGACCCATTGGTAAGGATATCGAGCTGCTTATCCAATTTTGTAAATATGCACAGTGTAGAAAAATTAAACCAAATAATATTTGAAGAACAATTTTATATTTTGCAGAAAGTCCTTTGTTAGTATTTTTTTTATAGCTTAACCAGTCATCAAGAAAGCCAATTAACATGTACAATATTGTTAGAAAAGACACACCAATAACTTCATAATTTTTATCGTAATTCCAACTAAATAATAATCCTATTAATAGTCCGATTGGAACTATTATTAAACCTCCCATCGTAGGGGTCCCTTCTTTTTTAAAATGGGTTTTCGGCCCTTCTTCTCGAATACTTTGAGTAAATTTAAAAAGTTTAATTTTTTTGATCCCCCAATCACAAAGTACTATGGAGGCAACAATGCTTACGATTAATGGTAGAGTAATTAACGTATCTTTTATATAAAGATCACTAGCGATCGATAATATAACTACACCAACAATTAAGGATATAGCTGAAATACCTTGTAGTGAAAATGAGCTTTTGCTTATCACACTAAGTTTTCGCAAATGTTTGTTATTTGTATTAGACTATATGCTTTAGTAAGTAAATTGAAATATTTAATATAAACTTTGTCTCAGTCTTCCCATTCTTCTTCTGTTTGTTCGTCATCAGCTTTGTAATCTTCTTTTTCGCCCATAAGAGCTGAGAGTTCTTCTTCCTCAACAGTACTTACTTCTTGTGATGTTGAATCTTCATCAGCTACTAATCTGCCACTTGTTTCCAGCCAGGAAAGAAGATCAGGTTCTTCTCGCAGTGGTAATACAGGTGCAGGGTCTTTTCTTCCATACAGAGTCAGTGCTGGATTTATCTTGTCAAGAGCACTAAGGTCTGCTTTTTCGATAGAACTCATTCTTTATTGGTTGACTTCATAGGTCAACATAGAGCATAGAGTTCCATTTTTCATTGCTTTTGATTTCCAAAGTCCCGCTTATGGCTGTTACTTGGTCATTGGCTCTTCTAGCAAGCATTGCTTTTCGAGTTTGGGGCCATCAACATCCAGACCCTTTCCTAATACGACCTTGGTTAGTTTTTATGTTGCTTTTTGCTCCTTCTATAGCTTTGAGTATATGGATCCTTTTTGT
>QCJW01000009.1 GCA_003215775.1 Prochlorococcus sp. AG-409-G20
CGGCTTGCTGAGTGATGGGGATCACTAAGGACGTCTAGAGGGGCCTAAGAGGGTCCCTTTTTCTTGCAATTTCAGATTTACAGATTTCAAAAAGCACAAACGAGCCAACTTAGCAAGAATGATAAAGAACAGACCTTTGTGGTCCATTCAAACTTTATTCAAACTGCCCATATTCGCTGAGATCCCATGGCACAACAGGAACCTAGCTACTGGCCAATGAAAAGATAAAAGCCTTTGATAACAGTCGATCTCAAGGAATCATCAAAACCCATACCAGCAAAATGCTTGTAAGCTATTACTTCCGAGAGATTTAAGGAAGAAAACTCAATCGTCATAAACCTTGCAATGAGAATTGGTTGGATGCTCTTTGCATTCTTCATCCCAAAAATCTAAATTTGGCTCTTGCTTATTTAGCTCGAATTCGAGACCACATTCCTTAATAGGCACTTCAACATCATCGATCGTACAAACGATGTTATCTAGTGGTTTATTCTTCAATGCATCCCTAAGGATGGCGAATGTTGTCGTTAGTTTCATTGGAAACCTCCTTTGCATGCAACAGCAAATTCACGCCAAAACTCCCGGGCACCTAGAAAAGCCAAGCATCCAAGAGAAATACCAACAGCTATTGGGAGAATAGATTCAAAAACCGTTAGTCCTTCTTGATAGTTCATTGCAGACCTCCTGAGGAAGTTTTGCGAGGGGCTTGCGACAAAAGCCCCCCTAAAGCCCTCAGAGCATTAACCCTGTATTTATTGCCCATCTAGGCTCTAGTTAATTTTTAATTGTTAATAGCAACAATGTCTATGGTGCTATTACTAAAGTACTTAGCCTCAATAATCTATTCATGGAAGCCAAGAACTTGCAGGCAATGGCATAGAAGGCATGTATTCTTGATCCTCAAGAGAGGAGTCCTTTAAATCACACGCCAAATCACATTCGGTCAATTCTGGGTTAGCGAGTCGATCGAGAATTCTTGTCATGTCCACTGCGGAAAGTTCACCATCTCTGGTCCACTTCAATGTGGTTTTCCTTTGAGGAGAACCCTTATCAGAGATTTCCGTAATCAAATTATTCTTACCTTCCAAATCATCCAAGTATGCCTTGGCAGAGTGCAAGTCTCTTGAGTACACACAACGGCTTCTTGAGCATGATCGAAAGATCCGACCAGTATCGCCTCTAAAACAAGTAATTGAACCGCCTTTAGGGGAAATTAATAAGGGATTTGTCGTAATCATTTTTTTGCCTCCTCTTTAAGATGAACCTCTATACATTGAGTGACACATTGGATGCCATCATCAACTAAAGAGCAGGCAGTAATGCATTCAAAATACTCATCAATAGCATCATGTTCGATGTCAACATCTTGCATGTCATAAGATCTTCTTGTAAGCATGACTTGCACCTCCTTAAGATTGAAGCAGAACCTATCATAAAAAATTTTATTTTTGAGATTTAGTAACAAAATATGCAGTGATTAGGTAATCCTTACTAGCCAAATATGAATTAATAAAGTTTTGAGATTTAACCATATTTTGGCTATTAAGTATAGTCTGAACTATCCTATATAAAATAACAAAAACCGACCTTCCTTTTCAAGCAAGGAGGTCGGTTTCGTGTGCATATTTTTAGAAGCTTCTTGCTCTTGATCAACTGGGGCCAAGTGTCTAGGTGTAAGGCTGATAAAACTCAATTAAGGGCACCTAAGACGATGCATAAGAGTGTCATTAATGCTTAGGAAAGCATCTACGACCAGCCCACTTATAAATTGAGGATGTTGGAGCAGGGACCATGAGTCAATTCGCTTCTATTTGATACTCAGGCGGAGTGTCGATCATTAATCCCTCCATGTGTTAGTAAAATAATTTTGTATCAACCGTTACAAAACTGCAATCCGCCTTAATGCCTATTTCTTCTCCAATTCCTCTTAGTAGTAAGCCATCAGCTTTTTAATGTGCTTAGTGCTAAGGCAACTAATCCTTGAAGTCGCTGGTATTTCTAGAAGAATGCAAACAGCTAGCAAGTCATCAGTGCCAACTTTGAGCTGCTCAGCTAGCTCTAAAACATTGGAGCCCATTTGCCAAACTTTTTGAAAAAGCCTTTTGTTCTTTTTCCTCTGCCATTGATTTCAAAAGAGTCAGACCATTGATTCTTTTTCGGTGGGTTTGATGCTTTTAGCCCTAAGAAATACGGCCATATAGCCATAACCAGTGGGCGGGTTGGTGTTCCTGTTCTATATGAAATAGTGCATTTAAGTCATACCAAGCACTCTCAGCGAATCGTCCAGATTTACCCAAACTTTACCCAAACCACCATTTTCGCCCAAATCCATTGATATGACTGAAATTAACTACTGGCTAATGAAAAGGCCCTCGGAAATCTGAGACAAGAAGAATCAAACCTTCGGACGACCTAGAAAGAAGTCCTAAGAGGGACCCATTCAACACTTAGGAAGGTTTGACTCTTCTTCGTTTCTTTTTAGTGATGGATTCCGATAACAACATCGATCAATAATGGGAGCTATACCTTCTTCTAATTCTTGTAGAAGTTCAGTTTTAAATGCTTCTCTATTCTCAAGGGTTGGTGGTTCGTACCCTGATTCTTGAACATCTAATAGAAGAGCCAAGATGGTTCTATGGAAAAGGGGGTGACGTAAAGACATTTACTTGCCCATTGCTCTTCTTAGTTTTGTTGGTTCATCCATCCCTTCCATGATCGTGAAGGTTGCATTCTCTGTAGCAGCTTTGCGAATTTTGCTTAGCTCTTGATACTCCGCTGATTCATAAGCCTCAACAGCTGTACGCATTGAAGGGAACTCACAAATAACAGCTAAGTTTGCACCTTCTGTTTGTTCTTTCCCTTGTGGTTCAGTATCTTTTGCGAAGACTAAGCCGCCGACTTCTTTTAGCCAAGGCCCTACCTTTTCGATGTATTCAGCAAAGAGTTCTTGATTAATAACTGTTGAGGTTGACATCCAATAACCTTTTGCACCTTTTTTGTCCATAAGAATAAGTGAGTCGAAAGTGCAGGGCATGTGCCCTCCATCGACATCAAAGAGTTTCTCTAAATCTAATGAACATCACCGAAACGTCTCGTAAGGAGGAGGTGATTACGGCTGCTTGCGAGTTGGTTGACCAGCAAGACGCAGTAATCCAAGACCTCCAGGAGCAACAGAAAAAACTCTTTCTATTGCTCAGCATTATCACGACCATTCACCTCATCGCACCTTGAAAACTAAATGCCACTATCCATCCAACGGCATTCCAAAAAAAAAAAACCCCCATGCAGAAAAGAGGCTCTCTTATTAAGACCGTTTGATCCCCATCACCCGGCCGTTGAAAGGAACCTACACACTGTCAAGCGATTTGTCATCAGTAGATACACGCTATTCATGGGGTTTCTTAATATGTTTGATAAGAAAAAACGCTACAAATGGGGGTTGATTTTGAGGTGAATCGGTCTTAGAAATAAGATCCCCATCACCCAGGTCCGTAGCGTTTCGCATGGACCTTTTTTTTGGCTAAAGAGCTTGCCACATATCTCGCAGACATGGACAACGTTTAAGTCATCATGGGTAGGAGGTGGGTGAACCTTGAAAACTGAATAACTAGGTATTAATAGTTCTCTTGTAAATGAAAAAAGCTAAGGCTAGTGACACCAGGGAATCTAAAGCTACGAAAACGTTTGCAGTTGGACTCCCTGGTTCAAACCCTCCAGCCCAAAAGGTAAAACCGGCATGGCCTAATAGCCATAGAACACACAACCCAATTCCAATAATTGAAGATGCAGTCACCTATTTGCTGAGCAAATTAAAAATGACTGAAACCAACAAACTCACAACAATGCAACTCACGATTGGAAAGTAAAAGGTTGAGTTCTCACCCCTTAAAACAATGTCGCCTGGGAGTTGCCCTAAACCCAAATTCTTGAGATAGGGATAAAGAACTCCGATAGCAGCAATACCAAGCCCAAAAGTAATTAGCAGTTTTTTAATTTCCTAATTATGCCGCTTTTAAACCAACCTTTCTATTTGCAGAATGACTTCCTGCTGACTGCGGATGCTTTGCTCTTGCTTATCTACTGGTGGCTCAGTGACTGTGAAGTAAATAAACAGGATTGTGAGCGGGCAAAAAACGATACGAGTGATTGGCCAGAAGTAGCGCATTAGTCCTCCCTGGGTATTCCCATATTTCTGTTCTTCTTGTCCTTATTGATCTCCTCCTTGACTTTGTTGAAGTAAGCGATCTCTTCAGGATCATCTGAACCAAGCCCGTATCCCATCGTTGCCGCGAGGTAAATCTTGTGTTGTCTATGAGAGGTAAGAGTCACCGGTCTTTATTGCTTTCCAAAAAACCTTTTGAATTGCCAAACCAGGTAAGCAGTAGTTCCTGCAAATAAAAACAAACCGACAGTCCCTACTGCTTGGTTAGCGGCTTCAACAGTTGGCCAGTCATCCATCCTTTTTACCTTTACCAAATAAGGGCCCCGTAAACAAAAAATAACAGATAGCCACTAGAAACAAACCAAAGGCAATGAGGTTTGGGAGTATCCCTCCAATAATTTCAGCCTTAGCGAAATAAGTATTCGCTGCTTCGAGACCTAGAACACTCATCACGACAAATAATCGGGCGTAATTATCAGCAAAATCCATTACCAATCTGGGTAGATGAAATCATCACCTATTGGTTCCTCATAGAAGTCACCTGCTGCGATGCCTCTTTGGTAAGCGTAGAAAAATCTAATGAGTAATCGGCGCATTAGTTTTCATCTTTCTTTGTAAGCCCTTTCCATACCAGCGGATTTTGACCTTTAGTCATCACAGTGATGGCACGTCCAAGGAACCAAGAACCTACGAGAAATCCAACAGCAGCAACCCCATAAAGAAGGTTGGCTTGGTAAGTAGTCCCTAATAGATAGAAAGTGTTCTCCATCCTTCTATTAAAGGTCTAAAAAGTTTTTTATCATTATGCCTTGACTTTTAGCAAACACTAAAAAAGAAACATGAACCAGGTCACGACTACTTAGATCAATTTCATCCAAACCATTGGAGATTTATTGATCATTGGTGTTGTTACTTGTCATGTCGCAAGGTCGAATTCTACTAGGCCGACTAATATCTCATGAATGGTTCATATCCCAACTACACAAAAGTATTATCAAAATGGGCTCTTCAGTATTACCCGTCAAGGCAAGAATCAAATTACTTGTC
This sequence comes from Prochlorococcus sp. AG-409-G20, assembly GCA_003215775.1. Lineage (GTDB taxonomy): Bacteria > Cyanobacteriota > Cyanobacteriia > PCC-6307 > Cyanobiaceae > AG-409-G20. The sequence continues at coordinate 5,210 of QCJW01000009.1, forward strand.
GAATCTCTTGATGGTGATGCAAACACTAATGAGAAGTTATCTCAATGCAAGAGTTCAGATGCAATGTTAGATATTCTTCTTGATGTCTCATCTCAGCAAGAACTCAACCTTACTAGAGATGACCTTATGAAGAATCCACCAATCAGAGATTGGGTTTGGTGGAAGAACAAAGAAGCTTTGGTCAATTTGGGGGATGACAATCTTCGTTATCAGGGAGACAGCTCAGGTAAAACACGTTGGGATTCCTGGACTATTAGCTTCTTTAAGTTTGTACGAATATGGCGTTGAATAAATAATTCGTAATTTACTTAGAAAGCACTTGTTCACAAGTTCGAATTATGACTATACCTATTGACTGTTTGGTGAGCTTGTTTTTCAAAAGGAATTATCCGATTAATAACAATAGAGTTGTGATTGAGTCAGTTAGCATCTAAAGCCGGCTTTTAATTGAAGGCTCTCCAGAGCTAAGAGTTTAAAAATCCATTAGTCTCAATTTCTCTTTGAGCTCAACTGTTATCAAGAGACTTTTCAGCATCACTTGTTGAGATTTTTGGTAAAGAACTTATATGAGATTGTCATGAGAACGAAGCAGCAATAGTCTACTTCTTCAATCTCTTCTTAATGTCTTGTTCTCCCAATAGCTCTTCGCTGAATCAATCATTTTGATTATCTCACTATCAGGACAGCCTGTTTGCTTTTGCAGAAAGGCACACTGTGAATTGATGTCCCTCCAGATTTCTCTGATCTCTACAAACTGCTCATCAGTAAAGCGAAAGTCACTCATTAGAATATAGCCAAACAAGCTACATGCTAAAGAGGAAGCCTATTTCGGCATTCTGCCTTCAACTCGATCTATATAAGCTAATAATTTTTGACGTATTTTATTCTTTTGTCAATGGCACGAAGAGTGCGTGTAAGTTCAAACCTGCGAATACTGCGCAAGAGGCACATAAAAGTATCAGCAATCGGTTTATTGAGAAACATGGCTAAAATCTAATAGAATTAAAAGCTACAAACCTTAGGTAAACGTAAACCAAACTACCTATATGATTTGATCGACCTGCTTTCTACTCAACCAACTCTCTTCTTAAATCCCTCTCCTGACAGCAATAACTAAGGCTCCTAAAAGAAACTACCCACTCCCGCAACAGAACTAAGTATTATCAATAAACTCCAACCAGACAAAGAAATACCTTAAAGAGCCCTATAAATAGGTCTATTACTCTATTAAAAGACCGAACCCATTAAAAAACGCCCTTGAATAAAACGGACTCTAAAAAACGTGAGCATCTTCTAAAAAGCTGGTCACGAGTTAATGACTACTTAAAGTCTTGACATCTAAGACTATTTCTCCTTAGTCGATAATAAAGAAGAGGTCGATAAGGCCTCAGCTATAGGGCCATGCCCAGGAAGCTCAAACCTTATAAAAATCTAATGATTGGCCACATGCCAAGCACCAAAAACGCCTTCGAGTCACCAACAACAAAAACTTTCGCTGAGTTTTCACAACTGGCTGACTATTCTCTCATGGATTCACTCCAAGCAGATCCTCAGGCTACTAGTGATGGCCACGATCACCTCCCTCGACAGGTGTTCTCAGGTCATTACGTACCCGTAACACCAACTCCTATTCCAGCAGCTGAATACATCTCGCACAGCAAAGACTTATTCAACGAACTAGGACTAAGCGATGAGCTTGCTCAAGACGAACAGTTCCGCCGTCTGTTTTCGGGCGACATTGCCGTGGCGCTTGAGCCAATGCGTCCTACTGGTTGGGCAACCGGTTATGCCTTGTCGATCTATGGCACTGAATATATACAGCAATGTCCATTTGGAACAGGCAACGGATACGGTGATGGTAGAGCTATCTCAGTGTTCGAAGGACTCTTTAATGGAAGACGCTGGGAGATGCAGCTGAAAGGAGGAGGCCCGACACCTTTCTGTCGAGGAGCCGATGGACGTGCTGTACTTCGTTCAAGCGTGCGCGAGTTTCTTGCTCAGGAATACATGCATGCTCTGGGAGTTCCTACCTCACGATCATTGACACTGTATGTGTCCCATTCCGAGAAAGTGCGTAGACCCTGGTACAGCAAGGACTCCAGATCTTTCGATCCCGATATTCTGGTAGACAGCCCTATAGCGATCACAACACGTGTTGCGCCTTCGTTTATACGTGTGGGCCAGCTTGAGCTCTTTGCTCGTCGTGCACGCAGCAATGCGAATCAGACTGCGCTGAACGAACTACAAATGATAGTGAAGCACCTTATCGAACGGAACTATAAATTCATGATTAATCCGAGTCTTAACTTCGCCGATCAAGTTGTCGAGATGGCATATTTATTCCGCGGACGTCTCACATCACTAGTAGCGAACTGGATACGAGTTGGCTACTGTCAAGGAAATTTCAACAGTGACAATTGCGCCGCAGGCGGCTTTACCCTCGACTACGGCCCCTTCGGATTCTGCGAACTATTCGATCCAAGATTTCAGCCTTGGACAGCAGGCGGCAACCATTTCTCATTCTTCAACCAACCGGTTGCTGCCGAAGCCAATTATCAAATGTTCTGGTCAGCCATCCGACCTCTACTCATCGACAACACTGATGCGCTGGCAAGGTTAGATCAAATTCGCGAAGGATTTGCTGAGGCTATGAGTAAAGAGGTCGAAGCCATGTGGGTAAAGAAGCTCGGCCTGATCAACTACGACACAACTCTAGTGAAGGAACTAATTCAGCTCATGACCCTTTCCAAGGTTGACTACACGATCTTTTTCCGAAAGCTATCTGAAATTCCTAATCAAATAACAGCGTTGAAAGAGAGCTTCTACTTGGACAGCTCAGAACAGGTTGACGCACAGTGGAGTTGCTGGCTAAAGCGCTGGCGGAGTCACATCATGAGTTCGGGCGACCTGAAAAAAATATCCTCAGCAATGAAAGGCATCAACCCCAAGTACACCTGGCGAGAATGGTTGATCGCACCCTCTTACGAGTTGGCTGAGCATGGAGAATATGATCTCATCAAACAGTTACAAGATGTATTAAGTAATCCATACGACGAGCAATCATTTGAGGTGGAAACAAATTTCAACCGTTTGATGCCGGAGAAATTCTTCAATACTGGGGGCATATCCCATTACAGCTGTTCATCCTGACAGGACAAAACCTCTTCAAAATCTGTAGACAAGGAGTCTCGACTATCCTAGAGGATTCAAATTAACCAAGATTGTTTTACGAAAAGGAGCCTAAATAGTTACCAATGCACATCCACCACAATTACAGAACTCCATTACCAAACAAAAGTAATTTTCAGCAATTCTGTACGTGAATCTACTTATAAAATTTTTTAGTGCAGGCAACTGGAGATTTGCGGCAAAAAAAACTATACGTCAACAAAATATCTATATTAATGCTCAAAAGTATTTTCAGAGCTTTTCTCCAAGGGCCACGCCATACCGCCCTTTCAAGACAGATGAAATAACATTAATATTCCTGTTAGGTCTAGGATTCTGCAATTTCTGAATAAATGTAGAAAATGCTACAACCAAAGGAGCCGTAAATGCCAAAGCGGTTACTAGCGCACATATTTGAGTTGGCTTTATCAGTGAAATTCTTACTAAAGGTTCTCCACATTGACGACAAACGATCACACCATTACATGAATCTTTATGGATTTGATAGCTAGGCGAACAATATGGGCAATAGTATCTGGCCATCCTTTGATCTTTTTTTATTACTTGTCTAGGCAGCTTAAGATCCAACTATTTAGAACAAGTAGTTTGCAGGATTAATTTCTTTCAAGTTGACACAATTTTAAAGGCATAGCAAGATAGGTTCTGAAGAAAACTTACAAGCAACTAAAGAATGTATAATTCTTACTTAGCTATAAGCCATTTTTGGCAAAAGATTATCAATTAAGTAATTCATTTAGAATGATCTAACTCTCAGGACAATATTTACCTTTGCATAGCAGCAAGTCCTACTGCTAAGAATTCTTATCACTTCTTTTTAGCAGATTCTGTTTTCTCAATATTCTCATTAGGAACTTCTTTATTGGCTTCTTCCTTTGAATATTGACAGTCACCACCACCCCATGCGAAAGCAGGTCCTGTAGCAATAGATAGCGCAAATAACAAAGGAAGGATTTTTTTCATCATAAATAAATGCCTGACTTATCTTAAACTAATTTTAGTCTAATCTAGTTTTCTTTTCATCATAATGGCAATAGAGAATCATGAGATACTACAATACATTGCAGTATCAGACAATTCAGAATAGATTCTAAAAGATAAAAGACAACTAAATGCTCCAAATCCAAAAAAATCTTTCAACTTTCGTTTTAATTGCTGCTTCCTTTTCTTTAATTGGATGTTCTTCATCTTCAAAAGAGGATGGAACCCCAGCTCTTTTCAACACCAAGGCTGAAGCTGAGCAGGCAGCGAAGAATTTCAACTGCACTGGTGCTCACGCAATGGGCGGCAAATGGATGCCTTGTAAAAGTCACAAAATTCATGAAAATCACCAGAACTATTCTGACAGTAGAGATCATCATCATCACAACCACTAAGTAGTCTTAGATCACAATGATAGAAAGCCCTGATCAACAAAAAGCCGAAGGTCCCGCGCATTGCGGGAGCAAGCCAAAAAAAATCGCAATCGGAATAGCCCCACTTGGCATAATATCTATTGGGATAGTTCCTATGGGTATCATCACCATTGGCATAGTCCCAATGGGAGTTGTCTCTCTTGGAGTTGTAGCAATGGGAGTTGTCAACGCCTCAATTGTAGGCATGGGAATATTTTCTGCAGGAATAACTACGATGGGACTCAAAGTGTGGAGTCCAGAAAGTTCTGCTCTTTACCAAACAATTGACAAAACAGGCCATTCATCCATAAAGAACATTTATGCCTACCCCACAAGATCTCAGGCTGAAAATGAGGCTAAAAAGCTTGGCTGCTTAGGAGTTCATAAAATGGGAACACTTTGGATGCCATGCGCTACTCATGGCACAACTCAATAATTCCCCAACTTCATAACAATTAACACCTTTGGCTTTTAATCCTCCAACAACAGAAACTTCGCCAATCAACAAAATTATCAATGACAAGACCAAATTAGTTTCTATTGGCATCGCGCCTCGTGGAATTATAGCCATTGGCCTACTTCCTATGGGAGTTGTTGCAATTGGAGCAGTCTCTATGGGGATTTTCACAGTAGGGGCAGTCGGAATGGGGTTAATCAATGCTTGTTTAGTTGGCTGTGGATTAATTGTTTACGGAATTCAGGTAATGGGTATTAATTAAAAAATACACCAAGTCAATGACCAGCAATCTCTATAGAAGTCTCGCAACTAGAGTTTTCCAATTAAAACCGCGCAAGTTAAATAACTAATTCTTTTATATTCCCGAGAGCCAGCCCCTATCTCTCAAAAATACTAAGAACATAAAAATTTAAAAGCCAGTGAGAGGAATTGCACCTCTCATTCCGCTACAACGGTCTGACTGAAAGCCTACTTAACTACTGAAGCAGTAGTTTTTGTAGCTTTCCTACGTTTTGCAGGCCTTCCAACTGCCTTAGCCTTAGGTGCAGCCTTAGCAGCCAAAGAAACTGTCGTAGACTTCTTTGCAACTGCTTTCTTGACAGCAGTTTTTTTCAATGCTGCTTTCTTAGTAGATACTTTTGTGGATTTTGCTCTCTTCTTAGGAGCAGCTTTGGCGACAGCTTTACCTTTACGAGTGCGATGAGACAAAACAAGGGCCCACTCTTCCGCCGATATGTTCGCAGGCTTGTTGCCATGCACCTCAGAAACCTTTGCAGCCTTCTCTATATCCTTTATAAGGTTTTTCCAAGAAGCTGCATAACGCTTGTCTGACTGGGACTTTGCTCCGCTTTCAACAAGGGATTCAACAACGCCCTGTGCCGTAATTTTCTTACGACGACGATTGAAGATCTCCTTTTGCAATTGAGCGATCATGGCATCTGCCTTTGCGCTCACTTTGATCGTTAGATTAGCCATCTAAAATAATTGCCTACATACTTACATCTACCACATTTATGGCATAGCAATCAAATAAATCATCATGAAGTTATTCCTCAAGTCTTGATTTAGTAAACACCTCCAACCCCATACAACATCCCACACAAATCAATGCGTAAGGTAAGACGGTCGACTATTGCAGAGATATCTACGAGATAGCTCCTACACATTTTTCCTTAATTCTTCTCTTGACTGCATTTAGCACAAAGTCAACTTCTTTGTTACTTCTTGATCAACCATTAGGCAACCCTTTCCTTCTTCTCAAACAAATCATTTTAAAACGAGTTGAACATCTTGAGATCTCTGCCTGATTTCAGTACTTTTCTTGTCAATCACATCGCATCTATCCTCTCCTTTTCAGCTAGCTGGACGTCTATGACTTTCATATCCCCATAGGAAAACCAATCAACTCTAGTTTTATTGAATTAACGACCCTAAAATTGCGAATCTACTCATGTTTTGGGTTTGCATAGAAGGAGATGCATGTGACTCATCTAGGAGGCATTCCCAAAACAGATATTCAGCTGATACGGTCTAGGTCTACATACATACTTTCTTATGCGACATTTTTTACTCTTTGCGCTTACTGCTGGAATAGCTCTGCCAATGGCTGCCTGTAATGCAAAAAGGGAAACATCTACAAGTGTTGAGCCTGTAATTATTGAAAACATCTTAACTTCTACAAAATCATGGAATGGAGATTCATATAAGTACCCACGAGGTAAAGCACAATTAACACTTCAACGGATAACAGCACAGCCTGGTTTCAAAACACCTCTGCATTATCATGCTCAACCTGGAATTGCTTATGTAGTCACGGGAGACCTTTCCTGTACAACTATTGATGGTAAAGCACTAACTGTAGGTCCTGGAGAAAGCTTCGCTACTCCTCAAAACACTGTTCATCACTGTGAAGTTGTAGGCAAAGAAAGTGCAGTAATCTTTGTCGCCTCATCAGGAGTCAAAGGGGAAAAAGTAACTATTCCTTATCAAACCAAATAGCTCCTTCTCCAACAAAAATTATCAACACTATCACCTAATTTTAACAAGTACCTCATTTTAATACAGCTAGATTGCTAGTACATGAATCAATAGTGATCTCGTAAACAAGCTCTCAAAATGTTAAGAGCTAAATCCAAAATAAAAGATCAACATGCGCACTTAACTATTGGTTAAAATAAAGTCATTTGAGAAAAAAAAGTTTGGCCAATTGGCTCTGCTATCCATTCATCCGGACTCCATCCACTCAACATTACTTGTAATTCCCTCAGCTGAAATTCGTCTTTCTGTGGAGCTATCCAATCCTCTTCCAACCCATTGGGAATAATTACCGGCATTCGATTATGGAGGGGCTTCACTAACATATTTGGCTCAGTTGTTAATACACAACAAGTTTCAAGTTCACTGCCTTCATGACTCATCCATCTATTCCAAATACCAGCAAGCCAAAACGGTTGCAAATCCTTTCTTCTTATGCGATGACCTTTTTCAAAAAATCCACTGGCAGGCAAAACACATCTTTTATGCCTCCAACTTCCTTTGAATAATTTCTTTTCTCCAATTGTTTCAGACCTTGCATTAAAAGGTCTTGGCAATGAACAATCAAATGGATCTTTAGTCCACTCAGAGATAAATCCCCAAAGCATTAAAGCAGTAGATACCTTACCTTCATCCTTAAGAACAAGAACAGGATCTGCTGGCCTAATTACTCTCTGCTCTGAATACTTCTCTTCAAGTCCCTTAGGAAAATCTTTTTTTAGAATTGGTGGCAGGTTTACAAATTCGGTTGTTAACTCATATCGCCCACACATAAGCAAATCAGCAATCTAATCGCAATTGCTTCATTAGTTTATCTCTTTAATCAATTGGCTAACTTCTACAGGAGTACTGGGAACACATTCAGTGGGATAAGAAATTGCATTCTTTGTTGCAATCCCTAGTCCGATTGATACTAATATAATAACAAATATCCACTTAGACCTTTCACTAGTCAACAGATGGTTCATGAGAGAATAACAACTTCTACCTAATTTAACCGAACAATTCATGAGAACCTATTAAAATTCCATATTTATTTCGACTACTAGACATTAATCAATAACAAAATTATCTACTTACAAGAGTTATTTTCTTACATGGCTTTTCTCTAACTGTCCATCAACCCATTGTCTTTCCTCTCGGAGAAAATCATACTCACCATTAATCCCAAAACAATCCATCAACCGAGAGCTCTCTTCTCATTTCTAGTGATGGATATTGCTTACTATATAAGCTTACGCCACTGACTAGAGCTATTAGAAGCAGAATCCAAGCAGCTAACAACTTCTTTTTATTAGGCAACCTTGACTGCCTTAAATTTCGCTTGCTTTGCATTTCAGGGAAGCAAGAAGTCACTTTAATTAAATCCCTGACCTCACCTCGGTCGTACGAAGACAAGTCCTTACCTGGAACCCCACTACCTTCCACGAGTCCTTCAACTTTCATCTTTTCCCTAATCAAAGCCTTTCTCTCTTTACTAGACATTGCTTTAAATCGTTTGTGTCTTTCCTGAGGCTTCTCTTGATTGGCCATACCTATCTTTTTCCTGACTCCAACCACTTACATACGCAATAAACACCTAGCATCACCAAGAGAGTCAAAGCGTAATGGGACAGGAAGATATAGACGCCATACGCAAGCAATGGCAGTAGACAAAACCTTTTAAAATTGACTCTTTCCTGAAGAGACATATTTCTCCAATTGAGATCTTTCCATTGAAAAATCTTCCTCATACCAAGACAGCTCGCTCGTTAGATACACAATTAATACTGAATTCGATGATGTCAAGGAGGCATAGCGACGAAAACTCGATCCAACCACTCAACAGTGATACTGATGTACTATCATCAGGTGGTTGGATTCTCGCAAGGATTGTGGACTTACCGCTTTCGCTAAAAAAAACCTTAACCAAATCATTGCTACCAGTAGCAAGTGAATCTATATCAGCAGGATTTCCTTCACCAGCTGATAACTATATCGAAACAAGAATCGACCTCAATGAAGAGCTAATCAAGCATCCAAACTCTACTTTCTTTCTACGAGTAAGCGGTGATTCCATGACTGGAGCCGGGATATACGATGGAGATCTACTTGTTGTGGATCGAGGAATAAATGCCTCTCCTGGACGAATAGTAGTAGCAATATTGGATGGCTCCTTCACCCTAAAAAGGCTAACTCGTCAGCACAATTCACTTTATCTAGAAGCGGCAAACCCCAACCATTCAGCAATCAACCTGAGCAAATACAACAATGTAGAAATCTGGGGTGTAGCAATTTATTCAATTCATAGCCTCAATCATTTCCGATAAAGATCATGATCCAAACTACCGCTCTAATCGATGGGAATAATTTTTATGCTTCCTGCGAACAAAGTCTTGACCCATCGCTAATAGGTCGTCCATTAGTCATACTGTCAAATAATGACGGATGCATTATTTCTCGCAATCCCGAAGCTCGCAATCTTGGCATCAAGATGGGAAAGCCATATTTCAAAATCAGTTCTCAGCTAAGAAAACTGAAAGTTGTCGTGCGTAGTTCAAATTACGCCCTTTACGGCGACATGAGTCAACGCTTGATGAGCCTACTAAGAAAACATTGCGAACAATTAGAGATATATTCAATCGACGAAGCTTTTGCAAGCTTTAGCTCCTCCTCCGAACAAGAGCTGCATCAATGGGCTCGCAATCTAAGGATATTGGCCATTCAACAACTAGGGATACCAATTGCTATTGGCTTTGGAACCACAAAAGTACAAGCAAAATTAGCAAACTTTCTAGCCAAAACAATTCCCGCCAATGCAGGAATATTTAATCTTCTTACAGCTGAAGATCCAGAATACTGGCTCAAAAGAATTGCAATTGAGGACGTTTGGGGCATCGGAAATAAATTGGCTTACTGGTGCCGAATGAAAGGAATCAATAATGCATTGCAATTACGCGATATGAATACTCAAGAACTGCAAAGTAAATCAGGAATAACAGGTACCCGAATACAACAAGAACTCCGAGGGGAAAGTTGTATTCCACTCACACCAAAGTCAAAGCCAAAACAAGAAACATGCGTAAGCAGAAGCTTTCGCCGGCCAATTACAACCCTCGATGAGTTACTTCAGGCAATGGCAAGACGGGTCATAATTGCCAGCGAAAAGCTCCGGCGACAAAGACAATTAGCAGGTGCTATTACAATATTTATACGCACCAGTCCTTTTCTACCTTCATTCTATAGTCAATCTGCTAGCAAGAAACTTGATATTCCTACTGACGACACAAGCATTCTACTAAAGGAAACAATGGAACTAACACGAGAGATATTCGAACCCTATAAAGCATTAATAAAAGCAGGAATTATCATGCAGAAACTACAAAGCAAAAAACATATACAACAACATTTCTTTATTAATCACAACAGCAAAATACAAAAGAAGAGAGAGAATCTAACAAGAGTAATCGATCAATTAAACAATCGATACGGTCATGGAACAGTAACCTGGGCAATATGCGGTTCAATAAACGAATGGCAGATGGGTTCGAAGGATCAGAGCAACGTATCAACAACACTGATTAACAAAATCCCAATCATCAAAGCAGAGTAATATAAAATTAATTAGATTAACATAGTCTAAAAGACTAACATCTCTAAATCACATTATCAACTTAATCGATGCTAGAATTCATAATGTTCCTGAGCGGACAGGACAAAGAAATACTTGAACTAACAAAAAAGGCAGGGTATTCAATAGAGGAGAATACTCCTTTATGCCTACTAGGAGATAAATTTTTTGGCTTCCTAAAAAGGGAGCAGAGAACAATCGTAATTTGCACAAACAATGCAAAGAAGATTGGCGGGTACTCAATACCAAGAGGATTCCAAGATGATGATTTTCAGAAAACTAAAATATATATAAGACGTGCACTAAGACATGAAGCAGTGCATGTGGCACAAAACTGTAACCAAGGAAAGGCTATGAATGATTACACAGGAAGAATGTACAAATTACACCCTTACAAAGAAAGTGCTCTAAAAAGGTCTACAAGCCTTTCAGGCAATAGAGATAAAGAATATGAGGCATATTGGATGGAAGACAAGCCAAAACTTGTGAGGTCATCTCTACTAAAATATTGTTTATAGCAATTACATCAACTAAGTCTCATAAAGAAGCTGAAATAATTTTTTAGGCATGCTCAAAAGAAGAATTACACGATGGGTATTAAAAGAAAGTCCAGTTTGAGAATGAATTAATTCTGTACTTATCAATCCAATTCCGCATGTTTCCTGAAACAAGACAGGCAATGTCTGTTGATTCCCATGCATGCATTGGAGGTCAAGAGCCTGTCTAGCAGCAGTTTTTGCCTTTTCTATTCCTAGTTTAGTAACAAAACAAGACCAAAGACTATTATCTGGACTGCAAGTAGAGAGGTCGAGACTAATAACTTTCTTCATTGTAGTGGTCTACTGTATAAATAATATATCTACGAAGGGATTTAATCATTAACTTAGAGTAAAGATGTGATTTCTATGTTAAATGGTTGCTTTCATTACATTGTAAGACTCTTAACAAGACAGTAAATACTAAAAAAGTTAGATAAGAGAATGGATTCAGTAATAGTTAGTATTTAGGCTGAAGCATGTTCAATCTCTACATAGCCAGAGCAACGTTGTTGATCAAGATGAAGTATATGTTTCCGTTCACTATAATAAAGCTCTTGAAATCTTAATGCATCACTATTTAGGTCATTAAACATTTGATCTATCAAGGCATCCATATCTAGAACTTCATCAGGCTTTTGCCTCTCTTCCTCAATCAATGACGCAATGCAGCGTTCAAGGGTTTCAAGCTGTTGTGAAGACCAAGCTTCAAGAAGATGTCTACAACGTTTAATTGATTTCTGTCGTTCCAAACTTGCCGCTGTTCCCCTTAGTTGATGGATTGGCTCTGCCATAGCAGCTAAATGGAATTCACCAGGTTCTAATAATGTAGTAAGTCGAGAAAAGAGTTGGCTATTATCCAATGTCAACTGATCGGATAACAATCTAGGTAAGTCTATATCCGCAAGTTGATGGCCATCATCTAGCCCTCGACTAATTGATTCAAGTTGACCAACTCCAAGGTTGGTCTCTTCAAGTTGACTTATTGCTGCCCATAACAAACGATGGTGACTAAAGGCAAAATCTTCTAATTCTCTCTGGCGTAATTCACGTCGAATCTGAGGCCTAATCGTTGAACAATGTAGATAAAGCCTCAATATTTCAGCTTCACTACGTTCTCTTTGACTAGCCTCTCCTGGTTGCTCATGACGCCTAGAACGACCATGCCAACGCTCACCTTTTACTTGCTGTCTCAGATCTTCTTCAAGCTGTAAAGCTAAACGACTATGTCCTCCACTCAATCTTTCAGCAACTTGCTGGAGGTAACGTGAACGAACCGCAGATTTTGGCAATTTGCCAAGCAACTGAACCAATCCACTAACGGCTTTTTGAAAATGATCAGACTTTGACAAATCAAGTCCAACAAGCAGTTGATCTATTTGCCAATCAAGCCAAATAGGAGCCTTGTCAAGCAAAGCTCTGTACTGGCCTGAATCATGAGAAGACAAGAACTCGTCAGGATCTTTACCAGAAGGCAATTGAAGCACTCGCAACTCCAATTGGCCTTGCATTGCAAGCTGTTCAACCTCCCCAATAGCCCGATTAGCTGCACGAACTCCAGCATTATCTGCATCAAAATTAAGAACTATCCGCTTGCTATCACTACAACGACATAACTGAGTTATCTGCTTACTACTAAGAGCTGTTCCTAATGCAGCAACGGAATTCGTAACTCCTGCAGCATGCAAAGCAATAACATCAAAATAACCTTCGACAACTACTGCTCGATCATCCTTACGAATTGCACTTGAAGCTTTATCCAAAGCAAATAAATGATTACCTTTTTCAAAAACCTCAGTCTCTGGAGAATTGAGATACTTTGGCTCTGAGCCGTCAAGACTACGGCCACCAAAACCAATCACCCTGCCTTGTTGATCATGGATTGGAACAATAAGGCGATTGCGAAATCGATCATAAAAACCTTTACCACTTCTTCTTGCAACAATTAGGCCTGCAGCCTCGAGTACTTCAGTGGAAAAATTCTCTACTTCCTGTAAATATTTAGATAAGCAATCCCACTGATCAGGGGCATAACCTAATTCGAAAGTCTGAATATTTGAATCTTTAAGACCACGTTTTTTAGTTAAATATTCAAGAGCAAATTGACCTTTATCACTTCGTAATTGATCAGCGAACCAGGCCTTCGAAAGAGAAAGTGCTCGATAGAGTGTATCTCTACGAGAAAGTTGTTTACGTAATCTGTCTTGTTGCGGGCCTTCAACTGTCTCAACAGGAAGCTGATACTTTCTAGCAAGCTCAAGGATTACATCACTAAAACTCTGACGCTTAAATTCCATAAGGAATTTAATTGAATTTCCACCAGCTCCACAAGAAAAACAATAATAAAACTGTTTAGCAGGAGAAACAGTTAAAGAGGGCTTGCTGTCATCATGAAAAGGACAAACCCCAACAAACTCTCTTCCTCTTTTCTTTAAGACAACATGCTCTCCAACAACATCAACGATGTCTGAGCGTTCCTTTACGGCGTCAATAGTACGAGGATGGAGACGAGGGTTAGCCATCAAATCATTTAGCTTAAATTCAGTGCGTTGGTCTCTTAATAGGATTCATAAGAATAAAAACACTTACTAGAAGTTGGGATAAGTCTTAATGAAAAAACTGAAAACGGAATCAATGCTCACTAATCAGTCTGTATTGAACAAGGTAAGTCCTAACACAATAAAAGGTTACAGAGCCTTACTTGCGAGCGCGTTCTCTTTCAGCATAATGACAGTCTGTGTAAAGCATCTTGGGACCCGGATACCAATAGCAGAGATAGTCTTAGCCAGAGCAATGATCAGCATTATTATTACAAAAGTAATGATAAAGAAAGCCAAAGTATGTTCATGGGGTGTAAAGAAAAGACTTTTACTTTTAAGGGGATTACTTGGAACAACTGCCTTATTCTGTGTTTTCAAAGCTATTAGTTCTTTACCATTAGCAGCGGCAACAGTTCTTCAATACACTTATCCGATATTTACGACTATTGCAGCATCTATTTTACTTAATGAGGAAATTGGTAAAAGGATTTTCCTAGGAATAGGTGTTGGCTGGGCTGGCATTACTTTAGTAGTACAAACAAATTGGCCGCAATATCATTTCAGTTCACTACCTTTTGAATCCGTATGCATTGCCCTAGGAGGAGCTTTGCTTACGGCCTTAGCATATGTATCTGTAAGAAAACTCTCAGAAACAGAACATCCATTGGTAATTGTATATTATTTTCCATTAGTATCAATTCCCATTTGTCTTCCTTTATTATCTATCAATGCAGTCATGCCATCAGGAGTGGAATGGATTTGGTTGCTAGGGGTTGGGATATTTACTCAACTTGGTCAAATCTGGATCACGGAAGGGTTATCTATTCTTCCAGCAGGCCATGCTAGTTCAATAAATTATTGCCAAGTACTTTTTGCCTCGATTTGGGGAATAATTCTATTCAACGAGCCCATTAGCAGAAATATTATTATAGGAGCAATACTAATACTTAGCTCTACACTGCTAAGCATTAGTAGCAATAGCAGCAAGCCTCTCAAAAACGAAGGCATTTAGCATAAGCAGATTAAGATATAAACAATAGAAAAACTAGAAAAAAATATTAGTCATGAAAGTTCTAAACTGAAAAGATATAAATACACACATTTCTAAGTAAATTATGAAATCATAGGATAAAGCAGTAAAGTAAGAAGAACACAACTTAGTTAGCGAGAGTTACCATGAAACTAGTATTAATGACAATAGTTAGCTTGACTAGTGTAATGCCTGCATATGCAGGCGAGTATCAGCCTGGCTACTCGACCTCTCAGTCATGCACTCGAAATGAATACAGAGAAGAGTATATTCCAGGAAATCAAAGGTCTCCTGGTTATGTAAAGAGCTGGCATGAAACAATAGAAGTTCCATGTGATTCAGCAATACAAAAACATGTGCAAAAGAATACTGACAATAATGATTGCTCGGAAGGAAGTCTTATAGGCGGAATACTTGGAGCAGGCTTGGCGACATCAAGCTCAAGAGGTAAAGACAGGTGGTGGGCAATACCTGCAGGAGCAGTTAGTGGAGCAATGATTGGATGCCAAGTAGATGGGGGCTAATTAGTAAAGAGTCAGTATACAAAATAAAATAGAATATAGATTTATATTATAATTGTTGCCAAGGTCTTATTTGAACTAGTCCCTAACTATTTTGAAAGCAATGTTTAAGAGCGTAGCTATCTCATACTCACAGCAAACCACCATATCAATCAAGTACTTATATTTGCAACTCTTAAAACATGCAGATTAATACTTAAGCCCTCATTAATCATATTTAAAAATACATAAATGATATTTTGCATTACTCAAATAACGACTTGACTTAGAAGTTCAACATTTACCAAATCTAGAACTAAAATATAATGTTCTAACAACAAAAAAACGAAAGCAAGAAATATGGCGTCTACCTAATAGCAAGTACCCCGTATGATGGAGTAGAAAATAAGGCAGTATGGAGGAAAAAGAGCTTATCTATGATTAGCTGGATGAGAGGAGAGAAAATAGACAACTGGAGTCAGGCTGCAAAGCATGGGATTGTAATTTCCTGTTCAGGTGTTGGATATGAAGTCCAACTATCAAGACGAAATGAGATCAAAACTCAGGCCACTGAGGTTGTCACACTTTGGATTCATCAAGTTCAACGTGATGATGGATATAGCTTATTTGGATTCATAGACCGGAAAGAAAGAGATTTATTCCGCATCATTATCAGTGTAAATGGAGTAGGTCCACAAATTGGCTTAGCAATACTGGAAAAATTCGATGCAGATCAACTAATAACAATTCTTGCAAACAAAGACATAGATACTTTGACCAGTGCGCAAGGAGTAGGGAAACGAACAGCAGAAAGACTGCTGGTAGAGCTAAAAGACAAGCCAAACCAGTTCTTTTCGAACACTGGAGCAGAAGATGGGGGCAAAAAACATAAAGGGCCGCCAAACTCCTCTCAATTGGATAGGCCTGTATTAGAAGATTTACGAATTACCCTTTCAAGCCTTGGTTATGAAAAACAGGAAATCGACAATGCTCTAGACGCTTTAGAACTTAAAAACAATGCATTTAACATTGATCAATCTTTCAAGGGAGCCTTGGTTCAAGATGAAATCGATGCCCTACTCAAAACATGCTTGCTATGGCTAAATAAAGAAAAATGCTAAAACGGGAAGGTAAGACGCTAAATTAGAGGACCAAAAGTGTTTCACCTGGCAAGAGAGTATGTCGCTTAATACAGAAGAAAAGCAAAAACTCATCAATGAACACCAAATCCACGCTACTGATACAGGTTCAGTGGAAGTACAAGTAGCAATGCTTAGCGAACGGATCACCAAGCTCAGCGGGCATCTCCAAAACAACAATCACGACTTTTCTTCAAGACAAGGATTGCTAAAAATGATTGGACAAAGGAAACGACTTTTAAATTTCGTACGAGATAAAAGCGAAAAGAGATATACTGATCTGATAAAAAAGCTAGGCATACGTGGTTGAAATCAATAATTAAGTAAAGAAAGTTGGAAACTAAAATGGACAACTCTAACAAAAAAACATCTAATAATATAGATAATAAAATCAATAATTCAAAAGGAATTAAACCATCAAACCTACAACCTAAGAATAATAAGTATAAACAACAAACCGGAATACCAAAACAAGTTGCAAACAGGATGGCCAGAAGAGTTATTTTTACTTCTGGTTTGCCAACTGTAAGTGGAATGGGAATATTTATAGCAAGCTATTTGCTAGTTAGCAAGGGAATAGCTGATATCCCGCCAGGCATAACATTGATAACATCAGCAATTTGCTTCTTACTTGGACTGGCCGGATTAAGTTATGGGATCCTCTCGGCAAGCTGGGAAGAATCCTCTGGAAGTTTTCTAGGTTTAGAAAATATCAATCCAAATATTACGAGAGTTCGTGCAGCTTTTAAAGCAAATAACAGTGAAACATTAAATTAAGTATTTGAAGCAAGTAAACTTTCACTGAAGTTAGCTTTAAAAGATTTTTCTCTGAGGGAAAGCATTGCCTGTTCTGCATCTCTTACACAGAATTGATGACCAAATCTGACATATCTGACATCTTCTCCATCACGAATTGATGCCACCACAGGAACCTTTACGCCATATTCATCTTTAGAAGGGTAATGTTTCTGCAAACATTCTCTTAATGTGTGTTGAACGGAAATATCACTAGCTTGATTAGGGTGCAGTTCAACTAATAAAAGACGAAGATCATCTATCTCCCTACAATCATTAACAATTAATTGAACTCTATCATCTCTGCGATCAACAGAACCCCAAATCAATAAGCGAGACTCAATCATAAGAAAATCTGCTAAGCGAGCATAAGTTTTTGGGAACACAACTGCCTCACATGAACCAGTAAGGTCTTCCAATTGAAGAACAGCCATTCGATCTCCCTTACGGGTAGTCACCTGACGAATTTCAGGAATCATGGCAATAACAGAGACTTTATTTTTATCTGCATGCTCCTCTAAAGAACCTAAGCCAATAGGGGCTAACAACTTAGCCGGACGAGAAAGCTGCTTTAAAGGATGATCAGAAAGATAAAAACCAACAAGTTCTTTTTCCAATCTTAACTTCTCGGTAGGAGAATAATCAGAAACAGCAGAAGCCTTTGGAGCATGAATCAATTCATTATTTATATTCTCACTTTGTGATTCTGAAAAGATTTCAAATAAATTTCCTTGACCACTAAGACGATCACGTGCTCGAGATGAAGCCCAATCAATAATCAGATCTAGATCAGCAATTAATTGTGCTCGATTGGTGTCAGGGTCTATAGAATCAAGAGCCCCACAATGTACAAGAGATTCTAATCCTCTACGATTTAGAATATTGAGAGGAAGACGGTCGCAAATTTCGGCAAGTGAATTAAAAGGCCCATCTTTTTCTCTACTAGAAATAAGTTGACGAATAGCACCTTCTCCTAAATTCCTAACAGCAGATAGTCCAAAAAGTATTCTCTTACCATCAGGCGTAAAGTCAAATCCAGAAGCATTTACATCTGGCGGAACAACTTCAATTCCTATAGAATTACAATTAGATATATACCGCTGAACCTTTTCGGTTGATCCTGCATTTACTGTTAACAAAGCGGCCATATAGGCAACTGGATAATGTGCTTTTAAATATGCAGTCTGATAAGTAACCGCACCATATGCAGTGGAATGACTTTTGTTAAAGCAATACTCTGCAAAGAGAACCATCTGATCAAAAAGTTCATCTGCAAGTTTTGGATTAACACCTCTTTCTGAAGCTCCATTTACGAAGATTCCTCTATGCTTCTGCATTTCTTTAACCTTTTTCTTTCCCATTGCACGACGTAATAAATCAGCTTGACCAAGAGAATAACCTGCTAAATCTTGGGCTATCCTCATGATTTGTTCTTGATAAACCATAATTCCATAAGTCTCATTTAGTATTGGTTTTAAACATTCATGAGCAAACTGAATCGATTCACGACCATGCTTTCTATTAATAAATTTAGGAATCAATCCTGCATCAAGTGGTCCTGGTCGATATAGAGCCAAAATTGATGAAATATCCTCTAAAGATGTTGGCTTAAGATCTCTAACGATTTGCCTCATACCAGTAGATTCTAGCTGAAAAATACCTTCAAGGTCTCCTCTAGAAAGCAAGTCATATGTAGCTGAATCCTCTAATGGTAAATCATCTGGATCTATACGTTTGCCAATAGTTTCTTCGACAAGATTCAAGGTTTTCTCTATCATAGTTAAATTTTTCAAACCCAGAAAATCCATCTTCAATAGGCCCATAGATTCAATATCTTCCATGAAATATTGGGTTATTACCTGACCATCATTATTTCTCTGAAGAGGAACTAAATTATCCAAAGGGTCTGCGGCTATAACAACACCCGCTGCATGCACACCAAATGTCTTATTGGTACCTTCAACTCTTATGGCCATATCAATCCATTTAGATACTAAATTATCACTTTCGTACTTCTCTCTGAATTCAGGATTAGGTGAATCTTTACTTATCATCTCTGCAAGAGTTGCAGGTTTACCTCGTACAACAGGTATCAATTTAGCTAATCGATCAGCATCGCCATAGGGAATATCTAAAACTCTTGCAACATCCTTCAATACAGCTTTAGAAGTCATTCTATTAAAAGTAATAATCTGAGCGACCTTGTCCTCCCCATAACGTTGAGTTACATAATCAATAACTTCTCCTCTTCGCTCTATACAAAAATCTGTATCTATATCAGGCATTGATTTTCTTTCAGGATTAAGAAATCGCTCAAAAAGAAGACCATTTTCAACGGGATCAATGTTAGTAATACCTAAAGAATAGGCCACCAAAGAGCCTGCCGCAGAACCTCTTCCTGGACCAACAGCAATTCCATTTTCTCTAGCAAAGCGAATATAATCCCAGACAACGAGAAAATAAGTTGGGAATCCCATTTGATCCATTATATCTATTTCATAACAGAGTCTTTCATAGTAATTATTCTGTATAGATTCAGTATCTTCTAACTTTAATTTAGACCTTAATCCTTTCTCTGCAACTTCTCTTAGATAAGTAAGAGGTGTATATCCTTCAGGAATAGGGAATCTAGGCATTTGATAGGCTCGAAGTATATTATATTCTTCAACCTTATCTGCAACTACAGCGGTATTTTGAATAGCTTTATCTATTATTTCTCTATCAAGATGATCAGCAAATAAACAAGACATTTCATGCTCTGTTTTAATATATTCAGTGCCTGTATACCTAAGACGCTTCTCATCACTTATTAGCTTACCTGTCAATATGCATAACAATGCATCATGTGCCTCAACATCATTTTTAGTCAAATAGTGAGCATCATTAGTTGCAATCAGTTGTATATCTAATTCTTTAGCAATCTTGGCAATCTCAACATTAACTATACGATCTTCATTGGAACCATGGTCTTGAATCTCAAGGTAAAAATCATTCCCAAATATATCTTTATACCAACTGGCCACATTTCTTGCTATATCAAAACGACCATGCAAAATTGCTTGAGGGATCTCACCACCCAAGCAAGCAGTTGAAATAATAAGACCCTCACTATACTCCTTGAGCAAGTGTTTATCAATGCAAGCTCTTGAGAATATCCCTCTGCCTCTAACTCCACTCAGATGACTAATAGTAGTTAATTTAACTAAGTTCTTATATCCAATATCATTTTTAGCAAGTACAACTAAATGATAACGACGTTCTTTTTTAACTTGTGGATCATCTATAGAACCATTAATTACATACATCTCATTCCCAATTATTGGCTTAATTCCTGCACTTTTGCATAACTTCAAAAGTTCAATTGCTCCATACATGACGCCATGATCAGTAAGAGCAATCGCTTGCATATTGAGATCTTTTGCTCGCTGCACCATCTTTGGCAATTGACTGGCCCCATCTAGGAGGCTGTAATCGCTATGGTTGTGAAGAGGAACGAATGCCATATGACAATCCTAAGCCCAAACACAAGATATGGGAGCCTGGATAGGTCTCAACACTATTTGTAGGGTCAAGCTTATGGTATGAATTCCCCAGAAGGACTTGACCCCATTACATTTACAGCCTTTTCATATTGATAAGCGACTCGTAACAATCTTTGCTCATCAAGAACATTCCCAATCAATTGCAAACCTATAGGAAGACCAGTCTGATCAAAGCCGCAAGGGAGGCTAATTGCAGGAATCCCAGCCAAATTAGCCGGTATAGTCAACAAATCAGAGAGATACATCGACAAAGGATCATCTGCGTGAGCACCGGCACTGAAAGCTGTTGTTGGTGCAGTAGGAGTCAGTAAAATATCTACTTTAGTAAAAGCAGCTTCAAAATCTCGACGAATCAAAGTTCGCACCTGTTGTGCCTTCCTGTAATAAGCATCAACATATCCAGCAGACAATGCATATGTACCTATCAGAATTCTTCGTTGAACTTCACTCCCAAAACCTTCCGCCCTACTTCTTGCAGTCATAATAGCGAGATCCTCTGAAGCTTCAGAGCGATAGCCATACTTAACTCCATCATATCTAGCCAAATTTGCCGAGGCTTCTGATGGAGCTATTACATAATAAGTAGCAATACCATCGTTAAATCTAGGGCAACTTACTTCAGTTAATTCTGCACCTAATGTCTCTAGGCAATTAGCAGCTTCCAAAACTGAATCTTTGACTGATTTCGAAAGTCCCTCCTGATCAAAGCACTCTTTAATCAACCCAATTCGCAGACCAGAAATCGAATCATTCAAAGAATCCGAATAGTTAGGCACGGGAATATTCAAACAAGTTGAATCTTTTGGGTCACTGCCAGCAATTACCTGCAAAACTTCTGCGGCATCTGAAACACTCGAAGTAAATGGACCAACTTGATCCAAGGAACTGGCAAATGCAATCAATCCCCATCGACTAACTCGTCCATACGTTGGTTTTAAACCAACCACACCGCAAAAAGAAGCTGGCTGGCGAATAGAACCTCCAGTATCTGAACCTAGTGCTGCCATACACTGCCCAGAGGCCACTGCCGCAGCACTACCTCCAGAGCTTCCTCCCGGGACTTTTTTTATATTCCAAGGATTCAAAGTAGATCCAAAAGCCGAAGTTTCTGTTGAGCTGCCCATAGCAAACTCATCAAGATTTGTTTTACCTAATAAAACCGCACCAGAATTCCA
Organism: Prochlorococcus sp. AG-409-G20; assembly: GCA_003215775.1. Classification (GTDB taxonomy): domain Bacteria; phylum Cyanobacteriota; class Cyanobacteriia; order PCC-6307; family Cyanobiaceae; genus AG-409-G20. The sequence goes on from QCJW01000009.1 coordinate 27,148, forward strand.
CAGTCTCTGAGAAACAGTGGACTCATAAGGGGGGAGAAAGTCTGCAAGCATTCGACTTGCACAAGTTGTTTTTATCCCTCTGGTACATAGGTTGTCCTTTATTGCAAAAGGAATTCCTGCAAGTGGAGGCAACTCTTGTCCTGCCGCACGAGCCTCATCTATTCGATCTGCATCTGCAAGAGCCCTATCTGAAGTAACTTCCAAAAAGGAATGCAAAGTCTGATCAAGGTCTTTAATTCGAGAAAGCTTCTCTTGTGTCAGCTCTCTTGCTGAAACCTTCCCAAGGCTTAGCTGCCTCCGCCATTCGGCGATCGCCATTTAACTTTTAGATATATATACACTAAAAGCTATCAGCTCCATCTTGCCAATGGAACTAAATGGTGAGGGGCTCACCACGCCGACAACGTATAAACACGTGTTTGATTGACTTAGGTCCCTCAGCTGACAATTCATCGATGAACTTAGGCAAATTAGTTTTCAAACTCCTCCGAGTAAGGAAAGGACCAAACCAATAAATTGATTCTGGCTCAGAGGTCTCAACCTTGGCCCACCAAACCAGACCTAGGTTATTTCCTATACCTCGGATGCCCTTGATTGGGCTCATATAAATAAAAGGTGTATTTGATATTTTATATTACATATAAACAGTTCATTGGAAGAGCTAAAGCATTTAGATCCACAAGTGGAATCTATTCAAATCAAAGTTCAATAGTCTTCTCTGTTGAACCAGACAACAGCTAAAATTCAATGGAGATACAAGAGTCTTTATCGAGATATGCATTAATGGAACTACTACTCTTATCTTTGGTTCAATCTTGATTTAGCAAATCAACGATTTCTTTTGTGTCTTGTTCAGAAATAACTTCTTCTGAGGGTTTGTAAGAAACATTGCATTTAGCCCGAATCATTCTTGGAGAAGGCGCCTGACCTGAAATACCCTTCATCCATCCACGACGTGCCACTTCATACAAAAGCAGCGCTGTTGCAACCGATGCATTCAAACTATTTGTCATTCCTCGAAGAGGAATCCTCACTAATTGATCACAATGTCTACGAGTCACAAGAGATATCCCCTTATCTTCAGAACCTGTTAAGACAACTAATGGTCCTTCCAAATCAACATCTGAGAGAGTTACATCTCCCTCTTCAGCAAGTCCAATCACTCTATAACCATTCTTCTTCATTTCTTCAATTGATCTGTTCAGATTTACAACCCTTGCCACTGGAAGATGCTCTAGAGCTCCTGCAGCCACCTTCGCCACCGAGCCCGTCAATCCAGCACTCCTTCTTTGTGGAAGTATCAATCCATGGGCCCCTAGGGCTTCTGCAGAACGAACTATCGCGCCTAAATTTTGTGGATCAGTTAATCCATCCAAAGCAAGAAGTAGTGGAGACTCATCCAAATCATTACAACTACTTAAAAGAGTTTTAAGGTCAAGTGTTTCAGCAGAAGCAGTTTGAAGAGCTATACCTTGATGAACTCCGCCATTAGTAAGTTGGCCAAGCCGTGCCCATGTCACCTCCTCAACCAAAACACCAGAAGACTTTGCCTCTCTAAGCAATTGGAGAAACCTTTGAGAACTTCGCAGTTCTTGAGTACACCAAATCCTATGGACTGGTCTTCTAGATTCTAAAACTGCCTGAGTTGAGTGTCTGCCCCAAACAAGATCACTTCTTGAATGATCTTCAAAAACTCCTTGATCGGAAGTAGTGACAGCAAGATCATTGGACTTACGTCTAAAAGAATTAGATTTAATTGATAAGGTTGATTCAGGATTTTGTCTTAGGGAACTATCGGTACGTTGGGATCCAACAGGCCTAGAACGTCCTTCTGTTCTGAATTTACGTTGTACTTCTGACCTTGAGAAATAACTATTCTTACCACTTCTAGAGCCTCCACGTACATCTCTATCAAATTGAGCATACTTATTATCAGATGAAGATGGAATATATCTAGAGGAGTCTTTCCTAGTTTGATCTTGATTATCTTTATATGAGTCTTTGTTATATGAGGCTCCATTATTTTTTCTTCTCTCATTGAAAGATTGATTCCTATTATCTTTTCTACTTGCGCCTGGTCGGCCAGGCCGACCAGGTCGAGAGAAATTTCCAGACCTACGATTGCGAGCAGCCATTGTTTTAAAAATGTTAGTTGAGATCGTTTGCGATCTCTTCAAGTTGATCTAATAGTTGAGCCAAACGTTTGGGATTCTTTAAGAAGAGCCACCCAACAATTGTTTCAAATGCAGTCGCACTTGCATATGTTGCAGCATCAGAACTTCGTGGAGGATTTTTTGCACTATTTCGTCCTCTTTTGGCCAAAGTTTTTTCAAAGTCAGAAAGATAAGGCTCTATACAACTTAGAGCTTTTGCCTGAGCTGCAGCATGAACTTCTGCGACTACTGCCTTATGTAAATCGCTTGATCTTCTGGGCCTTTGGCAATGCCTAAGCCTTTGATGCATCTCCCAGACAACATCTCCCAACCAAGCTAACTGCAAGGGTCGAAGCTCATCTGGAGACCCTGACGAACTCTGAGCACGAATCCAATCAGTCAAGCTGATAATTGTCTTAAGGCAGTTTTCAAATCAGAAGCTAAGTGAAGGAATTCCTCCAATCGAACAAGCTTTATTGTCTGGACAACTCTTGCATTGCCAACAAGCCTGAAAGATCTCTTAGTTCCTTTGCAATGTTTAGCAACCTGAACTAAAGCTCCTAAACCAGAGGAATCAATGAAATCGATATTGGTCAAATCGATTATCACTGGAAATGGATTGGCTTCTAAAACATCGTTCACATAGGTAGTGAAATGCTTTTCTGAATAAGCATCTAGCTGCCCAGTAAAAGAAAAAACCAAAGACCCTTCCCGGCGCTCAAAGCCACCTCTTAGGGAAACGGTCAGACGCTGCAATTCTGTTATGGGTTTAAGCCCCCTTTACGCCATCGAAAGAAGTGTAGTAATCCAAAAGGAACTCAACCACGCTTCATCGACGTTTTTCCATCAGAGATATAAATCTCGAGAAGTGATGATCTGCATCATGCGGGCCTGGACTGGCTTCAGGGTGATATTGAACTCCAAAAATTGGTCGATCAATAAAAGTTATTCCTGCAACAGTTCTGTCATTTAGGTTTAAATGAGACACTCTGACGACATTTTCTGGAAGTGTTTCTGCATCTAATGCGAAACCATGATTTTGACTCGTTATTTCCAAATGCCCACTAGTGCCACATGGGTGATTTAAGCCACGATGGCCATAAGTCATCTTGAAAGTTCTTGCACCCAAGGCAAGTCCAATAATTTGATGTCCCAAACAGATCCCAAAGATTGGCAACTGTGTTGTTTCAATTAGATCTTTAGCTAACTGAATACCTTCAGTAACTGCTGCAGGATCTCCTGGGCCATTAGACAAGAAAATCCCTTCTGGCTCTTGATCAAGAACCTTGGAAATATTCGAATTTGAAGGAAGAACGGTAACTACACATCCGTAAGAAGCTAAACGCTGAAGAATTGATCTTTTAATCCCAAAATCAATTGCCACAACCCTATAAGGCAAAGAAGATGATTTGTTCAGTCGTTGATCGAATTCAACACATGAAGGCTGATTCCAGCGATATAAATTAGAAGTTGAAACTTTTTTAGCCAAGTTCATTCCTTCCATAGAAGGAGCTTTCTTAAGTTTCTTAAGAAGTTCATATTCTGAAAACTCTCCATCTGAACTAATCACACCATTCATAGAACCAAACTCTCTTAGATGTCTTACCAACGCACGTGTATCAACTCCAGAAATCCCAACTACTTTATTTTCTGATAGCCAAGATTGAAATGTCTTCTCAGCACGCCAACTACTTGATATTTCAGAAAACTGTCTAACAACTATCCCTTTTGCTGAAGCCTTAACAGCCTCAGCATCATTTTGATTCACACCTGTATTTCCTATTTCAGGATATGTGAATGTAATCAATTGGCCAAAATAACTTGGATCTGTAATAACTTCTTGATAACCAGTCATACCAGTATTAAAAACCAATTCTCCATAAACAGTTCCACAATATCCAAAAGCATTACCCTCTAACAATGTGCCATCAGCCAAAAGCAAAAACGCAGATTTACGACTAAAGGAGCTTTTCATAAGGAAAATATATCTGACTTGTTTAAGGTTTTACTCTAGTGTTTGATTATCAAGAGCATTTTTAAGATCTAGAAGTTTTTGCCAAGGCTTTCCTTCCTTCATAGCGCTTAAGGCCACAGTTACTCCATCGACTAGTTCATCACTAATTCCGGCAGCCCAAAGGACCAGTGCAGTATTTAATGCAACAACTTCTGTTTGAGCTTGAGTACCTTTACCTTGGAGAACTGAAATAAGAATTTGCCTATTTGTACAAAGATCACCTCCCTTCAAGGATTGAATTGAAGAGTTCGTAAGGCCCATCTCTTTGGGATCAACATTGGATTGTCTAACTACTCCATCTTGAATTAATCGCAAAGAATTCTCTCCATCTAGAGAAGCCTCATCCAAACCTCCTGCACCATGGACAACAACTGCTCGATGAAGACCAAGTGATTGCAAGGCAAAAGCCATTGGATCTAACAATTCAGCTTTTGCAACCCCAAGGACCTGGGCACTTGGCCTTAAAGGGTTAACCAATGGACCCAAAAGATTAAAGACAGTTCTCACTCCCAACGCTCGCCTTAAGGGGGCTAAATTAGCCAGAGATGGATGCCAAGCAGGAGCAAACAGAAAAGTTACTTGAACTTTTGATATAGATTCCACAACGAGCTCTAAAGGAGCCTTTAACTGAAGATCAAGACTTTCTAAAACATCGGCCGAACCAACCTTCCCACTAGCACTCCTATTACCATGTTTAGCAACATTGGCACCACATGCTGAGGCTACAAAAGCTACAGCTGTAGAAATATTGAACGTTTCTGCACCATCACCTCCTGTTCCACAAGTATCAACCATAGGGATCTCAGGAACTGGGCATGGCAGAGTTACAGCATCACGTAAAACCGTTGCCATTGAAGAAAGTTCATCTCCTGTTAACCCCTTAGAACGAAGTGCAGCTAAAAAAGCACCTGTTTGTACGGGCATTAATTCTTCGTCAAGCCAAGCCCGCATAAGCAAAGTCGACTCAAGCCTGGACAGGTTGCCTCCATTAAGCAATCTCTCGAGAATTTCGGACCATGATGGTGTATTACTGGACATTAGTTAGAAAAAGATATTTGCATAGCGAAAAGGGCCAAGCAACAAAGACAAATCTACTATTACCTATATTATTTTCGGAAGGGACAAATAAAGAGAAAGTACTTTGATTTAATTGATTTATTCATCAGTGGTGTCAAACCCAGAGCCAAGTCCAGCTTGTATATTTCTTCCAGGTCGATAGCCTTCTTGCCATAGCTTCTTGGCTTTTTCATTAAGCATCTCTCCAGAAAGGTTCCACGATGTCATAACTTTCTTGATATCTTCTTGAAGATCTAAAACCCCTGGGAACCCCCTGTATCGAATAAAAAGTCTTGCCAAGTCGACTATATCTGAGCTATCAGGCGAATCTTTAGCAAGCAAACGATCAAGATGATCTCGATCTATTGAATACAAAGGGTGATTCTGCCCACCCATAGACTTAAAGTCATCAAGAAAATCAGCCACAATCAACTTGCCTTTACGTTTACCTTATACAACCTGACTTCCCAAAAATAAATGGCGAAATTTCGATTAGATCTAATTTGGCGATATTTAAAACCTCATAAGAAAACTATATTCTTTGGCGGCATAGCCCTTCTGATAGTAAATATACTTAGTGTAACTATCCCAATGGAGGTAAGACGAGTAATAGACGAGCTTCAACCGGGGTTTGCAATAAATGAAATACTCAGACAAGCAGGATCAATAATTGTCCTTGCAACTGCTATGGCTTTTGCAAGGCTTATCTCAAGACAACTTGTATTTGGTGTAGGTCGACAAGTTGAAGTTGACCTCCGACAACGGTTATTTGACCATATGCTTTCCCAAGAACCTAATTGGGTTCAAGAGATTGGAAGCGGCGAAGTTATAAGTAGAGCAACTAGTGACGTTGAGAATATTCGTAGATTACTTGGTTTCACAATTCTCAGTCTTACCAATACAGCATTGGCTTATGGATTCACGCTTCCAGCAATGTTGGCAATAGATCCCTGGCTAACCATTTCAGCTATAACTCTTTATCCAATAATGCTAGGGACGGTCGGTCTTTTTGGTGGAAGAATGGTTCGCCAAAGGAAACGTCAACAAGAAGCGCTCTCAAGACTTAGCGAATTAATCCAAGAGGACCTTTCTGGAATAAGTGCTATCAAAATCTATGGTCAAGAGAAGGCTGAAGGAAAAGCTTTCTCAAATAAAAACAATCAATATAGAGATGCTGCTATAAATCTTGCTCGAACTGCAAGTACTCTATTTCCCTTACTTCAAGGAATCTCATCTATATCTCTATTGCTATTGATTGCATTAGGGAGCATTCAATTGGAAAGGGAGGCTATAACAATTGGAGGTCTAGTTGCACTAATTCTCTATGTCGAAAGACTTGTATTCCCAACAGCATTACTCGGCTTTACACTAAACACTTTCCAAGTAGGGCAAGTAAGCCTAGAAAGAGTAGAAGAAATATTAACTAGAAAACCAAAAATAATTTCTAATAAAAAAGCCTTAGTCTTAACCAAACCGATATTAGGGCAAATAAGAGCCGAAAATCTAACTATTAGATATGAAAATAGTAATAGAGAAATACTTAAAGATTTAAATTTCCTAATCAACCCAGGAGAATTAGTAGCAGTAGTTGGTCCAATTGGATGCGGAAAGACCACACTAGCTAGAGCTTTAGGTCGAATGATCGAAGTGCCTAAGAATCAACTATATCTTGATAATTATGATGTCAATAATTTAAGACTAGAAGACCTTAGGAAAAATATAGCTCTTGTTCCTCAAGAGGGATATCTATTTACTTGCAGTCTCGCAGATAACTTACGCTATGGGCATCCAAAAGCTTCTATTGAGAAAGTAGAAGAGTTTGCTGCTCAAGCTCAGCTTTTAGATGATGTCAAAGGCTTTCCCGATGGATTTGAAACACTAGTGGGAGAAAGAGGAATCACTCTCAGTGGTGGGCAACGCCAACGAACTGCATTAGCAAGAGCTCTATTAATGAATTCACCAGTAATTGTCTTAGATGATGCACTTGCAAGTGTTGACAATAAAACAGCTTCTGGAATCCTCAAGTCAATTAGAGCTCAAAGGAATCGCACCATTCTGATGATTAGTCACCAACTTTCTGCAGCAGCAGCCTGTGACCGCATATTAGTTCTTGAGAACGGGAAACTAATGCAAGAAGGAAATCATTTAGATCTTATAAATAAGCAAGGGACCTATAAGCGACTCTGGGAACGAGAAAAAGCTGTCGAACAATTAGATATCATCTCCTAAGCAATATTAAAAATAAAATGTTTGAAAACTTTTAAAAAATTTCGAAGACAAATTGGAAATTCCTAGCTATTCCTAAAGAAATCCTAGATGCCCATCCCATGACACCTGGCACTAGATACGCCTTGAGCTGCAATCTCACTTTTGGAGATATCTACGCACAAGTTTTAGCCTGGATGGCTGTAATTTTTGTAAGTCTTGCTGCAGGATTAGGCCTTATGGGCTCATCTAGACCAGTTTTCGCCTTAGTTGGTGTGGGACTAATACTGGTGCTTAGTCTTCCTTTCTTACTTTTTGCTTTTGTAACAACACTCTTAAACCATATAGAACTCTCCCCAAAAGAACCAAGTTAAACTACCTCAGCCTTTGTTTTTTCATGTTTTCCTGGCTAAATACCAACTCATCCAAGAATGAACAAACCCCAAACAAAAACAACAATCATTTAATCCTAAAAACTCCGCTCAACCACCCCCTGACAAATGATCAAGATGAAATTCTTTTTGGCTGCGGATGTTTCTGGGGGGCAGAGAAAGGCTTCTGGAAATTACCTGGAGTAATAACTACATCAGTTGGCTACGCAGGAGGTCAATTAGAGAATCCTAATTACAATCAAGTTTGCTCCGGCAAAACAGGTCATGCAGAAGTTGTTCGAGTTGTTTGGAATAAATCAAAAATCGATCTTAGTGATTTACTTAAACTTTTCTGGGAATGCCATGATCCTACACAAGGCAATAGACAAGGGAATGATCATGGAACTCAATATCGATCAGCTATATATTGCAAAAACAATGATCAGCTAAATCTTGCAAAAGATAGTAGAGATGCATACCAAGAAGTTCTTAGTAAACAAAATTTTGGAGCAATCACTACTGAAATAAAGTCCTATCAAACCTTCTACATAGCAGAAAACTATCATCAACAATATCTAGCAAGACCTGGTAGTAGGCCTTACTGCTCTGCAATGCCAACAAAAATCAAATTAAATGATTTCCCTAATTCAAATTTTATTTTAGACAAACAAGTCTGGAGCGAGTACAACTGGGAAGTGAACCATTGTGTTCTTCGAAGTGATAACAATCCAATAGCTAAATAAATAAAAATCATGACTTCTAAATACTTAATAATATAATTTGATGAATAATCTCAAAAAACTAAAAAATATTCTATAATTAAACAAAGAATGCCTAATCAGTCTTGAAAGATCCTTTTTCAGACCAGACAGTTATCATAGCAATATTATTGGCTCTGTTGATTGTGTTTACTCTTATCTTCTCTACAAAGCCTCAATCTAATCAACTCCAACCATCTATTCAATGGAAGGAAATCCCATCCGATTCATCAAGGTCTTTACAGATATAAATTCATATTTACTAACGTATGCAATGATTTCGATCCAGCCTTATATCACTTAGTTTAGAAGTTAAGCGGAGAATTATTTTTAAAAGTCATATCTAAATGAAATATAAATTCCTATTTTCAAGTAGGTACTCAGTAATGTCTTATGTTAGCTTCCTTTTATCGGGGCGTGGCGCAGCTTGGTAGCGCACCACTTTGGGGTAGTGGGGGTCGTGGGTTCAAATCCCGCCGCTCCGATAATTCACTTTTTACCTCCTTAGAAAAGTGAAGGAAATAATATTTCTTTTAACTCAAAACAATTTGCAAAATAATACTAGAGCTTCCTTGTCCTAGAAGAGAATCTTTCTCTCAATAAGTTCAATCTTATCTTTCCCATCTTATTCAGGTTCAACTAAAACCACAGGGAAATCAAGGCTGGAAGCTTCTCTATCACTCAGCCTGCGAGTCCAAAATCCTTTTACAGGATCATTCCAACGAAAACCTGCCTGTTTAGCCAAATTTCTTTCTTCATAGGAAACCTGAGCTCGCATCAATCTGCGAGGTTCAAGCCCATGCAACAATAAAGTCTCTAAGTCTTCACAACGTCTAAAGACCTCTGACAGATAAATACAATCAGTTAATGCTCGATGAGCTGACCAAACAGGGATTTCATACGCAAGAGCAAGATCACGTACTGATGGCTTTGGACGAAGTTGACGTGAGGAAGGCCATGTAATGTCCTCCATACTGCAAAGCCATGGCTTATTAACTTTGGGTAAAGGAGACTTGAGAAACCACTGCTTATCAAATGACACATTGTGAGCAACTAAAAGTTCAGCTGTATCCAATAGGGCCACAAAATATTTAATTGCCTCTTCCCATGGTTGTTTCACTCTTGTCACTTCAGCGGGAATACGGTTAATGCTCTCAGCAGAATTCGAAGCAACTGGTAAAAGGAAAGATTGCTGAGCTAAAACTGATCGAGTTGGTACATGAAAAAGAATCGCTCCTATCTCGAGGCAGAAATCTTTTACTGAATCAAGCCCAGTAGTTTCAGTGTCGATAATCAATAGGGTTTCAGGAATAGAGTTCAGAGAAAAGTTGTTAGCAATATCCTGTTCAGAAAAAGCTGATTCTTTTTTCTTTGATGAAATATAAGAGGGTGGAGATATGGCACCCATCAAATCCAACTGACCGTCTTCAATCTGATGCTCTCTCTCAATGACCACTAAAATACCATCAATGACTTAATCTTAATTCTCCCGCATACTGCAAGATACTTATTAAGGTGAAAGAAATTTCAATGATCATCCTAAATGTCTTTGAAACGTCGTAACAACTCACTTCACGAAAAACTCAGATAGAAAAATCATGTTTAGCACAAGTAAAAAAAGCGAAACGCCAAAGAAGCAATGACTCGCTGGAGACAAATTGGGGAGACATGGTGCAAATGGCCACCTCAACCAGTAGGGCTCATTGAGATAATCGGTGGGAGCTATCTAGCCACTAATCCTCAAATAAGTTATCGACGTTTACTAGACAATCTTGCCGACAGAAATCTAGCTATTCATGCTTGGTCATACATCCCCGGATTAGATCATCAAGCACAGGCAAATCATGCTTGGAGAAATTTGCGTAGTTGCAAAAAAGATCTCGAATGTCGCATATCCAAATCACTAAACCCAATACGTTTAGGTCATAGTCTTGGTTGCAAACTACATTTACTAGCACCTGATGGAGGCAGAAATAGCAAGGCCTTAATTACAATGGGGTTCAACAATTATGGGGCAGCCAGATCTATACCAATGCTAGGAAGACTAGCACCAAAGCTAGGATTTTCTTCCGAATTCAGCCCAAGCCCAAAAGAAACCTTAAGATTAATCCACCAAAGATATCTTCAACCAAAGAACTTATTAATTAGCTTTGGAGACGACCTCCTTGATCAGACACCTATTTTACTTAATTGTCTACAAAAAAGACAAGATGATGCAAGTAAGCACCTACATTTAAAAGGCGACCATCTAACTCCTGCGAGTGCAGGATTTCGTCAAGAATTTCTTGGCGAGTGGGCTGATGACAAGATAAAAAGAGAAAGTCTAAATAATGTTGTCAATAAGATCTCTATATTAGCTTCTGAGTAGCTATGACCTTAATTTGTCTAAGACTGACCTATCTTCCAAAGTACTTGTATCACCACTAACTTCTTGTCCAGACGCAAGGGATCTAAGAATTCGACGCATAATCTTTCCACTTCTTGTCTTTGGAAGTGCATCACTACATCTAATTTCATCAGGCCTAGCGATTGGTCCGATTTCTTTTCCAACATGTTCTCTAAGTGCCTGAATCAAACCATCATTAACTTCTCTTCCTGTTTCGAGAGTAACAAAAGCAACAATCGCCTCACCCTTAAGATCATCTGGTCTCCCTACTACAGCGGCTTCTGAAACAGCGGGATGACTAACCAAAGCTGATTCAATTTCCATTGTTCCAAGTCGATGGCCGGAAACATTAATAACATCGTCAACTCTCCCCATAACCCAGAAATAACCATCATCATCCCTTCGAGCACCATCACCAGCAAAATAAATCAAGTTTCCATCCGAAGGATGAAGGTATTCCCAATAGCTTTCTCTAAAGCGCTTTGGGTTCCCGTGAACAGTCCTCATCATGCCTGGCCATGGACGTCTAACAACTAAGTATCCTCCTTCATTGGCCTTCACGGAATTTCCATTTGCATCTACTACATCTGCAACTATTCCAGGTAATGGCAAAGTTGCAGAGCCTGGTTTAGTTGATGTTGCTCCTGGCAAGGGGCTAATCATGACTCCACCAGTTTCTGTCTGCCACCATGTATCAACAACAGGACATTTGCTTTTGCCTATAACGTCTCTATACCACATCCAAGCTTCTGGATTAATGGGCTCCCCTACAGTTCCTAATAGTCTTAAGCTGCTCATATCATACTTATCAGGTATAGCTCTTCCACTTTTCATAAAAGCTCTTATAGCTGTAGGCGCTGTATAAAAAATAGTGATCCGATGCTTTTGTATTAATTCCCAAAAGGCTCCTGGTTTAGATGGTCTTGGAGCACCCTCAAACATAACTGTCGTAGCTCCATTTGAAAGTGGGCCATAAACGATGTAGCTATGACCTGTAATCCATCCAACATCAGCTGTACACCAGTAGATATCATCGTCACGAATGTCGAAAATCCATTTAAATGTCAAATGTGCCCATAAGTTATAACCCGCGGTTGTATGTACTACACCTTTTGGCTTCCCTGTAGAACCTGAAGTGTAAAGAACAAAAAGGCGATCTTCGCTATCCATCTCCTCAGGAGAACAATCTGAATCCTGACAAGGAACAAGATCATGCCACCAAAAATCTCTCCCGGATTTCATGTCAACAACATCCTTGGTTCGTTTGACAACTAGAACTGAACTAACCATTGGACATAATCCGTTTGCCAAGGCAGCATCTACAGCCGGCTTAAGAGGCACAGCTTTATCCTTGCGGAAACCACCATCTGCTGTGATAACTGCTTTTGCCTCTCCATCAACCAACCTGTCTCTGAGGGCTTCTGCAGAAAATCCTCCAAAAACAACTGAATGAGGAGCCCCTATTCGTGCGCATGCAAGCATTGCAATAGCAGCTTCTGGGATCATTGGCATATACAAAGCCACCATGTCTCCTTTACTTATTCCAAGCTGTTTAAGGGCATTAGCAGTACGGCAAACTTCTTTATGCAGCTCTCTGTAGGTAAATCGCCGGACATCGCCTGGCTCTCCTTCCCATATCAAAGCTTCCTTATCTGCTCGTCCGTCATCGAGATGCCTGTCAAGACAATTAAAAGAAAGATTAGTCTTACCTCCATCAAACCATCTAGCAAAAGGTGGATTTGTCCAATCCAAAACCTTCTGAAAAGGTTGAAACCAATGCAATTCTTCAAGTGCCAATCTTCCCCAAAAGCTTTCGGGGTTATCTTGCGCCTCCTGAACCAAATGTTGATAGTCATTCAAACTAGGAATTCTGGCCTTACTTGAAACATCTGCAGGAGGAGGAAAAACTCGATGTTCATCCAAAACAGATTCAATTGTGTTTTTTTTATCAGAAGTCATAAGAGAAAGTGCAACGATTTGATATATCCATTCAAGCTATTTAATAGCCAAGACCCCATAAAGGTGACACGCTTATTTAAATGAGCAATGCAAGAATTTCCGATGAAATTACCAGAAGCCTGTCTGTTTGATATGGACGGTCTACTTATAGACAGTGAGCCATTACATGGAAAAGCATGGTCTGAAGCCGCTTCTGTTTTAGGTGGGCATTTAACGGATGATAATTTGTTGCAATTAAGGGGTAGACGAAGGCTTGAATGTGCACAACAAATTTCCCAATGGATTGGGAAACCCACACAAACAGAAGAAATACTCAAGATCCATCATCCAATAGCAAAAAGAATACTTATTCATGCAAAGGCGATGCCCGGAGCAGAAGCTTTAGTGCGTTGGTGTCTTGAAAACGATCTACCAATAGCATTAGTAACAAGCAGCACTTCATCGTCTGTTGCATATAAAAGCAGTCCTCATCCATGGATAAATATGATTGAAACAAGGGTATTAGGAGATGACCCTGAACTCTTAAAAGGGAAACCAGCTCCAGACCCTTTTTTATTAGCCGCAAGAAAATTAAATGTTAATCCTAAAAAGTGCTGGGCACTTGAAGATTCCGAATCCGGCACAAAATCAGCACTTCAAGCAGGGTGTTTAGTTTGGGTTTTACAAGAAAATGACTATGTATTAAATCTAGCCCAAAAGAATCCTAAGAATATAAATAATCTAATATTTGTACTAGAAGAACTGAAGAAATGTCATTCAGCAGGCAAGAGTTAATCAGTAAAGTCTACCAAGGATAAATTGAGGCATTTCAAGAAGTGATTTCTTCCAAGGAGATTCAGGAATCCATTCAATTGCATCCTTAGAATCTCTACATAGACTTTCAGCAAGTTCTTTTGTCTTAGAGATTGCATTAGATTTAGCAATTAAATGTCTTGCCTGGTCAAGATCTCCATCACAACTAAACTCTCGCTCTATAAGAGTAGCTAAAGAAGGTTCTTCTTCAAGGGCAAATAATACAGGAGCAGTAAGATATCCATTTAACAAATCATTAGCAACAGGCTTACCTAGCTGATTCTCGTCTCCAGTGAAATCAAGAATATCATCAACAATTTGGAAGGCCAAACCAAGCTGCTTACCAAAATGGTTAAGATTAGAAAGATTAGATTCTCCAACTTCACTTAAAACACCTGCAGCTTCCACACTATTTGCAATTAAAGAAGCAGTTTTACAATAACTTTTCTCTAAATATTGCGTGAAGGTTTGTCCAGAATCAAATCTAAACAAGCCTTGCTTAACCTCACCATCAGCAAGGTCCATAATAACTCGACTAAGCAGTTTAACTACAACTAAATCATCAAGATTAGCCAAATGCCAGCTTGCCTGCGCAAAAAGAAAATCGCCAGCCAATACAGCAACTCTATGGTTAAAACGACTATGTACGGTTGCGACTCCTCTTCTTGTTTCAGCCTCATCAACAACATCATCATGAACTAATGAAGCCGTATGGATCATCTCAGTAATTTCAGCCAATCTTTTATGACGAGAAGTCAATTCATGACTTGGAGATAAAGCCCTAGAAACTAAAAGTACTATTCCAGGTCGAATTCGTTTACCTCCAGCACTGAACAAATGCTCAGCTGCTGCCTGCAAGATTGGATGACCAGCACCAATCAAACTACGTAAATCGTTGAGCAGATCTTCAAGATCTTGCTCAACTGGTTGCAATAAGTCAGTGACAGTGCTCATAAACCTCTCGAAGTACCAATCCTAGAAGAAACCTGGTTTCCTTTAAGAGAGACCAAATGAATTTCCGGACATTGGCCCAACCAAGCAGAAGCACTCCTAGAGAAAGACTCAGACTTAGCGGTAACACAAAAACGAGTCATTGAATAAGTCAATTGATTATTTGATAACGCTTTAGGGCTACCTAGAAAATCATCCAATTGAAGAGCCAACCCAATTGCAGGATCAATAATACGAACCCCCAAAGGAAGCAAAGTTTTCAATAAAGGAACTATCAACGGATAATGTGTACAACCTAAAATAATTGCTTCTACCCTAGCCTCTATCAAAGGGCTTAAATATTGTGAGATAGCTTGCTTGATTTCTAAATTATCTAATTGACCTGATTCAATTAATGGAACCAATCTAGGACAACCTTGCTCAATAACAAAAGTTCCCGGTCTCTTAGACGTAATGAACTGTGTATAAGCTAGTGAAGCTGCAGTAAGTGGAGTTGCAAGGACACCAATCCTTTTTTCATGAAGCATATTCGTTGCTGCATTGATCAAACCAAAAACTGGAATATCTAATGATTTCTCAACTATATCCAATGCCAAGGAATTGGTTGTATTACAACCAATAACTACAGCAGAAACTTCTTTATCACTAAACCAATGCATAATTTCTCGTGCAATATTACGAATCTCAGAAGGTGTTTTCTCACCATAAGGAACTCTTGCTGTATCTCCTAAATACAAACATGGAAGATCACCATGGCGCTCCAAGATTCTTTGGAGAACAGAAAATCCACCTACACCACTATCAAAAATTCCCAAACAAATGTTCAACGGACCCCCTTTAAATACAACAAAATCCCTTCAGCAATTGCAAATGCCAACTTCCGTCTATGAGATGAATTGGCTAAACGGGGAGAGTCAATAGAGCCAGTAAGAAAGCCAATTTCTACTAAAGCAGCAGGCATATTTGTCCTTCTAATAACAAAAAACCTTCCTCTCCTCACTCCTCGATCAGGACTTCCAGGAGACACTTGTAAAACCTGATTCTGAATATGACTTGAAAGCCTTAATCCTCTAGAACCAGAGAAATAAAATGTTTCAATACCATTGACATCACCACGTCTACTTCTAGAGGCATTAGCGTGAATACTTACAAATGCATTAGCACCCAACCTATTTGCAATCGCAACCCTAGGCGGAAGATCTAAATCAATCTCAGATTTTCTAGTAAGTTTAACAATAACACCTTTAGATCTTAATAAACTTGCTACTTTTAAAGAAACATCTAGTACTACATCTGACTCCCTGACTCCGCCCAATCCTAATGCACCGGGATCAGGACCACCATGACCAGGATCAATAACTACCTTATATCTTCCCTTATACACATCTGTAAGATCTGATGAATTTAGATAATTAGATCCTCTAATAAAATTGTTAGACCTGAATGCACTTCTAGAAGGAGAATACAGTAAGCTTCCTTCCCCAATTCTCTTAAGTCCATTAACAGGTAGGCCGACAAAATCTAGCTTCCAACGATCAGAAGAAACTCCTATTAATTTGAGTCTTGAAGGGTCTAAATCAACAGATTTATTAAATTCAACAACTAGACGAGTAAATCCAATATTTGGCTTCCCTAATCGAATTTCACGAACAGGCCCGCTTCCAAGAAACTTTCTAGGAGTCAACAATTCCCCAGGAAAATCTACCCAAACTCTTGCACCTACAAGATCATCTGGTGCCTGAAAAAAAGCTTTCAAGGATGAATTAGATGATGTACGAAGATGCAACACCCCATCACTTCCCAATGCCCATGCAGCTAAAGCACTTGCTGCGCTAGAAGGTAGGGCATTCAGAAGAAATACTATTGGCGCAAATCCTGCCAAAAAAGGTGAAAGATGGCGTGTAAGAGCCGAACCCATCTGAAAATCAGAAAAATTGAGTTTTTCTATGATTCAGACTTGGCATTTGTTCTCGTATTCGCCCTACATGCTCTGTATCAACTGGTGCAATTGCTGCTCCCTGAAGCACACCTGCATCCGCCAAGACAGTGCCCCAAGGATCAATAACCATTGCGTGACCATGAGTTTGCCTACGTCCATAATGGATTCCAGTTTGTGCTGGAGCTAAAACATATGACGTATTCTCAATTGCCCTAGCCTGAAGAAGAACTTGCCAATGATCTTTTCCAGTAAAAGCTGTAAAAGCAGCAGGAATCATAAGTAACTCAGCTCCTTGATCTATCAAGTAGCGATATAGCTCTGGGAAACGTACGTCATAGCAAATCGATAATCCGACCTTGCATAAGCCTGGCACGTCAATAACAGGAGGCAATTCATTACCTGAATCAAATGTTTCTGATTCTCGATAAGTATTTCCATCAGGCAAATCAACATCAAAAAGATGAATCTTGTCGTATCTAGCTAACAGTTGACCATCTCGACCTAAAAGCTCAGATCTATTAAAAGTACGTTGACCGTCTCCTGCTGGGACAGGGAATCCACCCCCCAAAAGAGCAACCTGATACCTCCTAGCCATAGTCACAAGAAATCTGCTGCATTCCTCTGCAAGGGATGAGGAGATTTCCAGTCGCTGTTGGTCGTCACCCATGAAAGCAAAATTTTCAGGCAGACCTATTATTTCTGCACCTCTACGAGAAGCCAGTTCTATTTGCTCCTCAGCCGCTGCAAAGTTGACCTCTGGCTGCGAGGTGCTGGTTAGCTGAACAGCTGCCGCCAAAAAGTCGCTCACAAAGTTAATTCGTAGAAATGAACTTTAAAGAATCATCTTGCACAAAGCACCCCTTCTTGTTTTTGAGTGGGCACAATAGATAGCTGATCAAGTCCTGCACAACATCGAAAATCCTCATCATGATCACCAAGATTAATCAATCTTTTCCCATGAGTGGCAGTTCGAAGACATCCTTCAATATCCTTTTCCCAGTTTTTCCATAAAGATAATGCTGCAGTCATTTCATCATTACCTAAATTAACGAAAACTGAAGAATGACTTCCTATTAATTCTGCAAGGCCTCCAGCAGCAAGACTATCTTCTAAAGAATATGCTCCTTCCCATCCACTTCCTACTATCCATACATTCTCAGGTTGATCCTCTATTAACCTTTCTGCAACAGCCCTTCTATTTGGTAAAGCCATTGTGTATAAATGTTTGGCTTTTCTAACTGAATGAAGTGATTTAGTGCCATTAGTAGTACTCATGAATAATCTTTTATCATTTACAACATCTGGAGTAACTCCAATTGGTGAGTTTCCAAGATCAAATCCATCTAGTTTTTTACCTCCGCGTTCACCTATCAAAAGCCTCGATGAAGAAGGGAACAATGAAGCTCTTTCCCTTAGATGTCTTAAATCAGCAAATGTTTCTATTGCCTCAGCACCATTATGTAATGCCCAAGCAATTGTGGTAGTAGCCCGAAGCACATCAATTACTACAGCAGTCTCAGGGACAACTCCTTGAGGCACATCAGAACCAACATGAAAATAAGAAAGTTTCATCAGCTCAGAAACAGGCAAAATACATTAAAGAGATCATGAACATAAACGTTCCACGCTGATGGCTCCAATGCGTCCACGAACTAAATCAAATGATTTAAGAGGATTCCTTTCTTTACTTGAAGACAGAGGGCAACTTCGTCGAATAACCGCGCCCGTCAATCCAGACCTCGAACTTGCTGCAATTAGCGACCGTGTAATGGCTATAGGTGGACCTGCTCTGCTTTTCGAAAACGTCATTGGCTCAGAGATACCAGTAGCAATAAATCTTCTTGGGACAATGGAAAGAGTTCTATGGAGCATGGGACTTGAGAAAGAAGAAGAGCTTGAAGATTTAGGCACTCAATTAGCACTCTTAGAGCAACCAAGACCTCCTAAAGGGCTTACTCAAACAGCTAACTTTGCAAAAGTTCTCTTTAACCTTGTTAAAGCGCGTCCCGATATAGACCTAACTCCTTCGTGTCACCAAGAAATAATTCGAGGAGAAGATGTCAATTTGTACGAACTACCTTTAATTCGACCATGGCCTGGTGACGCAGGCAAAGTCATCACATTAGGTCTAGTAATTACTAAAGACCCAGAAACAGGGGTCCCAAATGTAGGGGTCTACAGACTTCAACTCCAAACAACCAAAACAATGACTGTTCATTGGCTCAGTGTTCGAGGAGGTGCACGCCATCTTCGCAAGGCAGCTGCTATGGGGAAGAAACTCGAAATTGCCGTAGCCATAGGAGTTCATCCCCTCTTGATAATGGCAGCAGCAACCCCTATTCCAGTTCAAATGAGTGAATGGCTGTTCGCTGGCTTGTATGCAGGTAAAGGCGTACATCTAACTTCTTGCAAAAGCATTGATATTCAAGTTCCAAGTCATAGCGAAATAGTTCTTGAAGGAACTATCACTCCTGGAGAAGAGTTAATCGACGGTCCATTTGGCGATCATATGGGTTTCTATGGAGGAGAAGAAGTCTCTCCTCTTATTAACTTCCATTGCATTACCAAAAGAAAGAATCCCGTTTTCCTAGCAACCTTTAGTGGTCGTCCTCCAAAAGAAGAAGCATTACTGGCAATCGCACTAAATAGAATTTATACACCAATTCTTAGACAGCAAATTCCTGAAATAAAAGACTTCTTTTTACCAATGGAAGCCCTAAGTTACAAACTGGCAATAATATCTATCGACAAAGCATATCCAGGACAAGCAAAAAAAGCAGCCATGGCATTTTGGAGCGCATTACCACAATTTACATATACAAAGTTTGTAGTAGTTGTAGATTCAGAAATAAATGTAAGAGACCCAAGACAAGTGGTATGGGTCATAGCAAGTCAAGTAGATCCACAAAGAGACCTATTTGTTCTCGAAAACACACCTTTCGATAGTCTGGATTTTGCCAGTGAAAGAATTGGGCTGGGGGGCAGACTTGCCATTGATGCCACAACAAAAATAGGTCCAGAAAAACATCATGAATGGGGAAAACCTCTTCATAGACCAAATGATTTGGAATCAAAGGTCGAAGCAAGATGGAAAGAACTTGGTCTAGATGATCTCAAAGATAAAACTCCAGACCCTAATGTTTTTGGTTATGTAATGGAAGAGCTATTACTGCTTAGACAAAGAGCTAGGCAATAACACTTCATTAGTGACGCCAGAAGCATAAAATTATCTTATAACGATCATTTCTAATCCTTGAATATCAACTCTCAAAAACAAATAACTCGTGATCTCAAGTCAGGAGGTCGATTAGTTGGCAATGTTCAAGTACCAGGTGACAAGTCAATATCTCATAGAGCTCTTCTATTTGGTGCAATAGCTGAAGGCGTAACAACCATTGAAGGATTATTACCTGCAGAAGACCCTATAAGTACCGCCTCCTGTCTAAGAGCGATGGGAGTTGAAATTAGCAATATTGAAAAGAATAAACGTGTTGAGGTTCATGGTGTTGGCCTATATGGACTAAAAGAGCCTGAAGAAATACTTAATTGTGGAAACTCTGGGACAACAATGCGTTTAATCCTAGGGCTTCTTGCTGGGCAGCCAGGTCATCATTTTGTCCTTACAGGCGACTCATCTTTACGAAGACGACCAATGAAACGTGTTGGTCAACCACTCAAATTAATGGGAGCACAGATCAACGGAAGATCAAATGGCGATTTAGCTCCGCTTTCAGTAGCAGGACAAAAACTTCATGGCGCAGTTATAGGGACACCAGTTGCAAGTGCTCAAGTTAAATCTGCAATTCTTCTAGCTGCTCTTAGAGCAGAAGGCTCAACAACAGTTATCGAGCCCGCACATTCTCGAGACCATAGCGAGAGAATGCTTAAAGCTTTCGGAGCTCAAATAGAAATAGGAGGTGAAATGGGTCGTCACATAAATGTTCGACCAGGTTCGACACTTAGGTGCCAACAAGTAGTCGTACCTGGTGACATAAGCTCAGCAGCCTTCTGGTTGGTAGGAGCTTCTCTTATCCCAGGATCTGAAATAACTATTGAGAATGTAGGACTTAACCCAACAAGGACAGGCATCCTGGAAGTATTAAAACAAATGGACGCTCAAATAGAAATACTTAATCCTAGAGATGTCGCAGGTGAACCAGTAGGCGATATTCATGTAAAACACAAATCATTACTGAGAGCATTCACAATTAATGAAGAAATGATTCCTCGACTCGTCGATGAGGTTCCTGTACTCGCAGTTGCAGGCTGTTTTTGCCAGGGTGAAAGTAAAATCACCGGGGCAGCTGAGTTACGAGTCAAAGAGACAGATCGATTGGCAGTAATGGCCAAACAATTAAGAGCCATGGGAGGCAATATCATTGAGAAGCCTGATGGATTAATTATTCAAGGAGGACATGAGCTGCATGGGACAACTCTTGACAGCGAAACAGACCATCGTGTTGCAATGAGCCTTGCAATCGCATCAATGCTCGCGAAAGGCAACTCAAGCTTAAAAAACAGCAACGCGTCAGAAGTTTCTTACCCTGATTTTTGGACAGATCTTGAAAAGCTCAGAAACTAAAGCAAAGTACTATAGTCATGAACTTGGGGAGCTTAATACTTTAATAACTACAGATGGGAGTATTACCCTTCACAGTAGCAAGTTCAAAGAGTCATTCCATAACACCTTAGGCGCCAAATCAGAAGCACAAGAGAAGTACCTAAATCCTTCTGACCTTTCTCGCTTTAATGACAAAAGCCACCTAAATATTCTTGATGTCTGTATAGGACTGGGATATAACACAGCCTGTATTCTTGAGTATTTAATAAAGGCATCAGTTTCTCTCGATTGGTTTGGTTTAGAATTAGATAAAAGACCAATTAAAATCGCACTTGGCAATAAGAATTTTAGAGAATACTGGTCACCTAAGGTTCTAGAAATCCTCCAATCAATAGACAGCACAGGGGAATGGGATATGCACTCCAGCAAAGGGAAAATACTATGGGGCGATGCAAGAGAAAAATTCAAAGAACTACCAACTTCAATGAGTTTTGACTTGATACTTCTAGATCCATTCTCACCTAATCAATGTCCAGAACTATGGTCAGAAGAATTTCTTTCGGCCTTATCTGAGAAGTTAGCACCTAATGGTCGTATCCTGACCTACTGCCGCGCCGCTGCAATAAGGGCAACTTTACGGAGAGCAAATTTAGAAATTCAATCACTAAAAGTTGCCTCTAGAAGTCAAAAGAAATGGAGTGAGGGAACAATAGCAATAAGATCAGCTAATCCAAGCAAAGAAGATTCAAAAGTAAATTATCGGTCATTAAATCAAATGGAAGAAGAGCATTTATATACTCGGGCAGCTGTTCCATACAGAGATTTCACGGGCAAAGACTCCAAAACGAAAATACTTAATCGTAGGAAAAACGAGCAGCTAATAAGCAAATTAGAAATAACAAACTCATGGAGAAAGAGATGGAATCAGGCAATAAGCAACTAAAGCCTGTAGATTCCGACCTATTGACTATTTTTTTATATGCTAGCTATCGCAATATTGGCTGCCGGGAAGGGTACCCGGATGAGAAGCTCTCTACCAAAAGTACTGCAGCCACTAGCAGGCAAAACCCTACTAGAGAGGGTTCTTAGTAGCTGTGATCAATTAGAACCTCAAAAATGTTTAATCATTATTGGACATGAAGCAAACAAAATAAAACAAAAATTGAGCTATAAAGATAAAATAGATTTTGTACTACAAGAACCACAAAATGGAACAGGGCACGCCATCCAGCAGCTACTAAAGGTGCTAAAGGACTTTGACGGCGAACTAATTGTACTTAATGGTGATGTACCTCTTCTTCAACCAGAAACAATAAAAAGACTTTTAGAAGCACACCGTTCTAGCAATGCCGACGCAACTCTATTAACTGCAAGATTTTCTGATCCGTCTGGATATGGAAGAGTATTTATAGACAAACAAGGTCAGATAAGCAAAATCATTGAAGAATGTGATTGCGATGCTAAGCAGAGAAAAAACAATTTAACTAATTCAGGTGTTTATTGTTTTAACTGGAATAAATTGAACAAAGTTCTACCTGAATTAGAATCAGACAATGCACAAGGTGAATTATACTTAACTGATACGATTAGATTATTAGACAAAGCCATTCATATTGAGATAGAGAATCAGGAAGAAGTCAAAGGTATTAACAATCGAATACAAATGGCAGAATGTGAGGCATTAATTCAACAGAAGTTACAAAATTACTGGCTCCAGGAAGGTGTCACATTCATAGATCCGAGAAGTTGTACCCTTAGTGAAGATTGTTCATTTGGGAAGGATGTAATTATTGAGCCTCAAACTCACTTCAAAGGCTCTTGCAAAATAGGAGATAGATGCCACTTAGGACCAGGAAGTCTTCTTGAAGATGTAGAAATTGGAAATGATGTACAAGTAATCTATTCAGTAATTAATTCTACAAAGATAGCCAATAGAGTTAGTGTCGGTCCGTTTGCGAATCTACGTCCAGAAAGTAAAGTCTCAAACGACTGTAAGATTGGTAACTTTGTAGAACTAAAGAAAAGTACAATTGGAGAAGGGAGCAAGGTCAATCACCTCTCATATATAGGCGATTCAGAATTAGGACAAAGAGTGAACATAGGCGCAGGTACGATTACTGCTAACTTTGATGGGTTTGAAAAACATAAAACTGTAATAGGAGATTATTCTAAAACTGGTGCTAATTGTGTATTAGTAGCACCAATTAATCTTGGCAAAGAAGTCACAGTTGGAGCTGGATCAACTCTTACAAAGGATGTCCCGAGTGGTTCTCTGGCGATAGGACGAGCAAAGCAATTAACAAAACAAGGCTGGTCTATTAAAAAACCTGGTTAAGTCTCACCAGAGATAAGAGGAATTAATCTCTCTAAAGAAATAGCTCTACTTGCTTTGAGCAACACATAATCTCCAGATCGTAACCAATTATTGAGAGGCTTAACTGCCTCTTCAGGAGAAGGAACAACCATAAATCGAGACAGATCTTTAGCCTCTTTTTTCATTACCTCTGCCTCAGATCCATTAGAGACAATTACCAACCCATCAAGTCCAATATCGACTAAATATTTAGCCAAATAACGATGAATTTCTACACTTTCTTCTCCTAACTCCAACATTGTACCCAAAACCGCAAAATGTCTACCAGGTAGGCTTACCAAATAATCTAATGAAGCCCTAACAGCCTCAGGAGATGAGTTATAAGTTTCATCAATGAAAGTAATTCCTCTGACTTCTAAAAGATTACTCCTTCCAGTAGGCATAACCAAATCTAAATCTCTCAGACTAATCATCGGAATTCCTAGTTCCCTCGCAACCGCTATAGCCAGTAATTGATTCCTTGCATTATGTCTTCCATTCAAGGCTAAGTTAAATTTCTCACCATCAATGGCAATAGTTCCACTAGCTAGGTCGACAATTCCAACCAAATCTGGTGGAGGTATAAGTTTACATTCATTAGAGCTAACTTCAGATCTAAGAATAGGTTGGTCATCTTGCAATCCAACTCTAATTACTCGACCATGCCAACTATCTTGAAGTGTTTGCTCTAACAAAGGATCTCCCGATGGAATAATTACAACCCCATCAGATGTTAAACAAGAAGTAATCTCACACTTTGCTTTAGCAATTTGTATTCGACTACCTAACAACCCTAAATGAGCACTGCCTATGTTTGTAATAACAGCAATATTTGGTTCTGCACAGCAAGAAAGACGTTTAATTTCACCCATACCCCTCATACCCATCTCAAGGACAATTGCCTTATCAGAAGTATCAGCCTCTAACAAAGTCAAAGGAACTCCCACATCATTATTATTGTTCCCAGATGTAGTTACAACAGATCCCAAGGATTTAAGAGAGGCTCCTATTAATTCTTTTGTTGTGGTTTTCCCCGTGGAACCTGTAACAGCAATAACAGGTGCATTCAAAAAGCGGCGATGTAGTCGAGCAAGCTCTTGAAAAGCAGCTTGTGTATCTTCTACAATCCAATGAAGAAAGCCTTTTGGCACTTCATACCTAGATTTACTAGAAACAACTGTTCCTTGAGCCCCTAAATCAAAAGCCTCTTCAAGAAATTTGTGACCATCATATCTATCTCCAATCAACGGAATAAAAAAGTTTCCTTTTTCTAGCTTACGACTATCAGAACAAACCTTGCCTAAAGGTTTTTTAAGCTTAGACATGTCTATAATACTAGGGTCACCCCAAAGTTGATTAAGCTGAGAAAGAATTAAATTCATTAACTATAATTTGTAGACATGAACATATGAACAAAAACTTAATGTATTAAAAAGAGCAACTACGAACATATCTAGATCAAAAGGTCTTAGCATTAATCTATTCCATCAAGGGTTTTGCCTAGCCTTAAGGATGGGTCTGCATCTTGCCCAAAAGATAGCTTCTCAATAACATCTACATCAGGGGATGGTTCTTTAATACCACAAACATCCCTATATAACTGATCATATTCAATAGCAGACTTATCCCAACTATAAACCTGTTTCATAGCTCTTACTTGTAATTTCCTCCAACTTTTACGATGTCTGAAAGCCTCCCAAGAGCGAACTAAAGCTGTAAAGAAATCAATAGCTTCATATCTATCAAAACAGAACCCAGTTCCAGATTCTTTCATTGGGTCATACTGAAGAACAGTATCAACGAGCCCCCCAACTTTTCTAACCACAGGTATTGAGCCATAGCGCATTGCAAGCATTTGGCTTATTCCACAAGGCTCAAAACGACTAGGCATTAAGAAAGCATCACTACCTGCATAAATAAGACGAGAAAGGGCGTCGTCATATGTAAGGAAAACAGCAAAGCGCCCAGGGTATTCAGTTGCCAATTGCCAAAGACTTGACTCATATCCTCTTTCACCAGTTCCAAGAACAACTATTTGCGAATCTGTATATGCAAGTAATCTTTTTGCAACTTGAAGTAACAAGTCAACTCCTTTCTGATCAACCAAACGACTTATCATACCAAGCAAATATTTTTCCGAAGAAACTTCTAAACCCATACATTCCTGCAAAGCACGCTTATTAATCTCGCGGCCAGAAAGATCATCACTACTAAATGTTGCAGGCAAAGTTTTATCCGTTTCAGGATTCCACTCTTCTAAATCAATACCATTGAGGATTCCTCGCAATTTCCCTGAAATGTAATTAAGCAAACCATCTAGGTTCTCCCCATACTCTGTCGTGCAAATCTCTCTGGCATATGTAGGAGAGACAGCATTCACTCGATCCGCATACAACATTGCTGCCGCCATAGTGTGATCTCCGTGCATATACCAAGGGCACCAAGTCATTCGATCTAATTTCCAGCGCCAGGGGCCTTGATACTTCAGATTATGAATAGTGAAAACTGTGCTTATTTCTGCATCCTGATGCATCCATACCGGAATCATTCCGGTATGCCAGTCATTACAATGAAGTACGTGTGGTTTCCATACATTCCAAGCAAATTCAGCAGTTGCGCTCGCAAAAAAAGTAAATCTCCAATCCTCATCATCTCCTCCATAAATCCTCTCAGGATCAAATACAGGGTGTCCTACTAGGTATAAGGGCAATCCATTTAAAGGATGCTTTGATTCATATATAGCGAACTCAGAATCCATAGTTTGAGCCCTAAAAATAGGCTCTTCAGAGACATCCAACAAACTCCATAGCTTGCTATATCCAGGAATAATTATCCGTACATCGTGGCCAAGTCTTTCTAAAGCAGGAGGAAGTGAGCCAACTACATCACCCATTCCTCCAACTTTTATCATCGGCGCGCATTCGGCCGCAGCAAATAACACGCGCATTTCAATTAGTTCATTCGCCGATGAACTCTATAGGCACACGATGCCCTTTCATTCATGGGAGCCATCCAGAATCAGAAAAGTCTGGAGGTCGCTTTTCTAGAAATGCATTACGACCTTCCAAAGATTCTGTTGTCCTATAAAAAAGATGGGTTGCCTGACCCGCAAGCTCCTGCAGACCAGCCAATCCATCAGTTTCAGCGTTAAAGGAAGCCTTCAAACATCTGATTGCTGTAGGACTGTGTTCAAGGATTTCCTTCGCCCATCTCAGGCCTTCAATCTCTAATTCTTCTAGCTGAACTACTTTATTGACTAAGCCGATTTCTAGAGCATCTTTAGCGCTATAACGACGACACAAAAACCAAATTTCTCTGGCCTTCCTTTGGCCAACCAAACGAGCCAAATATCCAGCCCCAAAACCGCCATCAAAACTTCCTACTTTCGGTCCAGTCTGTCCAAAAATCGCATTCTCAGCAGCAAGACTTAAATCACAAAGAAGATGTAAAACCTGTCCACCCCCTATGGCATATCCAGCTACAAGTGCTATTACCACCTTAGGAAGACTTCGAATAATTCTTTGCAAATCAAGAACATTTAAACGTGGTAGTCCTTGATCATCAAGATAGCCACCATCACCTCTCACACTTTGATCACCACCGGAACAAAAGGCATATTTACCATCTCTAGAAGGACCTTTACCAGTAAATAGAACAACTCCAATATTCTTATCATCTCGAATCTTAGTAAAAGCATCACAAAGCTCCATAACAGTCAAAGGTCTGAAAGCATTACGTTTTTCGGGTCTATTAATTACAACCCTTGCTATACCACCTTGATCTCTATCAACTAAAATATCTTTATAACTACCCCAAGGTTCCCATTCAGCAGAAACCTCACCTGGTAAAACTTTTCTTGAAGAAGATGAAGAAGACATTTTCTAATTAACTGGCAAATTAATTTTTCTTTATAGATTCAATATAATCAGTCAAATCTTTTCGAAGTTGAATACGAAGAGAAGCGTCCTTAATTGCATCAGTAGAGACTCTCAACAAAGCAGGTCCATCTTGAGATAGTCCCCACTGCAAAGCACAGTTCAAGTCTTCCAAGCAAGCAATCTGCCTATGAGGGATGCCATAGGCATCCGCTAGGGCAAAGCAATCAACCTTCTGAGGCATCGAAAAAAGCTTATCAATATGACCTTCCGGATAAGTATCAATATTCATTTGATGAAAAATGCCTCCACCTCCATTATCGATCAAAAGGACTAGCAATGGTGATTCATTCGGACGAGCCATCAGCCAACCATTACTGTCATGAAGGAATGCCAAATCACCTGTCACCAAAACCATTCGGCCAAGAACCATAGACAAGCCAATTCCTATAGAAAGAGTCCCGTCAATGCCAGAGGCTCCACGAAAACCAAAATTCCTACGAATTCCTAATAATTCACCTGCATAAGACAACCAATCTCTAATAGGACTACTTGCTGCAAGCATTACAGGTAGTGATTTAGGCAATAATCTTGGCAACCAATAAGCCAAAGAAGGTTCTGAGATAGATCCCTGCAAGGGAAACTTTTCACGAATCCAATCATTCATTAAATAATCAATTTTAGTTAATTGATTCAATGGACCTCCTAATACTAATTCCTTTTCATTCTGGAGATATATAGAGAATTTTGACCTCATCTTAATCCAAGAAGCGAATCCATTACTCCATTGATTTGCCAAGCCTAAAGGATCAAGATTACGCGGTTCCCCCTCAGTGATAAGCAATTGATTTCCGCCTAAAGTTTGTAAGCATGGGCCAAGTTTTCTGCTTGCGGGGAGGGGGCCTAATCTTAAAACCTGTAATCCAGGTTGAAGTAAATTAGAACTACACTCTAAAAGCAATTCCCAATTATGTATCAAGCCACATTGATCTTCTAAGACTACAGATAATGGATCCGCAAATATCTTCCACCCACTAATCAAATGCCATTCCCTAAGTGCATCCTGAAAAGATTGAATATTGTCAACCGAACCTCTCCAAGGACCTACAATAACAATGCCCGGGAGAGAATGATCTAAATCATATTTGGAGCCATCCCAATTCTGATAAAATCTTTCTTCTACTAAATTTAACTTCTTAGATTTATCTATGAAAGAACTTCCTAAATCATTATCAATATCCTTTTGTTCAGAAGAAGACGAATGCAAAGGTTCCTCTATAGGAAGATTTATATGAACAGGTCCTGGATAATCAAGGATTTTTGCCCACGATTCGTCTACTAATGTTTGTAATTGATTATTAGTTAGCAAATGAATTCCATCTTTATGACCATTGATGAAAAAGCGACAAACTGAACTTAAGAATTCTTCTTGGTTAACAGTCTGATTCGAACCACAATCCTTCAATCTAAAAGGTCTATCTGCCGTAATCATTATTAATGGATGACATGATCTATCAGCTTCCACAGCTGCTGGAAGCAGATTCGCAACTGCACTTCCAGAAGTTGTTATCACTATTGGGGCTTTACCACTACCAGAGCTAATGCCTAAGGCCAAGAAGCAAGCAGACCTTTCATCAATGGCTGTCCTTAGAATAATCTCACCTGCATCTGCAAGTATTCCTGCAGCAATCGCCAAAGGGCCAGAACGACTTCCAGGGCAGAGCACTATTTGCTGAGTTCCCTTTGAGCTAAAAGCCCTTAAGAGGTCTAAGCATCTAAGCAAATTGGTTCTTGCTAAAGACAGAGTAAGAGTTCCAACTCATACAATCCTCGGATAACAAGCACCAAGTAAGAAAATCTGAAATGATTTAATGTCAAATCCGCACCCAGAGACTCACAAAAACAAGAACATTGGTTGGCTGAATTTGGCTACATGGATACTTATTGCTGTTCTCATCAGATGGCAGGTAGTTGAACCCAGATGGATTCCATCTGGGTCAATGCTTCCCACACTTAGACTTAAAGACAAAGTATTGATCGAGAAGGTAAGGCCTCGTCTATTAAGACTTCAAGGAAAAAGCCTCCAAGATGAGACTATTGTTGTCTTCAGACCGCCTTTAAATCTTGTTGAAGCTGGATACGATCAAAATTCAGCATTGATCAAAAGAGTAGTTGGGACGCAAGGGGAAACAATTGCTGTCCACAATGGCCAATTAATTCGAAATGGAATCATCGTTAAAGAGCCATGGCTACCAGAACCTATTGAATATGAAATGGAATCAGTAACCATTCAAGAGAATGAACTTTGGGTATTAGGTGATAATCGCAACAATAGTCTTGATTCTCATTTATGGGGAGCATTACCCGATGAAAACGTTATAGGGACAGCAGTTTGGAGATATTGGCCTCTGCAAGCTTTTGGACCTATACGGTTCCCTACCCTCAAAAAATATAGCGATCGGCCCTTACTGCGATAAGGTCTATAGGTGATAAAGAGCACACTGGGATGATTAACCCGGAGTTTCTGACTACTGATAACAACGATGGGCATGAAGGCAATGCTTTAATCCAG
This sequence comes from Prochlorococcus sp. AG-409-G20, assembly GCA_003215775.1. Classification (GTDB taxonomy): domain Bacteria; phylum Cyanobacteriota; class Cyanobacteriia; order PCC-6307; family Cyanobiaceae; genus AG-409-G20. The sequence continues at coordinate 57,093 of QCJW01000009.1, forward strand.
TACCTTCAGGACCAATCTCCTGATGTTTTACAGCGTGTTGCCAAATCAGCCAGCAGTGATATTCAGGACATTATTCGCCACAATGTCCAAGGTCTTCTAGGTATGCTCCCTGGCGAGCAATTTGAAGTCAAAGTCAGTTCTAGTAGAGATAACTTTGCCAGCCTTCTTGCTTCAGCAATGATGACTGGCTATTTTCTCAGACAAATGGAACAAAGAAAAGAACTTGAAGAGTCAATGTTCTCTGACGAAGCAATGGAAGTTGATCCTGAGGATTTGGATTTCTAGAAACCTTCCAAAGGATTTTCTGGAACAATTCCAGCTCTCAGAAGATTTTCATCTAATCCATTCAAGAAACTAAAATCACCTTCTCCATTAGCCCAAGAACGTTTAGCAATATCTCTTCTAAGATTCCTGGCTTTTCTTGAAGAAAATTCAGTTAAAGGTGAGTAATGAGCTGAGATTAACCAACGCAAACCTCTTAAAGAAGCAATCAGATCCAACCATTCGAGGAAGACTTCTTTAGCTCTAGGGAAAATCAACCTCTCAACAACAGGGGGAACTTGTATTAATGGCTTATCTCTTCCTAAAAGCTTTAAAGCAGATTCATCCCAACCTAATTTCCAAGAAAAGGGATATATACCAAAATGAGATTGAGGAGTTCTTAAATTGGGATTAAAAGCATTATTAAAGACCTCAGCGACTGATGGAATATCTAATTTCTGGGGTCTTAGGAACAAAGAAAATAATACTAATCTTGCCCATCCCTTTTTCCTTGCTTGATATGAATCTTGAAGAGGTTCATTCCCTTTCTCCCGGGCATGAAACAAAAGAGGGACTGGATCTTGATTGAATAATTCAGGAGGTTTGCTTTCTATTCCAACAAGAGCATCCGTTACAAGTAATGAGCCAGATGGTTTATGGAAACAACTTATCTCCTGAAATCTACCCAAACCTATATTTAATGGCCCCAAGGAAAACCATTCACAACAATCTTGATGAGGGAATCCATCATTAACTAAAACTTTAGTCCTGTTTCCAGGTATTCCTAACCATCCCAAAGGTAATCCAATAGGGAAACTCCACTGCCCAGGACAAATCCACAACTTTGCCTTAGGAAATGACCTAGAAAGAGCAGGCAATGAAATCTTATGTTCTAAGCCAGATGCTGTTGGAAGTACAATTGTAAGTACAGAACCATGTTTCTTTTCAATAGAGGATATTGCACTAATCAATTCACCAGTTGGAGGCAGTGGATTAATAAGCATCAATCCACCAGATACTTTTACAACTGTTAAGCGAATTGGTACAGCAACGTAATAGAGACCTTGAAGCTGATCAAGACTCCAAATCTGGTTTGGAATTAATTCACGGAAACAAGTACGGCGCTGGCCATATGGATACAAAGGAAGTAATGGCCACCAAGGCCATTTACGCTCGAGAGAGGATTCTTCTTGATGATTAGATACTTTTTCTTTATTCACAATTTATGAATTAATAGAAACCTGAGTTTTAAGGACACCATATCTTGGCGCAAACAAAAATGCCAAAAGAAAAATAATAGTTTGCACAAGAACTATAGACCCTCCAGTTTCAATATCCCACCAATAACTTAAATAAACACCAATAACACTAGACATAGAACTGCTAGCTATAGCCAGTAAATTCATTCTATCAAAACGGTCTGTAAGCAAATAAGCTGTAGCACCTGGCGTAATCAACATCGCAACCACAAGAATAATTCCAACAGTTTGGAGTCCAGCTACAGCAGCAAGAGAAAGCAAAGACAAAAGCATATAATGTAAAACTCCGGTATTAATTCCTATTGACCTTGCATGAGTCGCATCAAAACAATATAACATTAAATCCCTTCTAAATACAATCAGAATAGTTACAACTAATCCAGAAATAATAAGGGTCTGTCTTACATCAGATCCCGAGATACCTAAAGGACTTCCAAACAAAATATGCATCAGATCAATATTACTTTTTATTTTTGAAACCAAAACCAATCCCAAAGCAAAGAATCCTGTAAAAACTAATCCAATGACAGTATCTTCTTTTACCCTTGATTTCTGCTTTACAAAACCAATTAAGGCTACAGAACCAACTCCAAAAACAAAAGCACCTATCGAGAAAGGGAGGCCAAGTGCATAAGCTACAACTACTCCAGGCATTACAGCATGAGAAACAGCATCACCCATAAGAGCCCAACCCTTAAGTGTCATGTAACACGAAAGAAGGCCACAAACAGCACCGACAAGAGCACTTACCATCAAAGCTCTTCTCATAAAATCATGACTTAAAGGTTCTAAAAGCCACCCAAAAGGTTGAGCAGAAAAAATAATTAACTCATTCATGATTGTTTGAAGTCGTCTGAAGGAGCTTGCCCTGACAAGAGTTCTGGTGGCATTCCGCCAAATGTCAACGTTAAATTCTCTGGGGTAAAGATCTCTGATGTTTCGCCATAAGCAAGTACAGTTTTATTAATTAGAACTACTAAGTCACAAAAATCTCGTACATGGCTTAAATCGTGAGTTGAGATCAATATGGTTCTTCCTTCATTTCTAAACTGAATAAACAATTCAGACATAAGCTTTTCAGTCCGAACATCAACCCCACTAAAAGGTTCATCCAATAGAAGAACAGAAGCACGTTGTGCAATTGCTCTTGCAAGAAACGCCCTTTTACGCTGACCGCCAGAAAGAGCGCCAATAGGTCTTTTTGACAATTCCAAAAGCTCTACTCTCTCAAGTGCATGAAAAACTGCTCTCTTGTCCGACTCCCTTGGAATCCTAAAAAGATTCATAGATCCATATCGTCCCATCATCACTACATCCCAAACACTCACAGGGAATGAGTAATCAATACCTTCATTCTGAGGAACATACGCAACTGCTTGATTCCTTTGAGCTCTATAGACCTCTGAACCATTTATTTTAATTAACCCTCTAGAAGGACGAACAAACCCCATTAAAGCTTTGAAAAATGTAGATTTTCCAGCACCATTCATTCCTACAAGTCCGCATATACTTCCAGCTGGCAATGAAAGGCTAGCGTCATAGAGTGCCACTGTACCGTTGTAATCAACACAAACATCTTCTGCCTCAATCCGCAATAATCTTTGAACGATATCTCTCTTATTTCTATCCATTAATTTTCTCCTTCCTTCAAAGTAAGTCCATTAACAATTAAACGAACATTATGCCTTTGAAGCTCTAGCAATGTAGGTGCAGGTCCATATGGGCCAGAAAGAGAATCTACATAGAAAACACCACCAAATTTAGATCCACTAGACTTAGCAACTTCTCTCTGAGCTTTGGAGCTTACAGTACTCTCACAAAAGATTGCAGGGATTTTATTAGTCTTGATTTTATTAATTAAATTAACCATTCTTTTTGGAGTAACCTGACTCTCTGCATTTACTGGCCATAGATAAGCCTCCTCTAAACCATAATCACTAGCCAGATAACTAAATGCTCCTTCACAGGTAACCAAGACTCTCTTCTCCTTTGGAATTAATGACAAAGAAGAATTTAATTCATCATCAAGAGCTTTGAGTTTAGCTTTATATACTAAGGAATTACTAGTAAATACGTCCTTACCTTCTGGATCGAGTTTTATAAAGGCCTCTGTCAATCTATCTACATATTGCATTGCTCTGAGAGGTGACATCCAAACATGAGGGTTTGGTTTTCCTGAATAGAGGTCTCCTTCAATTAAAAGGGGCTTTATACCCTTAGATAAAACAACAGTTGGAACATCACCTAATGATAGAACAAATTCCTTAGCCCAAAGTTCAAGACCAAAGCCATTCTCAACAATCAAATCAGCGCGTGAAGCTCTTACAAGATCACTAGGTGTTGGCTTATAACCATGAATCTCTGCACCCTGTTTAGTAATTGAATTAATAGTTATTCTTTGTCCTGCAACATTCCTTGCCATATCAGCAAGAACAGTGAAAGTAGTAAGAACAATAGGTTTCTGTTTCTGGGATACATTAATAGAAACATTTCTTGGAAATTCACAGCCAAAAGAAATTATCCCAACAACTAAAATTGGAGAAAACTTAAGCAAGAACTTTTTTAGAAAAATCATTTCAGGAGTACAAGTCCATTACCGAATTTAATGATCGATCCAGGATATGAATTCTATAGCTTCTACTTCTAGCAATAAATTGCTGCGTTAGGAAGATTTCTGTCAAATCATTTCTTAATTGTGAAATTATTAATTAAAAAGATTGATTATAGTTCTAGTTTCCAACTTGGCTAGAAATTGAACGAGAAGATAAGCCCTCAGAAGCATTTTGACTAATCCATTCTGCCGATTGCTTCAAGAAGCCTGCCCAATCAACACGTTCTGCATTTGCAGCATTCTTAACTAGCTTTGGCGCGTCAAGTTTCAATGATTCCAAGTTAAGCTCAGTCACTCCATTATTCAATGCCATCCAATCAGCCATAGATCTTCCTACTACTCTTGTCAAATAAGCAGCACTTAAAGCTTGCAGCGTTCCAGCTGCGATCCAACTACTGCCATGAAACTTAGCGACACTAAATAAAGCTTGACCACTCCATTCGACCACACCCTGAGCAAGTGCTGCCCCAACAAGTTGCTTTGCAACTATCTGCAGAACTTCAGGTTTTATTGAGCACTGCCATATCTGAGCCATTTCTGTAATCATTAATCCATTTACAACTGTTACAGCCAAGAGATCTGTTGTAGGGACAGGCGAAGCAAAGACTGTTCCAGCTACTATCCATTGATTACGTTTCTGAATATTTCTAAATTTCTCTCTTCTTAGCATTTCCAATTCTGTTTGCCAAGAAGAGTGCAGTCTTTCAAGCAACCTAAGACAAGTATGTTGTTTGTTTTGATTAGACTTATTTAATAGAGTTTGAAGATTATTACTTTCAGATAAAACTACTTCATTATCTTCATCCAATCTTAATAACTTATCATTCCATCTGGCAGGCAGTTGGGCCTTAAGAGCCTTTGATTCTTCATCCCATATCACATGATTAGAACATGATGCAAATATCCATGAAGGTTGGTCTTTCGGGACTTTCTTCAACCACAACAGATCAGCTGCTTTCAAAGGAAGAGTTAAATAATAAATAAGGATATCGTTGCTATGAAATTGATCTGGCCATACCCATGATTCATCTTCTAAAGATAATGGAGCTTGCCACGAAAGATCTATCATGCTGTTTTTGGTTTTAATATAACCTTCTAATTTCAACTTTAATTCATTTGAACAAGTGGTCGTATCTGAAGAGATAACAGCAACTTTCTGTGGACCTGAAGCATTAAGAATCTGCTTTATAGACTCATTTCTTTTTTGACAAAGAGTCTCAGACTGAGCAGGATCATCAAAATCCTTAAATTGAATAAGAACTTCTTTGCATCTATTGACCCAACCTTGAATAGTAGATGGACTTTTAAATTCGGGAGTTACTGGTTTCATTAGCCACCAAACACCAGCCCCAGTAATCAGCAAGCCAAGTCCCCCTCCTGGCAAGTTGAAAACATCAGATGCTAACCAATTCCCCAACAGAATTGATCCGCAAAAAAAACCAATCTTTCCAATAGGAAGAGAAGAAACTGTTAAAGGAATTTCGATACTCTTAGGAATCTTCACGGAATTAAATTAAAAAGACCTCTCTATAGCCTTCTTAGCTCAGTTAATGATCAAAGCAAATTCTTTAGGTCTAAATCCTTACAATGACAAGCTTTTCAAAGTAATCTTTCTCACGAAACGACTCCAAAACCAGAATAAATTGGGCAGATTAAAAAATACTGGGATGTGAATCTGCTAAAGGAGTGACCCAAAAGCATCACTATCTACCCTCAATGCGTCACACTTGCTTGTGATAACAACAGAAGACGATGAGCGATTCTTACAGCGATCCTCAAATGAACGGAAGAGAGCATGAAGGTTCCAGGGATAGTGGACGCTCAAATTTCCGAGGTGGGAGAGGCCCTGGAAGAAGAGATGCCGGCGGATTCCGCATACGCCTAAGTGATAATGAAATGCGAGCAGCAAGATCACTTCAGGAAGCTTTTGACCTTCGCTCAACAGTTGCAGTATTGGGTTTCTCAGTCAGGACTCTGGCTCAAATGCTTGAAGATGGAAAGCTAAATGAAGTTATAGAGCAAATTAAAAGTCAATCAAACAAAGGTAGCAATCGTCGAGGAGATGAAGGCCCTCATCAATCAAGAAAAAATCGCTACAGCAATGGAACTCAAGCTGATTCCCGAAGAGGTCCTAAACCAAATCCATTTGCAAGGCCAGAGAAACCTCAACCAGCACAAATAAAAGAAGAAGAAACTACTCCTCAAGAAGAAAATCTTGACTCGGGTCATCTCAATTCAGAAGAATCAATTAATCAATCCAACCAAACCCCTGTCGAAACTCAAGAGACCGAAATTATCAACAAAGAGAATGAATCAAATTCAAACTCCCCTTCACAAGTCTAAGAATCTATGGCACTCAAACGAGTTCTTTCTGGGGTTCAACCAACTGGATCCCTACACTTAGGTAACTGGCTTGGTGCAATTAGGAATTGGGTAGAACTCCAAAAAACTCATGAAACTTACTTTTGCGTAGTTGACTTACACGCTATAACAGTTAGTCAAGATCCACAGTTATTGGCAAAAAACACACTTTCAACAGCAGCACTTTATATTGCATGTGGGATTAATCCTGATATTTCTTCAATATTTGTACAAAGCCATATCTCAGCACATAGTGAACTCTGCTGGTTGCTTAATTGCATAACCCCATTAAATTGGATGGAAAGAATGATTCAATTTAAAGAAAAAGCCATTAAGCAAGGAGACAACGTATCTATTGGACTATTTAATTATCCAGTACTTATGGCTGCTGATATTCTTCTTTATGATACAGATCTTGTACCTGTTGGTGAAGACCAGAAACAGCATCTGGAGCTGGCAAGGAATATTGCCCAACAGAGAGTCAATTCGAAATATGGAACAAACGAAAAGCCACTATTAAAGGTACCTGAACCATTAATAATGAAACAAGGAGCTAAAATAATGAGCCTTGTAGACGGTCAAAATAAAATGAGCAAAAGCGATCCAAGTGATTTTAGTAGAATAGGATTATTAGATTCACCTGAATTAATTACAAAAAAAATCAAAAAGGCTAAAAGTGATTCTTATTCTGGGCTAGAATTTAATAATCCAGAGAGACCTGAATCTGACAATCTGCTTGGACTCTACTCTATAATTAGTGGTCAAAGTCGAGACTCTGTCGCCAAAGAATGCAATGATATTAGCTGGGGTAAGTTTAAATTAATGCTAGCCGACGCAACAGTAAATTCATTAGAGCCAATCCAGGCAAAGTATCAAGAAATCATCAAAGATGATGCATGCCTTCGTCAATGGATAAATATCGGCAAAGAAAAAGCCGAAGAGCAAGCTCAAACAACTTTAAGACGCCTTAAAAAAGCCTTAGGCATGCTTCCTCCGCAATGATCTAATTAGTAAAAACACCTACAGCCAATCAATCAATTATGCCTAAAATTACATTACCAGACGGCAGTCAGAAGATATTCAATCAACCAGTAACGGTAATGGAAATTGCCGAAAGTATTGGTCCAGGTCTAGCCAAGTCAACATTAGCGGGGAATGTAAATGGGGTTCTATTAGATACCTCAATCAAAGTAGATTATGATGCAAGTATAAATATTATCACCTCAAAAGATAAAGCTGGAATTGATATAATTAGGCATTCATTTGCCCATCTAATTGGTCACGCTGTAAAACAATTGTATCCTGAAGCCAAGATGGCAATAGGTCCTGTAATTGAGGATGGTTACTACTATGACATTGAATATAATAGAAGTTTTACACCAGAAGACCTAGAAAAAATACAAGAAAGAATAGAACAACTTATAAAATCGGATTATGATATTATTGTTGAAATCGTATCAAAGAAGAAAGCAACTGAAACATTCAAGGCGAGGAGAGAAGATTATAAAGTCGAGATAATAAATGATATTCCAGAGAATGAAATAATCAAGCTATATCATCATCAAGAGTATACAGATATGTGCCGAGGTCCTCATGTACCTAATACTAGGCATTTAAGAGCATTCAAGTTAATGAAAATATCTGGTGCATATTGGCGAGGAAATTCAGAAAATACTATGCTTCAAAGAATTTATGGAACAGCCTGGGCAAATTCTAAGGATTTGAAATCCTATTTAAATAGAGTTGCCGAAGCAGAGAAAAGAGATCATAGAAAAATCGCGAAAAAATTATCACTCTTCCATACTCAAGAAGAATCACCAGGAATGGTTTTCTGGCATCCAAATGGATGGTCAATCTATCAAGTTCTTGAACAATATATCCGTAAAATACTATCTATGAATGGATACGAAGAAATTAAAACACCACAGGCAGTAGATAAAAGTCTTTGGGAGAAGTCTGGCCACTGGGAGAAATTTAAAGAAGATATGTTTACTACATCTTCAGAGAACAGAGTGTATGCAATAAAGCCAATGAATTGTCCTTGCCATGTACAAATTTTCAACCAAGGCTTAAAAAGCTATAGAGATTTGCCAATTAGACTGGCAGAATTTGGATCTTGTCACCGCAATGAACCTTCCGGTTCACTACATGGGTTAATGAGAGTAAGAAACTTTACTCAAGATGACGCTCATATTTTTTGCACGGAGAATCAAATCCAACAAGAAGTTTCAAGTTTCATTGACATTGTATTTAAAGTATATGAATCTTTTGGCTTTAATGATATTGAAATCAAGCTGTCCACAAGACCTGAGAATAGAGTAGGAAGTGATGAAATTTGGGATAAATCTGAAAAGTCACTTGCAGATGCTCTAACCACTAAGAATCTAGATTGGGAAGTTCTTCCAGGAGAAGGAGCATTCTATGGTCCAAAAATAGAATTCTCTCTAAGAGATTGTTTAGGAAGGATTTGGCAATGTGGGACTATTCAGGTAGATTTCTCCATGCCAAAAAGATTAGATGCCTCTTATATAGATGAGAATGGCGAAAGAAAAGTTCCAGTAATGCTTCATAGAGCAATACTAGGCTCATTTGAACGCTTCATAGGTATATTAATTGAACACTATGCAGGCAACTTTCCTGCCTGGATTGCTCCAACACAGGTAGTTATCATGGGCATAACAGATAGGAACTCAGATGCTTGTCAACTATTAGCTAGTCAGTTAAAGAAGGAAGGTTATCGTGTACAAATAGATATTCGAAATGAAAAAATAGGCTTCAAAATACGAGAACACACAATTCAAAAAATTCCTTTCATGGCAATAATTGGTGATAAGGAACAACATTCTCAAAAGGTTTCACTAAGAAGCAGAGAGGGAAAAGACCTAGGCATACTGAACTATTCGGAGTTGGTTTCAACTTTAGAAAAATCCATTAACAATTTAGGGAAACAGGTTTCTCCTCAAGAGTAGTCAACTATTATGGGACTAAATAAAATCCTGATTATAATAATTTTATTTTACAGAAGTATTCTGCTTGAATAATTTATACATGTTTACACTAATAGAAAAGACCAAATCTGAACAACCTCAAAGTTTACTTGCTGGAGATCTTGGTGGGACTAAAACACTCTTAGCAATTTTCAATTGGGGCGAAGAGCCTAAAAAGTTACATCAATCTCATTATCACTCTAAAGAATGGTCGTCTCTAGAAGAAATTATTAATCATTTTCTTGCGAATTTACCTGGAGGTATAGAACATCCTAGTCATGGGTGTATAGGAGTAGCTGGACCCGTTTCTAATGGACATACAAAAATTACAAACCTAGATTGGAATATTAATCAGAATGACATTTGTTCCTCCGCAAAGCTAAAGAAACTTGAAATCATAAATGATTTTAGCGTATTAATATATGGGCTTCCATTCTTAAATAAATCTCAATTTGTCAATCTTCAGGTTAACAAGAGCAAAAGAGATATAAATGGATTTAATGCAATTATAGGTGCTGGAACTGGCCTAGGAATAGCTAGGGGTCTTATTACAAATAACGGTATACATGTTCTCCCAAGCGAAGGCGGACATAGAGAATTTTCACCAAGATCAGAAAAAGAATGGGAACTCGCACAATGGTTAAAAACTCATCTTGGACTCAATAGGTTGTCAATAGAAAGAGTTGTTAGTGGCAGAGGTCTGGGATATATAGCTAAATGGAGAACAAGCCAGTTGGACGCAATAAATCACCCTCTACGAAAAATCGCACAGGATTGGACCCCTAAGAACTCTGCAAACATTGATCTGCCTGCAATAGCTAGCAAGGCAGCATCAGGAGGAGATCGTTTAATGAATGAAGTCTTAGAACTTTGGCTAAGTGCTTATGGATCAGCTGCTGGAGACTTAGCCCTCCACGAATTAAGCCTTGGAGGCCTATGGATAGGAGGAGGAACTGCTCCCAAGCATCTAGAAGGTCTTCAATCGAACACGTTCCAAAATGCTCTAAAGGAAAAAGGTCGATTCAAGCCTCTTTTAGAAAAAATACCCGTTATGGCCTTAATTGACTCAGAAGTAGGTTTGTTTAGT